>JBAVTG010000029.1:0-15406 GCA_049696015.1 Rhizobiaceae bacterium | reverse complement strand
GTCGGCGTCACGCGGCGGACGAAATCAAACACCTTGCCGTCTTTCAGGCCATAGTTGGCCAGATTGGCCACAGTTCCGTCTGGGGCAAAATAGATGGCCAGCACACGCTGATCGACGAGCTTGGCTTTCTGGAAAGCAACCGAGCGCTTGCGCGTTTGCGAGATGTAGTAAAACACCTCGGTGCCATCAAGCGTGTTGATGGTGGACGGTGTGCCCAACGACAAAAGCACCTGTTCACGGCTTGATCCGACCGGCGTCGCGGCCAGGGCGGCTTCATCCACGACATAACCCTGCTGGATCGTGTCGGACGGTTTGTCGATCTCGAAAGACTGGCACGCGCCAAGCGCAACGCCCAAAGTCAAAAGCACGGCAACCGAACCGGCGCGCTGCGCAATGTTTCGCTTGATATTGGCAGTAAACAACGCCATCTCCCTCAAAGGCCGCGTGCCGACCCTGTCCGCACGCTTCGGTAAACCAGCTTTCGCCACGATGCAACGTCTGTGGCTATGCAATTGAACGGGCGACGCATTTGATCCTGTCACGGCTTTTTGGCCGCAAACGAAACGCCAGCCAGGCAATCGTGATCCGCACCTACGAGGCGATCGTGGCAACGGCGCGGCAGCCATATCTGTTTTCGCATTGGCATGTGCCTGACACGCCGATAGGCCGGTTTGAATCATTGTCGCTGCACATGATCCTGTTTCTGCACCGGATCAAAGGCGGGGGTATCGATGTTCAAGCCTTGGGGCAGGAGGTCGTCGAGGAATTCTTCCAGGATGTTGATCATTCACTGCGGGAACTGGGCATTGGCGACACATCCGTGCCCAAACGCATGAAAAAGCTGGCGAAAATGTTCTATGGCCGGGCTGCAGCCTATGATTTGGCGCTCGCATCGGCTGATCGAGACGCATTTGCCAAGGCGTTGGAGCGCAATATTTTTCCGGACGGTCCGCAATGGGAATTTGCACCCGCCCTGGCGCACTACGCTTTGGCGGCCGCAAAGGCGCTTGGCGCACAACCGGACGAGGATATTCTGGGCGGCGGCGTCACATTCCCGGACGCGTCCGCAATGAAAGAGTGATGGTCATGTCCAAGGAAAACGCCGCAGCGCTGACCCATATGGTCGCCGTGTCGCGCCTGCCGCAGCGCGGCATGCAGGTGACACTTGTTGCCGATGCAAAACAGTGCGCCGCACTGGCGCGCGGTCATGATCTGGTCGAGGTGAAATCCTTTGCCGCAAAATTGCTTGTTTCAAAATGGCGGCGCGACGGCGTGAAGGTCACAGGTTCCCTTGTCGCCGACATCGTGCAGACTTGCTCGATTACGCTTGAACCAATTGATGCGCATGTCGAAAACGAAATCGACGCCATATTTGTGCCGGAGCATTCCAAGCTTGCCCGCATTGACGCCGATGCCAATGGTGAAATCGTGCTGGATGCGCAGGGGCCGGATATGCCGGAAACCTTCTCAGGCGATCAACTGGATATCGGCCAGATTGCCGAGGAATTTTTCGAACTTGGCATTGATCCCTACCCGCGCAAGACGGGGGCTGAATTGCCGCCGGTCAAGGATGCCGACAAAGAGCCGGCAAAAGTCTCGCCGTTTGCAAAACTGGCTGCTCTCAAGCAAAAACAGTGAGACATGCTGCAATTTTCTGCAAATGCCGTTGCCTGAGTCCGGAAAACCGCTAAACCGGTTGCAAGGCTAGCGGAACGAAGCTTCCGAACAACGGGACGGCCAAAGCGTGACGAAGATTTCAATTGATGCCATGGGCGGGGATTTCGGTCCCTCGGTCACGATCCCCGGCGCGGCTTTGGCGCTGGAGCGGTACCCGGATTTGCAGTTCATATTTTTCGGCAAGGAAGATCAGGTGATGCCGGAACTCAGCCGGTTTGCCGAATTGAAATCCGTCTCCACCTTTGTCCATTGCGATGTGTCGGTGGCCATGACAGACAAGCCAAGCCAGGCGCTGCGCCAAGGCCGCTGGAAGTCGTCGATGTGGAAATCGATTGAGGCGGTGAAATCCGGCGATGTCGGCGCGGCCGTTTCGGCTGGCAACACTGGCGCGTTGATGGCCATGTCCAAATTCTGCCTGCGCACCATGGCGCGGGTCGAGCGGCCGGCGATTGCTGCAGTATGGCCGACACTGCGCGGCGAAAGCATCGTCTTGGATGTAGGCGCAACAATTGGCGCAGACGCGCAGCAACTGGTGGATTTTGCGGTGATGGGCTCGGCCATGGCCCGCGCCCTGTTTGAGATCGACCGTCCGACGGTGGGATTGCTCAACGTCGGCGTTGAGGAAATCAAAGGCCAGGAAGAGGTCAAGGAAGCCGGGCGCATGCTGCGTGATGCCGGACTTTCAACCATGCGCTATGAGGGTTTTGTCGAAGGCGATGATCTGGGCAAGGGCACGGTCGACGTCGTTGTCACCGAAGGCTTTGCCGGCAACATTGCGCTGAAGGCAGCAGAAGGCACGGCCAAGCAGATTGCCGAATATTTGCGCATGGCCATGAGCCGGACGCTGATGGCCCGTATCGGCTATGTGTTCGCACGCAGTGCTTTCAACTTCCTGCGCGAGAAAATGGACCCGCGCAAGGTCAACGGCGGCGTGTTTCTGGGATTGAACGGCGTGGTGGTGAAAAGCCACGGCGGCACCGATGCCGAAGGTTTTGCCGCGGCGATCGCAGTTGGGCGCGATATGGCCGTAAATGGACTTTTGAAGAAAATCGAGGCGGACATTGGCCTGTTCCATGCCCGCCACCCAGTCATTGTGCCAGAGGCGGCACAGGTAGCGGAAACAAAGGACGAGGCGTAAGTGACAGTTATCAGGTCGGTCGTGCGTGGCATTGGCAGCGCAACTCCAAAACGTGCCATGGCCAATGCCGATTTCGAAGGCATGCTGGAAACGTCGGACGAATGGATCGTCCAGCGCACCGGTATCCGCCAGCGCTATATCGCCGACGCCAGTGAAACGACGGCGTCCTTGGGCGCTGACGCAGCGCGCGCGGCGCTGGCCAATGCGGGCTTGACCGTTGCCGACATCGACATGATCATTGTGGCGACGGCGACCCCCGACAACACATTTCCCGCCACCGCCGTCGATATCCAGAACCGCCTCGACATGAAGCATGGCTTTGCCTTCGATATTCAGGCGGTCTGCACCGGCTTCGTCTACGCCATGACCACTGCAGATGTGTATATCCGCTCCGGCATGGTCCACCGGGTCATCGTCATCGGCGCTGAAACCTTCTCACGCATCCTCGATTGGAACGACCGCACAACATGCGTCCTCTTCGGCGACGGGGCAGGGGCCGTCATTCTGGAAGCGGCCGAAGGCAAGGGGCTGACATCGGACCGCGGTATACTGGCCGCCAAGCTCCGCTCTGATGGATCACACAAGCAGAAGTTGTATGTTGACGGGGGGCCATCGACAACGCAGACCGTCGGCCATCTTCGCATGGAGGGCCGCGAGGTCTTCAAGCATGCTGTCGGCATGATCACCGACGTCATCGAGGACTCGTTCGAAGAGGCGGGCATCAAGGCTGAAGACATCGACTGGTTTGTCCCCCACCAGGCCAACAAGCGGATTATCGATGCTTCGGCAAAGAAGCTGGAAATTTCCGAAGACAAGGTTGTCATCACCGTGGATCACCATGGCAATACCTCTGCTGCCTCGGTCCCGCTGGCTTTGGCAGAGGCGGTTGGCGACGGTCGCATCAAGCGCGGCAACCTGATTTTGCTGGAAGCCATGGGCGGCGGATTCACCTGGGGCGCCATGCTTTTGCGCTGGTGAAATTGGCGGCAAATCCCTGTCTTGACCCTGCAACTTCAAGCCGTTAACGTGCCGCACGATTTTGGGAAAATGGTTCGACAGGAATGGCAGGCATGGGGGGCAAGACAGTAACGCGTGCCGATTTGGCGGAGGCAGTTTACCGGAAGGTCGGGCTGTCTCGGACTGAGTCAGCCGAGCTGGTCGAAATGGTGCTCGACGAGGTGTGCAACGCCATCGTGCGCGGCGAAACAGTCAAGCTTTCGTCCTTTGCCACCTTCCATGTCCGCGACAAGAATGAACGCATCGGGCGCAATCCGAAGACCGGCGAGGAAGTGCCGATCCTTCCGCGCCGGGTAATGACCTTCAAGGCATCCAATGTTTTGAAGCAGAAGATCATCAAAGGTCACACCACATCGCGCAAAAAGTGATGTGTGCGCGCCAAGCACTTTGATTTCCCTCTTGAATATTGCGCGGCAAACGATTGAAATAGAAGCGAATCACGCGCGACCACGGCCGCCGTTCAAACGGGGTTTGAGGCATGGACAAAAGTCCCGATGCATTTCGCACCATCAGTGAAGTCGGGGAAGACCTCGATCTTCCCCAACATGTTCTGCGATTTTGGGAAACACGTTTTACCCAGATCAAGCCGCTGAAGCGCGGCGGCGGCCGGCGTTATTACAGGCCTGCCGATGTCGAATTGCTCAAAGGCATCCGCCACCTTTTGTACGATCAGGGTTATACGATCAAGGGCGTGCAGCGCCTCTTGAAGGACAATGGCAACCAGTTTGTCATCGCGCTCGGCTCGGGCGACAAGGCGGCGGCGGACGAGATTGCGCGCCAAAGGCAGGCGGCGCACCAAGGCGCACAAGAGTCGGCCGCCGCGCCGAAAAAGGCGGCGCCCGCGCACGATCCTGAGGACGACACGCTGGTCGGCGCCCCCAAACTGTCGGTAGCCAAACGGTTTTTCGGGCTCGGCAAGCAGGAAGGCGGTCCCGTGCCTGCCGACATGCAGTCTTTGGCCAAGGACAACCGCGCGCTTTTGCAGGAAGTTCTGTTTGATCTCCTCGAGTGCAAGCGCTTGCTCGACCAGATCCGCTAATATCGCCGCTTTGCTATTGACCGGCGGGCAAGCCTGTTTATAGAAGGCCACGGTTCGGAGTGTGGCGCAGCCCGGTTAGCGCACTAGTCTGGGGGACTAGGGGTCGTGGGTTCGAATCCCGCCACTCCGACCAATTTTCATTTCATTTATTATGGATGGGCGACGTTGGAAACCAGCTGCGCGGGCGCGGACTTGTGCCGGTATTCCAGACCCACGCAGCCCCAGATAATGCCCGTCACCAGATAGAAATGCCGCCAGTGGTCAATGTCGATGATGTTGCCGATGACGGCGTGGGCGACAAACACTGAATAGGCACAGATCAGATGGGGCTGCCAGTAGCGCGGGCGGAACAGGATTTTGAAACCAAGACCGAGTGTCAAAGCCATCAGCGACAGCCATGCGGCAAAACCCAGCCAGGAATAATCCAGAAGCGCCTTGAGCCACATGTTGTGCGTGTCTTCGCCAAAGATCGGACCGAAGACAAGCGGACCAATGCCAAGCGGATGCTCGGCGGCCATGACCAAGCCAAGCCAGTGGCGCGCAAACCGGCCCAGCCGGGCGCCATCATAGTCCTGAACAAGCTTGGCGCGCTCGGAAAAGAGATCGGCGACTTGCGGGATTTGCAGCGCAATCACCAGCGCCAGCACCAACGCAGAAATGGCAATCGCGGTGACGAGGGTGACGCGCAAACGGAAACGGCTATTTTGTGAGCCAAGAAACATGAACAAGGGAACAAGGACCATGACGAGCACAAGCATAGCCCATGCTGCGCGGGAAAAGGACAGGAATGCGCCCAACGCAACGATGAGCAAGCCCGCAAACCGCAGCGGCATCATCGCAATTCGGCCTTTGAGCGCCCCGAAGAGCAACCAGGCGGCCGGCAGCATCAGGAACGGACCGAACACGTTCGGGTCCTGGAAACCACCGCGGGCGCGGCCATAAAGCGTAAATATGTCCGCGCCGGGGATCAGTCTGAAATATCCGGCAATGCCAAGGACCGAGGTGAACAGCGCCGCTGCAAGATAGGCATTGAAAATAACCGGCAAGATCGATTTGTCCTGCTCGATCACGGCTGCGTAAAATACGGCCGTGAGCGCCAAAAACAGCGAGACGGCGATGTAGAGCGGCGCATCCTTGATCTCGCTCATCTGCGTCAGGGCAATCAGCCCGCCAACGTTGAGGAGCACATAGATCAGCAACAACGGCATATTCGTGCGCGACAGGCGCAGACCAAACAGCGCCCAGACCGCGATCATGCCGGTCATGTAGAGCTCATAGGGGGCGGGCTCGTTGAGCACATAGCCGGACAGCAAGACACCAAGCGCCAGCGCCCCAACCATAATCAACCGGTTGAGCGCGCGCGCCTGCGCGGCCGGGTCAATTGAGTGGTTGGCGGTAATGACGCTCAATATGCATTCTCCGTGTTCAACAGCCTGATGGGCGTCAGAAACAGGATTTTCAGGTCAAACCACAACGACCAGTTCTCGATATAGAAGAGATCATATTCAGTGCGCATCTTGATCTTTTCGTCATTGTCGATTTCGCCGCGCCAGCCGTTGATCTGCGCCCAGCCGGTCACGCCCGGCTTGACCCTGTGGCGGGCAAAATAGCCTTCGACAACATCGCCATAAAGCCGGTCGCGCGATTGAGCAGAAATTGCATGAGGCCGCGGGCCAACCAGCGACAGGTCGCCGCGCAGGGCGTTGAAGAATTGCGGCAATTCGTCAATCGAGCTCTTGCGGATAAAGCGGCCCACTTTCGTCACGCGGGGATCGCCCTTTGTCACCGCGTTCTTGCCTGTCGGATCATTCATTTTTGTATACATGGAGCGGAATTTGAGGACATTGATTTCCTCATTGTTGAAGCCGTGGCGGATTTGCCGGAACAGGACCGGACCCGGGCTGTCCAGCTTGATGGCGATTGCGGTAACCAGCATGACCGGCGAGAGCAAGACGATGCCGATCAGGGAAAAAACGATGTCAAAAGCGCGCTTCGCCACCGAATCCCAGTCGTTGATCGGCTTGTCAAAGATGTCGAGCATTGGCACCGACCCGATGTGGGAATAGGCGCGCGGTCTGAACTGCAGCTTGTTGGCGTGCGCCGACAGACGGATATCGACCGGCAATACCCACAAACGCTTCAGCAACGACAAAACCCGCGTCTCAGCCGTCAGCGGCATGGCGACAATGAGCATGTCAATGCGGGCGATACGGGCAAACTCGATCAGCTCTCCTACCGTGCCAAGCTTTGGATAACCGGCCACGACAGGAGGCGAGCGCACGTCGTCGCGATCATCAAAGATGCCGCAAATGCGGATGTCATTGTCCGGCTGGATCTCGATCGAACGGATCAGGCTTTCAGCGACTTTGCCGCCGCCGACAATGAGTGCGCGCCGTTCCATTTTGCCATTGCGCGCCCAAAGCTTGATGAAGCGCGAAAGCACAAGGCGCAACACCATCAGCGCGACGAAACCCGTGCCGAACCAGGTGGCAAGCCAGACACGCGAGAAATCGGCCGATACTTTGAGGAAAAAGCCAATCAGGGTCAGCACTGCGAACACCCCGGACCATGAGAAGAGGATCCGGCCAATTTGGCTCCACGGTTTGCGCAGAGAAGGGATTTGATAGGTATCAGCAAGTTCAAGCACGATGACCATGGCAGCCGATCCGCCGAGGATCACGGCCGGATATTGCCACAACAAGGTTTTGTGGACGCCGACATAGGCAAGGTAAATCACAAGTCCGGACAGCACCAGTATGGCGAACTCGACAAGACGCAAAGTGCCGGACACGATCACCGGCGACATCGAGTCTTGCCGGTATTGCCGCGCCACCTGCTCTGCAATTGCGTTCAGCTCTTCCCTGCGCACTGCATTGGGAGCGCCGCCATCATGGCGCTTAACCGCCTCGGCATTGAAACGCAGGTTCGGATCAATCTCGTTCATCGACGCACCGGTTTGAACTCAATGGGCAAGCGATAAGCGAAATCGCTTAAAATCCGATGATCAGCGACTGTGCAATTTGCCGCCATGACATCATGCCCCCAGGACGGCCCGGTACTGGTCTTCAATCTGGCGAGCCATGACGGCAACAGCAAATTTCGATTTCAGAGCATCACCCGAAGGCATGGAATGCGCCAGCACTTCCGGTTCGCGGATGCGCGAGACCATCTTTTCAGCAAGGCCAGCGGCACTGACATCGCACAGCGCCTCGCAATTGGCGCCCAGAATTTCCGGGATGCCGCCAACGCGCGTGGCAATCATGGTCATGCCGGCAGCGACGGCTTCGAGCACAATGTATGGCATGGCCTCGGCCCGGGAAGGCACAACGATGGTGCGCGCCAATGCAAAGGCCTGGCGTGCCGGCATTGGGTCCAGGAAAGTGACGCGGGTCTCCAACCCCAATCGGCGGACTTGCTCCAGATAGGCGGGAAGATCGTCGCCTGCGCCGACCATGACGGCCGAGAGTTGCCTGCCGGTGGCATTCGAGGCGGCGGCGAGCGCATCAATGAACAGGTCAGCACCCTTCAGGTCTCGCATCATGCCGATGTAGAGAAAGTCGGCGGCATTTGCAGCGGCAGGCACCGGCTCAAATTCGGCGGGCGCAAGGCCATTGTAAATCACCAGCGCATTGCGCGGCTGACCTATTTTTTCAATGAATGTGCGCCGCTCATAATCAGCGACAAACAGGATCCTGTCCGTCAGTTTTTCAAGCAGCCATTCGATGCGGAAAAAGATTTTTCCGGAAAGCACCGTGTTGTCGTAATGCAGGCTGCCGCCATGGGGCGAATAAAAACGGGCTACGCGAGACCTGA
This sequence comes from Rhizobiaceae bacterium, assembly GCA_049696015.1. Lineage (GTDB taxonomy): Bacteria > Pseudomonadota > Alphaproteobacteria > Rhizobiales > Rhizobiaceae > JANMEX01. The sequence continues at coordinate 6,722 of JBAVTG010000029.1, read as the reverse complement.
AGACCCGTAACAGTGATCCGAACACGCGCGCATAGACGCCGCCCTTGGCGCCGTGCCCGTGCAGAACGTCCGGATTCAATTTGGAAATGGCTTTGTAGGTGCGCCATGCGGAAACCAGATCCCCAGGCCCGACATGGCGCTGCATCGGCACGCGGGTAAGACCGAGCGCCAATTTCGGCTGGATGGCTTCGAACAATTTCTCTTCGTAGGCGCCGCCTGTCGAGGAATCGCAGACGATCCCGACCTGATGGCCGCTGGCAATTTGCGCATCCACAAGATCGCGCACGTGGCGGAAAATGCCGCCGACAGGCGAGCGAAAACAATGGACGATGCGCAGTGGTTTTGCCTCGGCTGCCATGCGGGCTCAGAACAGCCGCTCGCGCACATAGATCGTGTCGCCCGGCAGAACCGGATCCGAAATCAACACACGGCCTGTCATGACCTTGCCGTTGACAGTGCGGGTAATGTCAACATTGTCCTGAAAGCCGCGGACCGAAAAGCCGCCCGCAACCGCAATGGACTTCTGCACGGTCATGCCCGGAACAAAGGAATATTGCCCGGCCGCACCCACTTCGCCCATCACGAAAATCGGACGGTATTGGTCAATTTCCACTGATACATCCGGCGAGCGCAGATAACCCTGCTGCAGCTGCGCGGCAATCTGCGCTTCCAGCTGCTTGGCCGTGTGGCCGCGCGCCGCAACCGAACCGATCAAGGGGAATGCGATGTAGCCGGCCTGATCGACGGCGTAGGAATTGGTGAGGTTCGACTGGTCAAAAACGGTGACGCGCACCCGATCTCCTGCATCCAGAAGGTAGGGCTTGCTGATGGCAGCGTGGAAAGCAGGCGGCGCCGGCCTGTAGCTGGAACAGGCGGACAAAGCGAAACCCGCGATCAACAGGAGAGTGACAAAAAACCGGTTCATCGAATCCAACTCTTTGAGGGGAGCCATGCAAACTCCCGACTGTGCCCGTCTGTTATCGATTGGTTAGGGTTAATGGCCGGTTAAGCCGCGCCATCTGCGCTGATTTTGCCGCTTGCCCGGTATGGGGCCGCTTTAACCTCGTGGTTACCATACCTGTTTACTTTGCAACACCAAGTAGGCGTGGAGTAGCGTGTGATGACCAGTGCAAACCGCATGGATGGCGATCTCGATATCGATGTCGCAAGCCTGTTTGGCAGCCTGTGGCGCAAGAAGTTTCGCATCCTTTTGCTGTCAACCGTTGCGGCCGCCGCAACGGCAGCGGCAGTGTTGGCCATTGACCCCAAGTATATGGCGGAAACCCGCGTCCTCATCGAGACCCGCGAATCCGTCTACACACGCCCGGATACCGGCAACATTGATGAGCAGCGCCCGGTTCTCGACAGCGAAGGCGTGCTCTCTCAGGTCGAATTGATGGGATCGGCCGATGTGCTCAGCAAAGTTGCCGATGAGCTGAAGCTGATCGAGCGCGAAGAATTTGATCCAAACAACCGCTCCATTTCCGAAACCATCATGGCGCTTCTTGGCCGTTCGCCGGAACTAGGCCTGAAAGACGCGCTCATTGCCAGGATGCGCGAAAAGCTGAACATCTACCGCGTCGAAGACTCGCGCGTCATTGTAGTGGGCTTTTCATCGAAAGACCCGAAGCTGGCCGCATTGGTGCCGCAGGCGATTGCCAACACTTATCTTGTGACACAGCAGGCGGCCAAGCTTGAGACCGACACCAGCGCGACCGACTGGCTTGAGCCGGTGATCAAGGATCTGTCCGACAAGGTCAAAGAGGCGGAAGCGAAAGTCTCATCCTATCGCGCCGAAAACGATATTCTGGACGGTCAGAACAATTCCGTGCTGGCGACCCAGCAATTGTCTGAGCTTTCGACGGAGCTGACCCGTGTCAAATCAACCCGGGCACAGGCGGAGGCTAAGGCGCAATCGGTGCGCGCGCTGCTTGACAGCGGCGCTTCTATCGATTCCGTGCCGGAAGTGTTGGCCTCTGGCCTGATGCAGCGCCTGCGCGAGCAGCAAGTCCAGCTGAACAGCCAGATCGCTGACCTGTCGACAACGCTCCTCGACAATCATCCGCGCATCAAGGGATTGCGCTCGCAGCTTGCCGATATGGATGGCCAGATCCGCAAAGAAGTCCAGAAAATCCTGAAGAGCCTGGAAACGGAAGCCCGCACCGCATCGCTGCGCGAAAAGGATCTTGTCGCCAGCCTCAATGGGTTGAAAGCCGAGTCGTCGCGGGTTGGCGATGATGAAGTCGGCTTGCGGGCGCTGGAACGCGAGGCGACAGCACAGCGGGATTTGCTCGAATCCTACCTGACGCGATACCGTGAGGCATCCTCGCGCAAAAACAGCAATTACCAGGTGCCGGACGCGCGCATTTTTGCCAAAGCTGAAGTGCCGTCAGAGCCGTACTTCCCCAAATTCATCCCGACCGTTGGCGCCGCATTTTTTGGCGCGCTGCTGCTGTTCTCGATGGCCACATTGCTGCGCGAGCTCTTTTCCGGCCGGGCATTTCGCCAAGCCGCCTATGCACCGCCGGTCGCAGCGCCAACAGTTGCTGCGGTGGCAGCCGCTGCGCCGGCTGGCGTTGCCGCTATCGCCACGCAGGTTGCCAACGATGTTGCGACGGTATCTCCTGAACCAGAAAGCCCGGCGGTCGACAATGAGCTGACCATTGCGTCCGTTGCGGCCCGCCTGGTCGATGAGGGCCATACCTGTGCGGTGATTGTGTCACCTGAAGGCGATGAAGCATCAGCGGCTTCGGTTCTGCTTGCGCGCAATCTTGCCGATCAGGGTCTGAAGACCGTGTTGCTCGACCTGACAGCCAATTCCGCAGCCGCCCGCCCGATGACCGATGGATTGGCGCTGCCGGGTATCACCAACTTGCTGACCGGCACGGCGACCTTTGCCAACATCCTTCACAATGATGTCTATTCCAACGCCCACGTCGTTCCCACCGGCACGGCAGACGCCGCCCGCGCTGCAAAAGCGGTCGAGCGGTTGCCGATGGTCATCAACGCGCTGGTTTCGGCCTATGATATCGTGCTGGTCGAATGCGGACCGTCGACAGTTGCAGGCATCAAGCGGCTGGTTGTCCCCGGCTCGACAATCATCGTCAGCATCGTCAATCCCGAGAGCAGGGCAGCCCTGTCTTCGATGACGGAACTGATTTCGGCAGGCTATGAGGATTTGATATTGGTCTCACCGGTCGGCGTAGTTTCGCCTGAGCCGCTGCCGGGCCGGTCTGTGGCTTAGCTGTCATCAGAACTTTTTCCCGGTTCAGTTCGGCGAAGGCTACGCAGTTTCTTCAAGAGGTTAAAAAGCATAGGGTTGCTTTTGATGCTTTTCTTTGCACCTGCAACCGCCCGCATGGCCGATGTGGCTACGCGGCCTTTTGCCGACAGCGCCAGGAACGTATCGCGGTGCCAGGTTTCGATGTCGCACCAGCGCCGCTTGTAGAACTCGTCGCCAACACCAAAGTCGAAAATCTCGAACCCGCGATCGAAATATTGCTCGATCATGAAATGGAACAAAATGTCGCCGGGAGACAATTGATGGTCGGTTGAACAAATGCCGCCGAACTCGACGGTCACATGCTTGCCATGGATCGAGCAGCCGGCGACGGCGGCAATCTCACCGCCGACTTCCAGCGCGTGCAACTCAAAGCGCGGGGAAGGCAATGTCACAGCATCGCAGAACAATGCCTTGAAGAATGCCTGTACTTCTTCATCGCCAAAAACATCATTCAATCCGCGGCTTTTCAGCCGCTCGCCCTTGAGCTGGAAGAAGCGTTCAAGAACTCTTTGGCACTCCGCCCGCGATTGTGCCTTGAATTGCCTGTAGCCGCCGCGTTCTTCCATGCGCCTGTGCATCTGGCGCATTTTCTTCAGTTTCTTTGGACCATTCCGGACTTTCAGCAATTCCTGAAATGTTGGCAAAAAAGCGAAGGAAAGCGCGACATTCGGACTGGTCCCCGATTGCGGCAGGATCAGCCGGTTGGTGATTTTATCGAGCCTTTCAAGCTGACGCTCCAGCATAATGGCATCGATGTCGGGACGCGCCAGCGACACGGCTTTGCTGATCGCTGCAGTCAGCCTTTCAGGCCGCATCTGCGCTGCAATGGTACCCGAGGCGGCAAAATTGGAGTTGGCATGGCTGCCGCCGGGAAAGCGCGCCAGTGTCAGCAGATTTTTGCGGATGATCTCCAGCGGCAACACGAAATCGACCAGACCGGTTTGCACCGCGGCTCCAACGACCGCGATGCAATCGGCATTGACATGCTTTTGCCAACCGAGGACAAAATCCAGATCCTGGGGTGTGGCGGTTGTCAGGCGCGGCCCAGCGTCGCGCCATGACGCTTCCACTTCACCAAGCGTGGAAACCGAAAACGTCAATTCGTCATGCGTGTCGGAAATCAAGTCTTCAATCCTGAAACTGCGGCACTGCGCGTCAACCTTCTTTCAAGGTCAATGATGTAGTTTACGCCCAGACGGGCAGATTTCCCGAACAAACCATAGGCACGAAAGGTGAAGGAATGATCGACGCGGCTTACATCGCCCGCAAGACTTTCTTTGCTGCGGCAACAACGCTGAACTTGCGCGCCCTTGCGCCCAAGCGTTTTGCCGGCGCAGGCGCGATCCTGATGCTCCACCGCGTCTCGCCCGATTGCCGCTCACCGCTCGGTGTACACGCTGGGCTGTGCATAACGCCGCAGTTTCTGGATGAGCTCATCCCGGCGTTAAAGCAACTTGGCCATGATTTCATTGCGATGGATGATCTGCCGCAAAGGCTGGCCAAGCCGACCGGCAGACCGTTCCTGACCGTGACATTTGATGATGGTTACAAGGACAATGCTGTCCATGCCTATCCGGTGCTGCAGCGCCACAACGTACCCTACACGGTTTACATCGCGCCGGGCCTGACCAATGGCGACACCTTTCTGTGGTGGGAACTGTTGGAGCAAGTGATTTGGAAGCAGGATACGGTGGAGCTGGGTTCTACCGTGATTGACTGCAAATCCATGAGTGCCAAACGATCTGCTTTTTTTCGCATTCACCGCCATCTGCTGCACGATCTTCCAGAAACACAGATGCCATCGTTCATCCGCGACTTTGCTGCCAAGGCGGGGAAGGATGCCCGTGCCTACGGCAAGGCTGAGTTGCTGGATTGGACCGAAATCCGCAAGGCTGCACGAGACCCGCTTTGCACAATCGGCACGCACACCATGAACCATTATCACCTGGCTCGGCTGGACAATGCTCAACTGCAATCAGAGTTCGACATGGCGGCAAAAGCGCTTGAAGCCGAAACCGGAGTGGTGGCGCGCCATGTTGCATACCCCTATGGCTATGACATCGGCGTTGGATTGCGCGAGACCCAAGAGGCCAGCCGCCGCAAGTATGTGACAGGCGTGACAACCCGGCACGGCGTGATTTTTGGCGAGCACCGGTCGGCCATCACGGCACTGCCGCGCATATCAGTCAACGGCAATCACCAATCGGTCAGCGACGTGCGATTGATGCTATCCGGGTTGACGAGCCTGCTGGCGCACCGGCACGGCGGACCGGTTACGCTTTAGGCTTGCGCCGGTCGCGCAACATCCACGACACCAGCCCCATTGCCGGGATGATCCACAACAGGCCTGTAACTGCAAAAAACGCCAGATGCACAAGGCCGCTCGACTCGGCAAGGCGCGCCGATGCGACGGTGACTGCGACTAGCGCATAAAGGCCCATCAGGGCGACCAGCAAAATGCTGCCGATGAATGTTTTAAGGCGAGGGCTCATGGGCCCCACATAGCGTTGGCAACGCGTGAAGGGAAGGGCATCGGCAGCGACTGCATGCCGCGCCGGTGTTGGACTTGTAACAGCAGCCAATGTGCGGCAGGTAACGGGCTCAATGCAATCAGGCACATCAGGCATGACAATCACACTCGCGGGCGAAATCACCATGCGCCAAGAGCGCGAATCGTCAAACCGGACGTTGGTCCGGCGCTGGCTCTATGTCTGCTTGCTGGTGATTTTCGCACTCGTTGTTGTCGGCGGCGCGACGCGGCTGACGGATTCGGGGCTATCGATCACTGAATGGAAGCCGATCCACGGCGTCATCCCGCCACTCAGTGCGTCTGATTGGCAGGAAGAGTTCGCCAAATATCAGCAAATCCCCGAATACAGCCAGATCAACAAAGGCATGGATCTGGAAGCGTTCAAGACGATCTTCTGGTGGGAATGGGCACACCGTTTTCTGGCACGCGCGACGGGATTGGTATTTGCGCTGCCGCTGGCATTCTTTTGGCTGACCGGCCGGCTGGAGCCGATGTTGAAACCAAGACTACTGGGCATTCTGGCGCTTGGCGGCCTGCAGGGGTTCATCGGCTGGTGGATGGTCTCCTCGGGCCTGAGCATTCGCACCGATGTCAGCCAATACCGGCTGGCAACGCATCTGGTCATGGCGAGCCTGATCTTTGCTGCAACGGCATGGGTTGCGAGGGGATTGGCCGAACATACAGAGCGGCTGGCGCAGGACGGCACGCGCCAGTTTGCCGGTCTTATGGTGCTGACGGTCTTTGTGCAGATCTATCTCGGTGCGCTGGTCGCCGGGCTTGATGCCGGAATGGCGTTCAACACCTGGCCACTGATGGACGGTGCTATCATCCCGTCAGATTTGTGGGCCATCGAACCGGCTTGGATCAATGCTTTTGAGAGCCCAAAGACTGTTCAGTTCATACACAGGA
>JBAVTG010000028.1:0-19912 GCA_049696015.1 Rhizobiaceae bacterium | reverse complement strand
ACATACCGCCATCAACCTTCATGGCGCGCAGTTGCTGCGGAAGCCACAACTGCTTCGCACCGAAAAGCACCTGCAGCGAGACCAGCGCAAGACAGAAGCCAAAAACCAACCCAAACGGGCCGGGAATTGGTACCAGCGCCGGCAAAGCCAGAACCAGGATGACAAATCCGAAGCCGGACTGACCAAGCCGTTCGATAGTGTCACCGACTTCATGGCTACGCCCCGCCACCAGCACAGATGCAATTCGCTCAAGGCGGCGGGAAGGCAAAATGGGATCGGTTTGCAAAGAATGGAAATCCTGTTCGGCGGCTTGCGTGGCGCGCCCAAGCCTTGATCTGGCTACTGCGATAATGGATTTCAATGTCAAAACCATGATATAACGCGGTTGAAGACACACCGCCGCCGGACCAGATTGCATCCAACACTGGAGCTAAAAGTTGATCTTTATCTCGCAGAATACCGACGGCGAGCGCATCGAGTACCGCGATAGCAAGCGCTGGCTTTGGATTGCCTCTGTCCTGTCGCCGTCCATGCCACTGCTCGCCGTCGTGCTGCTTGCAACAACAGGCAATATGCTGTTCGCGCTGTTGCCCGTTTTGGTCTATTTCGGCCTCGTGCCACTCTTGGACTGGCTCATCGGCGAAGATCTGAACAATCCGCCCGATGAAGTCATCGAAGCTATGTCATCGGATACCTACTACCGGGTTTTGCTGTTTCTGGCGGTGCCGGTGTTCTGGGCTGGTTTTGTCGCCGCCATTTGGGCGGTTGCAACACTGGTCATGCCGTTATGGGCGCAAGTGGCGCTGACCATTGGCGCAGGCGTTGCCTCTGGAAGCGGCCTCACCGTCGGACATGAGCTTGGGCACAAGCCAAGCCAGGCCGACCAATGGGGTGCAAAGCTGGTCAATGCCGTCACCGGCTACGCCCATTTCTGCATCGAACACAACCGCGGTCATCACCTCCTGGTGTCGACCCCGGAAGACCCCGCTTCTGCCCGCTTTGGCGAGAGCATCTACAGCTTCGCCTTGCGTGAACTGCCCGGCACCGCGCGGCGCGGCTGGCAGATGGAGCGCGAGCGATTGGCAAGAAAGGGTCTGTCGTTCTGGCATTGGCGCAATGATCTTTTGCAGGGCTACGCTCTGACGCTGCTTGTCGCCGCCGCGCTGGTCGCTTGGCTTGGCTGGATAGTCTTGCCCTTCATCGTCCTGCATCATCTGGTCGGCTGGCTGCAGCTCACGTTGGCCAACTATGTCGAGCACTACGGACTTTTGCGGGCAATGCTTCCGTCCGGCCGCTACGAGCCCTGCCAGCCGCACCATTCATGGAACACCAATCACATTGCCTCAAACCTGATGCTGTTCCACTTGCAGCGCCACTCAGACCACCATGCAAACCCGCTGCGCCCCTACCAGGCGCTGCGCAATTTTGCCGAGCTGCCGCGATTGCCAAGCGGATATCCAGGCGCTTATTTGCTGACGCTCATTCCATCGCTCTGGTTTGCAATCATGAACCCGAAAGTAGTGGCCTGGGCCGGCGGTGATTTGTCTAAGGTCAATCGCGGCTAGCGCTCTTTTGAGATTCCAATTCCAAAGAACAGACTGCGCCAAACACGATCATCGGATGCTGATTGACCAGGATCAAGACGCACCCGGCGCAAACGAGTAGGATTCATTACAGGCCAGTTTCGGCAATGCAGTGGCTCGCCGCCTGCCCGGCAAAGGATTCGGCGGCGGTCAAGCCGCTTCTGCCAGTCAGAGAAACGCTCAATCAGGCAGTGCGCAAGCATTCAGGACCTGTTGGCACAGACCGGACAAGGAGAACGTCAACCATGAAAAATGCTTCATTGCCAATCATCGCTTTGGCCGCTTTCTCGGCCTTTCCCGGCCCGGCCATGGCGCAGGGCGCCTATGGCATCGACCGTTACGGGCACGGCGCCTATATGATGGGCGCCGGCTGGTATGGCATGATCTTCGGCCCCTTGTTCATGATCCTTGTTCTCGCATTGGTGATTGGCGCTGTCGCGCTATTGATCCGCTGGCTCGGCGGAACTTGGCAGGGCGCGGCGCCAGGTTCGCAGACACCCGGGCGTACGGCGCTCAACATCTTGGAAGAGCGCTTTGCACGCGGCGAAATCGACAAGGAAGAGTATCAAGAGCGCCGCCAAATTCTGGGCATCTGAAACCGACCCGATTTGTGGAAACGGCACTGATAAAGTCCGTGATAATCCTCAGCGTTTGCCCAGCGCCCTCAAGTGCCGCTCGACAGTACCTGCCATGCCAAATTCCAGCGCATCGCAGGTCAGGCCATGGCCAATGGAAACCTCTTTGAGATTTGGGATCGCCTGGCAAAGCGCTGGCAGATTGGCCACCGTCAGATCATGGCCGGCGTTCACCGCGAGCCCGGCCGCATTGGCCAAGCGCGCCGTATTCGCCAGTCTTTCCAGCTCCTTGGCCGCTTTTCCTGAATCATCATGGCAGGACCCGTATGGCCCGGTATAAAGTTCAATCCGGTCCGCCCCCGTCGCCTTCGCTGCCGCAATCGCCTCAACATCCGCATCTGGATCGGCAAACAGCGACACCCGCATCCGCTTGGCTTTCAGCCGCTGCACGACATTGCGGAGGAAATTGCCTTGTCCCGTGAAATCCCATCCATGGTCCGATGTTGGCTGCGACGGATCATCAGGGACCAGCGTCACCTGCTCCGGCTGATGCGTCTCGCACAGCGCCAGAAATTCATCTGTCGGATAGCCTTCGATGTTGAATTCCGCCTTTGGAAACTCATCATCAATCAATGCCCTGATCGGGGCCAGATCGGAGAACCGTATGTGCCGCTCATCCGGCCTGGGGTGCACCGTCAGCCCATGCGCTCCCGCCTGCAAAGCGATGCGCCCGAGGTTTGTGAGGTCAGGCCATGGCAGGTCGCGACGGTTTCGCAAGTAAGCGATGGCATTGATGTTGACGGAGAGTTTGGCAGTCATGGAAGCCTCTGGCGCGATGGCGCTACTTTCCATGTAAGCGGCCATATGGCAACCTGATTTGGCTGAAGTGTCGCATCACGCCAATGAATGGATCATAGCGGGGCTGCCTGATGAAAAAGATCGACGAGTATTACATTGCCATCGCTCTTGTCTGGCTTATCACAGGCCTGGCACTAGCCATCCTTTCGCGCATGAGCGGCAGCGAGCTTCTCGATATCACCAGCGCCTTGGCGCTCAATGCCGCATTCCCGGTCTCCGCCTTTGGCGGACTGCTGTTCCGTTTTTTCCCGCTGATGAAACAGTCAAAACTGGCAAAACCACAATTCTGGATCTTGAGCTCCGGCCTCGCCATTGTCGTCGTCGGTGCATACTTCACCGGTCTTGGTTACGTCGAGGATGTGGTCGATTTCGGCATGGTCATCGCGCTTGGCGGCGCAGTGTTGCTGGCGGTAATCTGGTGGCGCGAACGCGCGCCTATCTGACAACCGTCAATCGCTTTGCCGCACGTGTCACCGCCGTGTAAAGCCACCGCTGGCGCATCTCCTTGAAAGCCCAGCTTTCGTCAAACAGCACGACATTGTCCCATTGCGAGCCCTGCGCTTTGTGCACGGTCAGCGCATAGCCATAGTCGAAATCATCAAAGCGTTTCTTTGTTTGCCACGGGATTTCAGCTTCCGGATCTTCAAACTGTTGTTTGAGAAGTTTGATCTTGGCAACGCTGCGCCCCGGCTCATCGTCTTCGGGCGATACCAACAGGTTCACCCCCGGCTTCACCGTCTCCTTGGATGATGTCATGACCTTCCACAGCGAACCGTTGAGCAGCCCCTTGGCCGGGTCATTGCGCAGGCAAACCAGCTTGTCGCCTGCCTGCGGAATATCAGCGGTAAAACCCTTCAGTTCGCGCAGCCGCTGGTTATAGCGGCGCCGTGTCTTATTTGTGCCCACCAGCACCTGATCGGCCTCCAGCACCAGATCCTGGGTCACATCGCCCTTGGAGATCACTTGCGTCGTGCCATAGTCGCCAATCATGAACTCCCGGCCCTCGCGCACATCCATCGCCAGCCGGATGATCGGGTTGTCCCGCGCCTGCCGGTGAATTTCGGTGAGCAGATGATCCGGTTCATGGTCGGTGAAAAACCCGCCGCCCGAAATCGGCGGCAGCTGTCCCGGATCGCCCAGCACCAGGATCGGCACGCCAAAGCTCATCAGGTCGCGCCCGAGCTGCTCGTCCACCATCGAGCATTCGTCGACCACAATCAGCTTTGCTTTGGCAATCGGGCTTTGCCGGTTGAGCGAAAAGGTCGGCGCCATTGAGGTCTTGCCGGTCGTCTCGTCGGAGACTTCTTCCTCGCCCTTGGGCCGATAGATCAGTGAATGGAGTGTCCGAGCATTGGCCGCGCCCTTGGAGCGCAGCACCTGCGCCGCCTTGCCGGTAAATGCCGCAAACTGCACCTCGCCATCGACATTTTCAGCAAAATGCCGCGCCAGTGTCGTCTTGCCGGTGCCGGCATAGCCAAACAGCCGGAACAGCGGCGTGCGACCGGCTTTCAGCCAGCGCTCAACCGCCTTCAATGCCTCGTCTTGCTGAGGGGAAAACTCCATGCCCGCGTGATGGCAGGATTCGCAAGCGCGGGCAATGTGCGCGCACGCCTAGCGCGCACATTGCCAAATCTTCTCGCCCTTAATGCAGAGCTTTGCGATGAACTCAGGCTTTCCAGTCCGTCCACGGGAACGGTTTGTCTTCGGATTTGCCGGTGACAAATCCGACAGCCTTGCCAAGCCAATGCGCCAAGCCGTCGCCAAATCGCAGAATCTGCTCATTGCGCTCTTTGGCAATCAACATCCAGAAAAACTGCACAACGGCGCTTGCAGCTGTCAGTGTCATGGCCAGATTGGACAACACCACGAGGATCACAACGGTCAAACCGTGCATCCAGATGTTCTTAGGCATCGGCCTCACGGCTACAGTCCCTTCTTCACTTTTCGCTGCACTATCGATGATTGTCGCATCAGTATCAATGTTCATGATCGTCACCCTTTCCGGTTCTGACCTGGACCGCAAACTGCATGCTTGGCAGAATTGCCACCAGCTGCGCGTTGCGGACCGTCGCCGTTTTCATATGTGGATGGTCCAGCGCGGGTGCAAGGCCGTGGCCGCCTGCAACTGAATATGTATTTAAGATATTGCTTTTCCAGATTCACGGTAATACATGTATTTGAAATTCCACTTTAAAGGAAACCTGGATGGCAATCGCTTTGAAAACCCTTTTCTGGCCGGGTGATTTCCTGCTACGCAAAATTGGCATAACGGTCGATGAAGACAGCGGCGTTTTCCGGTCTTTCATCAACGCCAGCTTTTGGGGCATCGTCATCCTCCCGATTGCTCTGCATTACCTGACCTGAAACCATGACTGGCACGGCGCAAGACCACACCCGCCCGCCGCGAGGTGGCCTTCCCGCCATCACGCCGGATGACATCTCCAAACTTGTCAATGATTTCTACGCTGACATCCGTATCCATCCGCGTCTCGGCCCGATTTTCAACACCCGGCTTGACGGGAAGTGGCCTGCCCATCTCGATAAACTCAAAGCGTTTTGGCGGTCAGTATTGCTCACCAGCGGCGAGTATTACGGCCGCCCAGTCCCTGCCCATAACGGCATCGCCGAATTGCAGGACAATGACTTCGCTCTTTGGCTTGGCCTTTTTGACAAGCACATTGACCAGATTTTCGAGCCCGAAGCGCAAATCATGATCAAAGAGAAAGCCCGGCGCATCGCCAAAAGCCTCTGGTTTTCGCGCTTCGGCACGCCGTCTAACACACCGCCCAAGTGGTGAGGCCGCAATCGAACTTGCATGCTATGGCCTGAATGCGCTTCAATCCACCCATGAATGACTCACCCGAATCCCTGCTTGCGCTCTGGCCCAATTACAAGCCGACACCGCTTCATGACCTCACCGATCTTGCCGCCAAACTCGGCATCGGGTCCCTGATCATCAAGAACGAAGGCGAGCGCCCGCTCGGCTCCTTCAAATCATTGGGCGGCATGTATGCGTGCCTCCGCGCCCTCGCCCGCCAGGCCGGCATTTCCACCATCGCCGAACTTGTGGCAACAGGACCGCACAAAGACCTGCCGCCGCTGGTTTGCGCTTCAGATGGCAATCACGGCCTTGCCGTTGCCGCCGGAGCTAAACTCGCCGGCGCACCAGCGCGCGTCTATTTGCCTGCTATCGTCCCTCAATCGCGCGCCGACCGCATCCTGAAAGAAGGCGGCGAAGTCCTGCGCATCGACGGCACTTATGAGGATGCGGTGCAAGCGGCTGCACATGCCGCAAGAATGGGCGAAGGCATCCTGATTGCCGACACCACCGACCAGCCGAACGATCCAGCCGTCACTGACGTCATGTCTGGCTATAGCATCATGGCCCGGGAACTCCGCGATGTGCTGGATGCCGGCAACATGGCAGCGCCGACCCACATCTTCCTGCAAGCCGGTGTCGGCGGTTTTGCAGCCGCCATCGCAGACGGTCTTGGCCAACACCTCGCTTCACCGGCCAAAATCATCATCGTCGAACCCGAAAGCGCCGCTTGTGTCAAAGCCGCCCTTGCCGCCGGGCGCGTCGTGCGCTTCGCCGGCTCACTCGATACATCAGCCGAAATGCTTTCCTGCGGCGAGGCCTCCGCCCCTGCCCTTGTGCGGCTTCAGGCGCACAATGTCGAAGCGATGACGGTCAGTGAAGCCGGGCTTCTTGAAGCGGTTCAAATGCTGCACGCCGAAGGCGGCCTCGCAACCACGCCGTCGGGCGCTACCGGCTTTGCCGGTCTGCTAACGGCAATCGCAAATGACGAGCTGCGCACGCAATACGCGCTCGCTCCAGCCAGCCGCGTGCTGCTCTTTGCCACCGAGGGTCCGGTCCCGGCCTAGGCGCTGAAGCCCAGCGGCTTGGCCTGAAACTTCGGAAACAGCACTCCACTGTCGGCAAATCCCATGTGGCTGTTCATGATTTCGGCCAGCACATGCCGGTAGTCGGTGGTGATCGCCAGATCAGCACCCTCGTCCAGCGCATCATTGTCCAGCCCCGGCCAGTCGCCATACATCCGCCCGCCCTGCACCCTGGGGCCGAGCATCAGCATGATGTTGCCATGTCCATGGTCGGTTCCGCCGGAGCTGTTGGATTTCAGCCGCCGCCCGAATTCACTCATCACCACAACTGAGACCTCGCCGCGCCGGTCGCCCAGATCGCGCCAAAAGGCTTGGACTGCCGAAGACAAGTGGCGGATTTGCTGGGCGATGTCTCCTGCCTGATTCACATGCGTGTCCCAGCCGCCAAAATCCACTGTCGTCACCCGTAGTCCCAGATCCAGCTTGATCGCCTGCGCCACCGATTTCAGCGGCTCTGACAAAGGATTGTCCCGCGGATACTCGGCGCTCGCCTCATACGGTTTCAATTGCCCGTCCTCGGTCAAAGCCACCTTTGCCTCGATCTCGTTCGACAATTGCAAGATCCGCGCCACAGGAGCGCCCATCAGCGCGTCCTGACCCAATTGCTTTGCCAGCATCGCCCGGATTTGGCTGGAATAGCCATGCCCCGGCGCCAGCCGCAAACCAGACAAGTCCTGCGCCACCGCAACTTCCAGCGCCCCGCGCAAACTGTCTGGCGCGGCCGGGCCGATTGCCAGCGCGGGCAGTATCCCTTCGGGCTTCACCGCCTTCAGCCACCGCGCCAGCCAACCGCCCGCCGCAGATCCAGCTCCGGGCGCTGCCCGCTCCATCCGGTCCTCGGCATCAAAATGCGAACGCGTGCCATCCGCCAGACCCGTTGCATGCACCACTGCCAATTCGCCCGCGTCATACAGCTCCGACAGACCCTTCGCCTGCCCGTGCCAATGGAACCCGGCGTCGGCGTTGGCATCCTTGAGCTTGAAACCTTTGTTGTCGCCATTGGCCACAACCCGCAGTTCGACGGGACGGGCAGCGGCATAATTCTTGTCGCCCGTTGGCGAAACGATCGACAGACCGTCTGCCCCGCCGCGCAAGAATATGACAACCAGTGCAGGTTCAGCCATGATTTCGTTCCTTACCTGTACAAGAATTCAGGGTGGAATGCCGCCATCGCCAGCATGGCGCGCAGTTTCTGGTTCCGCTCATCTCGGTCTTCCGGCAATACAGATTGCGCATCGCCATCAAGCGAAACAGTCGCCGCTGAGGCCAACTCTTCCGCAGCACCTTCGCTGATCAGCCGCTTCATCAGCAAAGCCGCCGCCGCGCTCGTTTTCGAAACATCTGCCGGCAGTATGTCGGCAGGCGCCAGCGCGCCGGTATTGGCCCACTCCTCGAATGCATTGAGCGCCACGCCGGTCAGCCCAGCCAGATAATTTGTATTGGCCCAATGTGCGTTGTGATCGGAGTGGCCGGTTGGCGGGCGGCACTCATGCTGGCTCCAGCCGCACTGTGCCAACGCCCACAGGAAATCCAGTTGCGGCGAAGTAACTTGCCCGCCGCTCATCCGGATATACCCGGCCAGGAACTCGAACGGCCGCCGCAGCTTCTGCGGTTTTGTTCCGGCAAACTGCGGCGACAAAACAATATGCTGCACAACTTGCGCAATCTGGTCCGGCGCGTCCTTGTGTTCAAGAAACACTGCCGCAGCGCTTTCCACCAGCGCCGCATCCGGCTCGTCAGCCAAGAGCCGCCGGATGATCTTGCCGCAGATGTGACGGGCTGTGCCTGGGTGGAACGCCACAATATCCAGCAGCCGCCCGCCATCCGCCATCGGCCCGCCGTTCGGCGCAAACTCGACGCCCAGGATGCGCTTCTGATACGGATCATGCCAACCGTCGATATAATGGAACGCGCCCGTGCGCGGGGCATTTTCACCGTCGGACAGCCAACGCCCGTCGCCAAAGGACCAGCCGGTCAGCGCCCGCGCCGCCTCATACACATCTTCATCGATATAGGCCTGCGCCAACCCGTCCTTTGCGCCCGGCACCTCAAACCACCGGTCATGGACATCGTTGGCATAGTTCTGCGCACCAAGCGTATGCAGTTCAAACAATTCGCGGGCGAAATTCTCGTTAGCGGGACTGGCTTTGGACGCCTCATTGTTGAGGTAAAACAGCATCGATGGCGAGCGCACGACCTCGCCCAAAAATGTCCGGAAATTGCCCAGCGCATTGGAGCGCATGATCCTGTCATGCACCGGAAAATAGGCTGCCGTATGCTCATCCTTGCCGGCATTGACATTAAAATGGTCATGCCAGAATTGCGTCATCACCTCGCGCAGCTGGCTGTTCGCATGCACGGCCCGGATCAGGCTTGCCGCTTGCACCTCCCGCGCCGGGCGGATGCGTTCTTCAAACGACATGCCACCCATCTCAAAGTCGATCAGCGGCAAAAGGCTTTCGCCTTCAGATTCTAGATACTGATACGGCCTGTCCTCTTTCAGCCCGTTCCAGCTGTGCCCGTTGTCATCCTTGTCCCCCTCATATTCGATGCGAAGCCTCGCGGATTTCAACAGCTCGGCAAGCGCCTCATCATTCAGCGGCTTGGCCAATTCGCGAGCAAGCCACCCCGCCAATCCATTCTCGCGCATAAACGCTTCATCGGAGTCTGTTGCGCCAAACGTCAACCGGTTGAGAGCGAAACGTTCGAAGGAAAGCCCTGTTGATGATGTGCCTGTGGCAAACGCCGGTCTGGCGGCAAATGCAGACAAAGCTGCGGCAAGGCTGGCATTGAACTGGCGGCGGTTGAGACTCATGCCTGTGCTCCCGTTCCCAGCCCCGGACAATCCAACGTTAAATTGCGGCAGGAGTTTGACCTAGCGCAGCATTGGCCAAAGACAGACAACCAAGAGCACGGCCATCGTGATGTTGAACCATTTCAACCGCGGCGGCACCGACAGCCATTCGCGAAGCACCGATCCAAAGCCCGCCCACGTCGAAACACAAGGCACATTGACGATGGCAAACACACCCGCCACCAAAAGCACTGATCGCGCCATATTGGCAGGGTCCGCATAGGCAGCCATGCCCGTCATCGCCATCACCCAGGCTTTCGGGTTGACCCATTGAAACGCCGCTGCGCCGAGAAAGCTCAAAGGCTTGGCCCCGCTCTTGGCCTCGCCGATTTCATGCGTATTGGCGATTTTCCAGGCAATCCACAGGAGGTAAAGCCCGCCCATCACCTTGAGCGCCATATAAACCATTGGCGACGCCGCCAGTATCGCGCCCAGCCCCGCGCCGACTCCGATCAGCAGAAAAAAGAAGCCGGCCCCGATGCCCAGCATATGCGGAATTGTGCGGCGAAATCCGAAGTTCACCCCGGACGCAAACAGCATCATGTTGTTCGGCCCCGGCGTGATCGAGGTCGCAAAGGCAAAGCCGAACAGTGCGATAAATGTGGCCAGAGACATCAGGCTCGCTTCCCGGTTTATGCTGTGTTCGCAAACTGCCTTGTCCCTGTCCAGCCGCCAGTTTTGATCAATTGCATGCGCGTCCCCGATGGGTGATCTTTGCCACATGAAAATTCTGATTCTTGGCGCGACCGGCTTCATTGGTTCCGCCGTCGCATTGAAACTTGCCCGCATCGGCCATATGGTCACCGGCTTCGGCCGCAATCTCGCCTTTGCCCGTCGCCGCTATCCTGACATCATCTGGCATGAGGGCGATTTGCGCGATTTCATCACGCCGCAACGCTGGCTTGCGCTGATCGAGAACATCGACGCAGTGGTCAATTGCGCAGGCGCATTGCAGGACACCCCGCGCGACGACGTAACTGCAGTTCAAAATCTGGCGATGGGCGCTCTATATGAAGCGGCAAAAAGCAAATCCGGCTTTCGCATCATTCAGATTTCAGCCGCCAAAAGCCTTGCCGATTCCAACACTGTGTTCATGAACACCAAGCTCAAGGCAGACGCGGCCTTGGCAAAATCCGGCGTCGAACACGTAATACTGCGTCCCGCGCTGGTGCTTGGCCGCAATGCCAATGGCGGGTCGGCCCTGCTGCGCGCAATGGCAGCCATGCCTTTTGCTGTCCCGCTCGCCTTTCCGCAAAGCATCGTCGAAACCGTCAGCCTTGATCGGGTTACCGAGGCCGTTGCACACGCTTTGGATGGCACGATACCGTCTGGAACAGACATCGACCTGATCGATGTTCGCTCGACGCTGGCTGATCTGGTCGCCGCGCACCGCCAATGGCTTGGCTTGCCACGAGTTTCCCTCATGCGGGTCCCCGGCCCTGCGGCAACGGCACTGTCCCGTCTGGCTGATCTTGCCGGGAAACTTGGTTGGCGCTCACCGCTGCGCTCGACGGCAATGATCATTGCAAAGGCCGGGATCACGGCAGGACAAGCAGCCAATTCTGCCTTCCATCTCCTGCCACCCGATATGCGCCTTCATCCCGCAGCCGTGCAAGACCTGTGGTTTGCCCGGCTTTATGCACTCAAGCCATTGATTATCTTGGCCTTGTCGCTGTTCTGGTTGATGTCAGGCTTTGTGCCATTGCTCGATGCGCCCAGCGCCGCTGCGCGTTTCGGCGATGCGTTCACACCTGCTGTTGCAATGGCAATCACACTGTTCACATGCCTTGCCGATATTTGCCTCGGCTTTGCCATCCTTATACGCCGCCAAGCTCGGCTGGCGATGTTCGGCATGCTGGTGCTCAGCCTGGCCTATCTGTTTGGCGCATCGCTGCTCGAGCCTGCATTGTGGATTGACCCGCTCGGGCCGCTGGTCAAAGTCCTGCCCTCGCTCGTGCTGACAGTCATTGGCCTGGCCATTTTGGATGAACGATGACCGAAGAAATCCTCCGCTTTCTCCATGTCACCGGCGCTACGGTTCTGTTCGGCACCGGAATTGGCATCGCGTTCTTCATGGTCATGGCAAACCGCACCCGCAATCCGGCACTGATTGCCCATGTTGCCGGAACCGTAGTGATCGCCGATATGCTCTTTACCGCCACTGCCGTGATCGCGCAGCCGGTAACGGGCTACCTCTTGGCGCGCTCCGTCGGCTGGCCGCTCACGGAAGGATGGATTGCGCTTTCGCTCATCCTCTATGGCGTAACCGGCCTGTTCTGGTTGCCAGTTGTATGGGTTCAAATGCGCTTGCGACAAATTGCCCAAGCCTGTTCGGCCGCAAACATCCCGCTGACGCCAGAATATGACCGGCTCTACCGGCTCTGGTTTGCGTGCGGCTTTCCCGCATTCTTTGCGGTGCTGGCAATCCTGTGGCTTATGCTCACCCGGCCTGTCATCAGCTTTTGAAGCCTATTCCCGGTCCATGCCAACCGGTCCGCGGTTCATGGCCGCAAGGCCTGTGCGGCACACTTCGACGAGGCCCAGCGGCGCCATGATCTGGATGAACTGGTCGATCTTGGTTTGCTTGCCGGTGATCTCGAAAATGAAATGCGACGTGTTGGCATCCACCACACGTGCGTGGAACGCCTCGGCCAGACGCAAAGCTTCGACACGGCTTTCGCCGCTGCCCGCCACTTTGACCAGCGCCAATTCCCGCTCTATCGGCTTTTCCTGGCCAAGTTCGCGCGCCCGCACCGTCAGATCGGTCACGCCATGGACGGGGACGATCCGCTCCAGCTGGTTCTTGATCTGCTCCAGCGTATGCGGCGTTGCCCGCGTCGCAATGGTGATGCGCGACACATGGCTTTCATGCTCCGTTTCGGAAACCGTCAGCGAGTCGATGTTGTAGCCGCGCCCCGAAAACAGGCCGATGACACGGGCAAGAACGCCCGGCTCATTGTCCACGAGCACCGCCAACGTGTGACTCTCAGGCGTCTCACGGTCTTTGACGATGAAATAGGCGGAGCCAGACGGTTGTTTTGCAGCGTTCATTTTGTTTTTCCCTTTTTCGCTGGTCAAACCAGTCCCTTTCCGCTGGCATCAATTGCGTTCGCCACCGCTTCATCCGTCGCCTCGTCCGGCAGCAGCATTTCATTGTGCGCCTTGCCGGACGGAATCATCGGGAAACAATTGGCGAGCGCCGCCACACGGCAGTCAAAAATCACCGGCAATTTCACATCGATCATTTCCTGGATGGCATCATCCAATTCCGCCGGCTTTTCGCAGCGTATGCCATGCCCGCCATAGGCTTTGGCCAGCATGACAAAGTCCGGCATCGCCTCGGTGTAGGAGTTCGACAGCCGGTTGCCATGCAACAGCTGCTGCCACTGGCGCACCATGCCCATGTACTGGTTGTTCAAAATGAATATCTTGACCGGCAGATTGTGCTGCACCGCGCAGGACATCTCCTGGATGCACATCTGGATCGAGGCATCGCCGGCGATGTCGATCACCAGCGCATCGCGATGCGCCGCCTGCACGCCGATCGCTGCCGGAAAGCCATAGCCCATCGTGCCAAGACCGCCCGATGTCATCCAGCGGTTCGGCTTGTCGAAATGGTAGAACTGCGCCGCCCACATCTGGTGCTGGCCGACTTCCGTGGTGATGTAGGTGTCGTGATGCTTGGTCATCTCATACAGCCGCTCAACGGCATACTGCGGCATGATCACGTCTTTGTTCGGCGAATAGGCCAGGGAATGGCGCGCCCGCCACTTGGCGATCTGCGCCCACCAGTCCTTCAGTGCCGCCGCATCAGCCTTCTTCTTCGACGCCTTGATCTCGGCAATCAGCGCCTTCAGCACCCGCCCGACGTCGCCGATCACCGGCACGTCCACATGGACAACCTTGTTGATCTGCGAGGGATCGATATCGATGTGGATCTTTTTCGAGTGCGGCGAAAACGCATTGAGCCGTCCGGTGATCCGGTCGTCAAAACGCGCGCCGATGTTCACCATCACATCGCAATCATGCATCGCCAGGTTGGCCTCATAGGTGCCATGCATGCCAAGCATCCCCAGCCAATTGTCGCCCTGCCCCGGATAGGCGCCAAGCCCCATCAGTGTCGAGGTGATCGGAAACCCGGTCAGCGCCACCAGTTCACGCAGCAGCATCGAAGCCTCGGGGCCGGAGTTGATCACCCCGCCGCCCGAATAGATCACCGGCCGCTTGGCCGACAGCATCAGCTCTGCCGCTGCCTTGACGGCCTGCTCGTCGGGGTCCAGCCGCGGTATGTAGCTGCGCCGCTCGAAAGCCACCGGCGGCGTGTACAGGCCCTTGGCAAACTGCACGTCCTTTGGAATATCCACCAGCACCGGCCCGGGACGGCCCGTGCCCGCAATGTGAAATGCTTCATGCAGCGTCTTGGCCAGATCATCGACCGAGCGCACCAGCCAGTTATGCTTGGTGCAGGGCCGCGTGATGCCGACCGTGTCGCATTCCTGAAATGCATCCGAGCCGATCAGTGACGTCGGCACCTGCCCGGAGATCACCAGCATCGGGATCGAATCCATCAACGCGTCCTGCAAGGGCGTGACGATGTTGGTTGCGCCAGGGCCGGAGGTCACAAGCGCCACGCCGATCGTCCCGGTCGAGCGCGCATAGCCTTCTGCCATGTGCCCGGCGCCCTGCTCGTGCCGAACCAGTATGTGTTCAACCGCATTGCCGTCTTCGGCTTGCTGGTAGAGTTCGTCATAGATCGGCAGCACCGCGCCACCCGGGTACCCGAAGATCGTTTTGATCCCGTGGTCCTTCAGCGCCTGAATGACCATTTCCGCGCCAGTCATTTCTCGGGCTTGGGCATCATGCTTTGCAGCGGTCTTGGTGGCTGTGGTCATCGTTTCGTCCGTCCTGTTGCCGGCTTGTCGCCATGGCTGATATGAGCTGGTTCTATTGAAATTCGGCGCAATAAAAAAGGCTCCTTTCGGAGCCTGTTTGTCGCGCACGGCTGGCTTTCGCCCGGCGGTTACACCGCCATGCCCGTGCGCGTTCCTACTACAACTAGAATTTCTCTCATGTCGGCATTGTTATCGCCGCAGGCGCTCCTGTCAAGCCTTGGACAAATCGGCCAAAGTTTGTCTGAGCCACGCCAATGCAAAAATGCGCCAAATGAAGTCGCATGTCACGCAAGAAGGTCGTCAAACGCCTTGCGGTAGACGCTTCCGATAACCGACCAGTCGACATGCTTGAGGGCGCAGTTTCTGGCATTTTTGCCGATTTTCGTTTGCGCAGCGCGTGATAGCGCCGAGATCCGGCCGATTTGGCTGGCAAACTCGTCAATCTCGCAAACAGTAAAATCCTTGCCGTCCACAAACGGTGTGCCGCGCGCGCCAAACTTGGTGGTCAAAATGTGCAGCTCTGCCGCCGCATACTCAAACAGTTTGATGTTGGTGCCCGAACCGGTTTCCATCGGGTTGAGTCCGATGTCCGAAACATGGAATGCCAGCCACTTGGTCGATTCATCAACCGCATCGAGCAGGATCACATTGCTCAGCCCGCAATTGGCCAGCGCGTCATATTTGCAAACGCTGCCAAGGAAGACGAAGATCGTGCCAGGAAGGCGCTTGGCCATCTCCAGCACCCTGTCGGCAGCCTTGAAGTTGGGAAAATGAAAACTTCCGGCAAACAGGGCCACTGTTTTGTTTTCCAGTCCAAGCTCAGCGCGGATCACTGCGCGCTTGGCCGAATCCAGTTGCGGAACACCAATGGCGTCCACACCATTTTCAACAATGCGTATTTTGCTGGCGTCGACATTGTAGAGCTTGGCAAAACCCTCTGCATCGTTCTGCGAGCAGGCGATGGACAGGGCGGCAAACTCCAGCGATGTCCGCTCGATCTTGCCGATTTCCTCCAGATAGGCGGGCTGATCCGCCAGCACGGGCGTCTTCTGGAAATATTCGACATTTTGCGAGTCAAACACGAAAGGCACCGTCCTGTTGCCGCGCGCATCCAGCACTGCATACGTCGAATAGGGATGCGCCGAAACAACGGCCGCTGAATCGGAAATGCTCTTCCTCAGATAGCGCTGATAGGATTGGCATTCGTTCCAATGCAGTGTGTAGGCAAGGTCGGCCGCCATCTTCACTTTGGCATCGACCACATGCTCGCAGTCGCGGAATCTTTGTTCCGCCGCGATCGTGATTTCGCGCAAATTCTCGCCAAACTCGATCGTCCGGTTGGTCCCGTCGCGGCCAAGCACAACAATATCGACAAGATATTTCTTGGCCAATTCCCGCGCCAAAAAGAATATCCGTCTTTGTCCACCGC
The DNA here is from genome assembly GCA_049696015.1 of Rhizobiaceae bacterium. Taxonomy (GTDB): domain Bacteria; phylum Pseudomonadota; class Alphaproteobacteria; order Rhizobiales; family Rhizobiaceae; genus JANMEX01. The sequence goes on along the minus strand of JBAVTG010000028.1, from coordinate 3,818 downwards.
CCACAGGAGGCCAAACCGGATAAAAATTTGCAATCGTGATCTTCTTGGTCATGGCTTCAGTCGATTTTTTGCAGAAGTTCATAGGCCATCGCGAACTTCTCGATTTCAAGCTGATGCTTCTTGAAATACCTCTTGGCAAAAAACTTGAAGACAGCCAGCGCCGGCTTGGCGGCAAAAGTCAAACCCTTGCGGTAGAGCTTGAATGCAATGCGCCACAGCACGTAAAGGTGCAGCGGTCCGACCAGCTTGGTCCGGCTTTTCTCGCGCCGGTTCTGGTGGCTGGTTTCAAAAAGCAGCCAAAGTTTGTTCCAAGACCTTGGATCGCGCTGAACCATATGGATTTCATGCGGTGTCGCCATGCGGTTGCGCAATGCCAATGTCGCAGCATTGGCAAAATCGGTGCCTTCAAAGCACATCAGTTCAAGCACATGCCAATTCAGCTTGTCCGGCAGGAAACGAAGCGGCGAGTCATCGCCCACCATCCATTTGCGCGAAACGCCCATGGTTTGTTTCATATCCGGATAAAGCACATAGGCGTGCTCCGCAGCCTTTTGCTGCAGCAAGGTCCTGAATTGCATTTGGTCGATTGGCTTTTCCGAAAATCCCGTCACCGGCTTTTCAGAAACAGCGACATCAGTCTTCGCTGCAGAGACCTGCAGCGGGATATTGGATTTGCGCGCCTTTCCAAGGCCCGGCTTAATCGAAAATATGTCCGATCCCCAGCGACGGAAATCATAGCGGCGCAATCCCCTGTGATCTTCTGGAATGGCGCTCGGATGCAGGAACGTAACCGTCACGCGGTCTTCGGTCGCCTCGGGAAATTCGACAACCACTGTCTTGCGTTTCGCCGCATAGGCCAATGCCCGCTTTGTCGTCCCAACCATGACTTCAGCGCCTTTGGCCGCGTCCTGGTATCGTGACTGGTATTCAATTTCCAACGCCAGCGCGCCGCCGTCGCGCGGCGCCTCGATTGAAAACGTGCTCGACATGTCGGTCGTCAGCGCGCCGGTTTCACTGCCCGAATACTCAAGACCGCGCACCGCATGCTTGTCATAAGTGGCACGGTCGGTAAAATCGAGCTTCTGGCCAAGCACTGCCGAGCTGTCGCGCCTGTATTTGTCCATCGACAGCGGAAAACGTGCATAGTTGAACTGCTGCTCGTACCAATGGTCGCCGGTTGCCGGCACACCCTCGATTTCCGTCCGGCGCAAGACAGCTGTCGTGGCAAACACGCCGATTTCGTCATACATCCGGTCTTCGCGCAGCGTATCAAACATGTGGCCAATCGACGGGATATGAACGTCGTCGATGATCAGGATGCCGCCGATTTTCAGCAGCGGATAAAGCAGCGCATATTCAAGATCCGGGAACGGGTAGCCGTGCGGCCCGTCAATGAGGATCACGTCGAACTCGGTACCCTCGGGAAACCTGTGCACCGGCAGCGTATTTTGCGTTGGGCCGTAAACAAACTCGACGCTGTCAGCCCCGAAATCCGGATCCGATTGAACCATCGTAACCGAGCTGTCCGGCATATCCCGGTCATCATAGGCAAAGACATAATGCTTCTTGGCCAGCTGCGAAAACATGATGGTGGACTTGCCGCAGCCGGTCTCCAGCGTCGTAATGTCGCCGCTCGGCAACACGTTGGCAATCGCCATCAAAACGTCTGAACCGAACGACCCACCGCGATGATGCGCCTGGGACAAGCGTTGAAGCAGATCCCTTACTTTCTCTTGTCCCATAAAAAATCCCAATATGGATGATAAGCCCCGCATCCCCATATTAAGTCGAAATCCGTTTGTCCAGCAAATTATGACCTTGCGGAAGAGTCATGTTTTTAATTTAGTTTGAAATAGAAAACAGAAACTTAAAATATATCATTTGCATATGAAAATTATATACAAACGACAAACTTGAATAATCTCAATTTTTATAAATATTTAAGTGTAAAAATGATGACATATTTGAAGACATGGACGCGATAGACCAGCATGGATTTTAAAATTCCGGTTATAGCTGCCGTTAACCCTCGGCAACCAATGAAGGTTCAACTTGAAATAGTCTTTGAATTGCATGCAGTTCTACCATGATTTGCCTCAGGTCCGCTGCGCAAGCTCCGCGGCCGAAACGGCTGGCTTTGATCAGGCGGTCAAACAAATACAGCGCATTTGCCGCTGCGCCTTGCCGATTAGCCTTCCGGCATCCTTATGTCGCCCAGATCAATCCGCCCAAAACCTTCGCCATGGTCAAAGCGCAGCTCTGCGCCAAATTTTTGCGCCAGCCGTTTCATCGCCTCGTTGCCGGAATGGGTGGATATGTCGAGTTCGGCAAGCCCGCGCGACCATGCAGCTTCCAAAATAAGGGCAAACAGCGCCGCGCCGATGCCCTTGCCGCGCCAGTCTTCATGCACGCTGAATGCCGCTTCTGCAGCCTCGATGCTGGCCGGGTGCAGCTCGGCAACGCCGATAACCTTTCCATCATGCATCGCCGCTACCACCATCACGCCCGGATGGATGCAGCGCCTTGCGTAATCTTCGATGGTTTGCGTATCTGTCGCGCCGTTGAACCGGTCATGGCGGGCGCGGTCATCCAGCCCGGTCAGATGATCCGCCAATAGCGGAATGTCGGCCTTGCCCAAAATGCACAAGCTCACGTCCTTGGGGGGCTTGAAGTCAGGGTTGGCGGTAAGCGCGATGCGCATGGCGTGCCTTTGAGGTCTAATCACCTCCCACCCCAAGACATAGGCCCCCTCCAGCCGATTGCAAGCCGCTTTCTGTTGCGGTGCACAATGACCGTCCTAACTTCCTGTTCACCATGCGCCCGAACGGGGCCTTAAGCATCTTGGCCTATGGTTCACCGCTGGATACCGGGGAACGGCGCAGGGGATTGGCATGACGGATACTGTTGAGACACGGGGCGCAGACGCGGCTGAACGGGTCAATGTCGGGGCAGCGCCCGCCACCGATGCGGCCGAACAGCCAGCCCCGTTCAAGCGCAACCGCTCTGAAGGCTATGTCATCGAGTGCGACGGCAACCGCGCCATCATTTCCGCCATTTCGGGCAAATCCTCCGGCGCTTCGGATGATTATTGGGCTGTCGGCCAGCTCATCTCGATCCGCGTCGGCGACAACCGCATTGTCGGCCTTATTTACGAAATCAAGGCCGAAGACCCGAACTGGGATCCCAACCTTGATCATGTGGTCCACATTCTGGTCGAACTCACCGGCGAAATCCGTCAGGACAAGCCGGATTCGCCATCCTATTTCTCCGGCGGCATCAAGGCCTACCCCTATATGGGCGCCATCGCCCACCGTATCCGCCATGCCGACTTGGCCGCAGTTTACGCCTCCACCGAGGTCAACATCGTCACCATCGGCAATCTGGCGCAGGAAGCCTCCATTCCCGCCGTCATTGATGTCGACAAGCTCCTGTCGCGCCATTTCGCCGTCGTCGGCACCACCGGCGTCGGCAAGTCCACCGCCGTCACCCTGCTGTTGCGCAAGATCGTCGAGAAGCGCCCGGATATCCGCGTGCTCATTCTTGATCCGCACAATGAATTCTCCTCCGCCTTCCCCGATCATGCCATCACCGTCGAGGCTGACACGCTGGAACTGCCGTTCTGGATGTTCCGTCTGGAAGAATTCCAGGAAGTCATTTTCCGCGGCCGCCCGGCGATCCCGGAGGAACTCGACGCTTTGCGCGATCTCATCCCGCTGGCCAAGCAGCGCTTCAAGAAATCGACGTCAACCGAGCGTCCGGGCCTGCGCCGCGACAAGGAATTCACCACCTTCACTGCCGATACGCCCGTGCCCTACCGC
>JBAVTG010000027.1:0-1753 GCA_049696015.1 Rhizobiaceae bacterium | reverse complement strand
CCTTCGCCTGCGCGATGGGTCAGGAAATCCGCTATGACGAGATGGGCAATGTGATGGGCGCGTCCTTCATGGACTTCTTCCTGCCCACCGCCGTTGAAACCCCGCATTGGGAAACCGACTTCACCGTAACGCCTTCCCCTCACCATCCGATCGGGGCAAAGGGCGTGGGCGAAAGCCCGCATGTCGGGGGTGTGCCGTGCTTCTCCAACGCGGTCAACGATGCCTACGCGTTCCTCAATGCCGGTCATATCCAGATGCCGCATGATGCGTGGCGCCTGTGGAAAGTCGGCGAGCGTCTTGGCCTTCATGGCTGAACGCAAGGCGTAGCGCAGTGAAAACACCGCAAGACACCATTGCAATGCAGTTGGCAGCGGTCGGGTATGTCCCCGACCGCGACCTTGCCACTGCCCTTTGGCTGATGGAAAGCCTGAAGCGGCCATTGCTCTTGGAAGGCGAGGCGGGCGTCGGCAAAACCGAGGTTGCCCGCGCGCTTTCGCTTGCCCACAACACCAAGCTGATACGCCTGCAATGCTACGAGGGCCTCGACCAGAGCGCGGCTCTCTATGAATGGAACTATCAGCGCCAGCTGCTCGCCATCAAAACCCGTGAGGGCGATGACTCGGATGCCGTCGAAGAACAGATTTTCTCCGAGAAATATCTCCTTGAACGCCCGCTGCTTGCGGCAATTCGCCAGCCAGTCGCGCCGGTGCTGTTGATCGACGAAGTAGACCGCGCCGACGAGGAGTTTGAAGCCTTCCTGCTGGAGCTTCTCTCCGACTTTCAGGTCTCGATCCCCGAACTTGGCACCATCACCGCCACGACGATCCCGATGGTGATTCTCACCTCCAACGGCACGCGCGAACTGTCCGATGCGCTGCGGCGCCGCTGTCTGTTCCATTATGTCGATTTCCCGGAAGTGGACCGCGAGGCGCGCATCATCCAGTCGCGGCTGCCGCAGATTGACGCCGCTTTGGCGCTCGAAATCGCCACCATGGTCAGCCATGTGCGCAAAGAAGAACTGCGCAAGACGCCGGGCGTCGCCGAAACGCTGGATTGGGCCGCCACATTGGCAGGCCTTAACATCCGCCATCTGCGCGATGAGCCGGAAGCCGTGTTCGACACGCTCATGTGTCTTATCAAAACGGCTGAAGACAAATCGCGCATGACACGTGAAGTCACAGACCGCCTGATTGGCAAGGTGGCCTGACATGAGTGTTTCCAGCCTTCCCGCAGCAAAAACCATGGAACTCGGCTCTGGCGTTCGCACCAAGCTCAGCCACTTCGTGCGGCTCTTGCGCGACAATGGCTTTATCGTCGGCCTTGCAGAAACCCGCGACGCGTTAAAGGTTATGGGCGAAGGGCAGGCGCAACGCCCGTCGTTGCTCAGGGCCTCGCTGAAGGCGCTGTTTTGTTCGCGCCAGTCCGACTGGACCAAGTTCGACGAATTGTTTGACGCCTACTGGCTGCAACGCGGTATGAAATCTGCGACCCGCAGTTCCGGCGCGCCGCAAAAGGCCCCGGTCGGCATTCAGGCTTTGAGCAACGGCCAGCGCGGCGAAAGCATCAACGACAACCCGGATCGTGTCGAGCGCGGCGAGGGCAGTGATGTCAGCGAGGTCGGGCAGTCCAAGCGCGAAGGCGCGTCCCGCACCGAACTGTTGTCGCATACCGATTTCAGGCACCTGACCGATCCCGATGACATGGCTGCTGCTCACGCGCTGGCCGAGCGCCTTTCCAAATCGATGCGCGCGCG
>JBAVTG010000026.1:0-8256 GCA_049696015.1 Rhizobiaceae bacterium | reverse complement strand
TGGAGCGGCGGCAGGGCGCCAATCACACCGGTTGATCTTGATGATTTTGTCACCTGGGCGGCGCTCGGCGTCGTGCTGGGCGGACGGCTTGGCTACACGTTGTTTTATGACTTCGCCCGCTTTGCAGCCGACCCGCTGTCGATCTTTGCGGTCTGGAATGGCGGCATGTCCTATCATGGCGGCATGCTGGGCGTGATCTTGGCCATTGTGCTGTTTGCGCTCAAACGCGGCATTCCGGTCTGGACCATGCTCGACACGGTTGCCGCAGGTGTGCCGTTTGGCCTTGGATTGGTGCGGCTGACCAATTTCATCAACAGCGAGCTCTGGGGCCGCCCGACTGATGTGCCTTGGGCATTTGTGTTTCCCAATGGCGGCGACGTGCCACGCCATCCAAGCCAATTGTACGAAGCGGCGCTGGAAGGGCTTGTGCTGTTTTTCGTGCTCAGGTTTTTCACGCACCGGATGTTGAAATTGAAATCCCCCGGCTTTGTCGGCGGCGCATTCGTTGCGGGCTATGGTCTTAGCCGCATCTTTGTCGAATTCTTCCGCGAGCCGGATGCGCATATCGGCTATCTGGCGGGGAACTGGCTGACCATGGGCATCATCCTGTCGTTGCCGATGGTGCTGGCCGGATCATGGGCGGTGGCGACGGCGCGAAGAAACCCGGAACCGCAATGACGCCATTGCACCAGCGCCTGTTGCGTCAGATTGCGCTTGAAGGCCCGATCCGGCTTTCTGATTATTGGACGCAATGCCTGTTTGATCCCCAGCATGGCTATTACACAACAGGCTATCCGATCGGCGCAGACGGCGATTTTACCACTGCGCCGGAGATCAGCCAGATGTTCGGCGAACTGTTGGCGGCATGGTGGCTGGCGACCGTTCGGCAAAACGATTTGCAGAATGTGGCGCTGGTGGAAATCGGCCCGGGCCGCGGCACGCTGATGGCGGACATGTTGCGCACAGTGGCAAAACTGGACCCGGACCTGCAAAGGCGCTTGCAAGTTCATATGGTTGAAGTCTCGCCGCGTCTGATGGCCATCCAAAAGGACAAGTTGGCCAAGGGCGGATTTCAGGTTGAATGGCACTCGTCCATCGCGACGCTGCCGCAAGTGCCGCTGGGCGTCATTGCCAACGAATTGTTTGACGCAATCGCAATCCGGGCTTTCATCAAACACGAAGGCCAATGGCACGAGGACGCTGTTGGTTCGCGCGATGGAAAGGCCCTTGTGTTGCAGGCAATACCGGCAAGCGTTGATGCCGCAATCCTTCCGCCGGGGCATGAGGCTCAACCGGACGGCACGGTCTTTGAATACGCACCGGCCCGCGAGGCGCTGATGGGCGAAATCGCTGAGCGGCTGGCAAGGCAGGGCGGCTTTGGCCTGTTCATCGACTATGGCCACGCGCAGTCCGGCTTCGGCGACACGCTGCAAGCGATGAAGAAGCATGCCTATGCCAACCCGCTGGAAACACCCGGCGAGGCGGACCTGACCAGCCATGTGGATTTTGAAGCCTTGGCCAAGACCGCCAAACAGCAAGGTGTGCGTGTTGCAACACTTGTCGACCAAGGGACCTTTCTGACCCGTCTTGGCATCATTGAGCGCACTGCGCAGCTTGCAAAGAGCCGGTTGGAGTTGAGTGACAGCCTTAAATCAGCTTGTGACAGGCTCACTTCAGGGGAACAAATGGGCAGTCTTTTCAAGGTATTAGGCATTGCAGCACAGGACACTGCCCTGCCCGGTCTGGACCTTCCCGGTTGACGGACGCATTGTCTGCCATCAGTTTGCGCCAATACAACCAGAATCGGCTTTCCATGCACGAACCCGAAACGATCACTCCTGTACGCGGCGCAGCCCTGACATCGACGCGCATTGCGCACGGGTTTTTTACCCGGCAAGGCGGCGTTTCGACAGGAATCTACCGCAGTCTGAATGGTGGCACAGGGTCATCTGACGAGCGCCCGAACGTCGAGGAAAACCGCCGCCGCGCCGCAGCGACATTTGGCGCAACCCCCGCAATCATCGTCAGTCCATGGCAGGTGCATTCGCCCGACGCAGTGATCGTCGACAAGCCGTTTGAAGGCGAGCGGCCGAGGGCCGATGCGATCGTGACCGACACGCCGGGTTTGGCTATCGGCGTCCTGACCGCTGACTGCGGGCCGATCCTGTTTTTCGACGAAGGCGCGAACGTCATCGGCGCGGCGCATGCCGGCTGGAAAGGCGCGCTTGGCGGCGTGCTCGAAAATACCGTCGCAGCTATGGAAACCATCGGCGCCAGGGCGTCACGCATCAAGGCAGTGCTTGGGCCATCGATCAGCCAGGCCAACTATGAAGTCGGCCCCGAATTTGTCGAAACATTTATGAACGCCGCAGTGGGCAACGCGGCTTGGTTCGCGCCTTCCAGCCGCGCGGGCCATTCCATGTTCGATCTTTGGGGCTATACGCTTGACCGTCTTGCCAAGGCAGGCGTCGAGGCATCATGCGTCAATCTGTGCACCTACGCCGATGAGGAACGTTTCTATTCATACCGGCGAGGAACACACCGCAAGGAGCCGGACTATGGCCGTCAGATCTCTGCAATCATGTTGAAGGGTTAAGCCAATGGCGCTGCATTTTGAACGCCCGGAATACGCCGCCCGCATGGAACGGCTTCAGGAGTCCATGCGTGAACGCAAGCTCGATGCTGTGCTGCTGTTTGCGCAGGAGAGCATGTACTGGCTCACAGGCTACGACACATTCGGCTTTTGTTTTTTCCAGTCTCTGGTCGTCAAGGCAGATGGCTCGATGGTGCTGCTCACGCGCTCGGCCGATCTGCGCCAGGCGCGCCACACCTCGATCATCGACAACATTGTCATCTGGACGGACCGCGCCGAAGCCAACCCGGCATTTGACCTGCGCAACCTCTTGTCTGACCTTGGACTGCTCGGCATGAAGATTGGCGTCGAATACCAGACCCACGGCCTGACGGCGGCAAACGGCAAACGTCTCGACGAACAAATCAACACATTTGCCGCCATTTCCGATTTTTCCGGTATCATCGATGGGCTTCGCGCCATCAAGAGCCCGGCGGAGTTGGAAAAGGTTCGCAAGGCAGCTGAACTGGGCGACGCGGCGCTGGAGCGGGCGATGCCGCTGATCAAGGCGGGCGCTGACGAAGGCTACATATTGGCTGCCATGCACGCGGCTATCTTCGAAGGCGGCGGCGACTATCCGGCCAACGAGTTCATCATAGGCTCAGGCCCGGATGCGCTTTTGTGCCGCTACAAGGCCGGGCGGCGCAAGCTTGACCCGCAAGACCAGCTGACACTCGAATGGGCTGGTGTTTTTCACCATTACCACGCAGCGCTGATGCGCACCGCCGTTATCGGTTCGCCTTTGCCGCGCCATATGGAATTGCAGGCAGCCGCGCACGAGGCGCTGTTGGCTGTCGAGGCCGCCATGGCGCCCGGCAAGACCTTCGGCGAGGTGTTCCAAGCCCACGCTGACGTCATGGACCGGCACAACATGACGCGCCACCGGCTCAATGCCTGCGGCTATTCGCTCGGCGCCCGCTTCACGCCGTCATGGATGGACATGCCGATGTTCCATGCAAACAATCCGGCAACGGTCCAGCCCGGCATGGTTTTGTTCGCCCACATGATCATCATGGACTCCGACACCAACACGGCAATTTGCCTTGGCCGCACGTCGCTGATCGGGGCGGACAAGGCTGAGCCCCTGTCGCGCCTTCCTCTCGACTTGATTGTGCGCTGAATCCGTGCCTCAAATGCAAAAAAAAGCAAAACGCACCAGGAGGGCGCAGCATTGAAATTGCTCCGAATGTTGTTCGCAATCGGAATGGCGGCATTGCTTATGGGCTGTAACAGCACTGACTCCACACTCGGCATTGGCGGATCATCCGGCCAGCAGGCGCAGGTCACGCCCGATCCCGCTGCGGCGACAGCGCCAGCGACGCCGGCCCTGCAACCATCAGCGCCGCAAGTTGCAACTGTGCAGACCGGCGAGGTGCGTTTGCGCTTTGCCCCCATCATTGGCGCACCGGTTGAAAAAGTGACTGCCCTTTCCCGCCGCTTCTCCGCCCGTGCGCGCGAGCAAAAGGTCGCCATTGTCGCCTCGACAGATCAGACTGCAACACATGTGCTCAAAGGCTATTTCAGCGTCCTTGGCGAGGGCGCGAACACGACCGTCGTCTATGTTTTTGACGTGCTCGACCCTGCAGGAAACCGCCTGCACCGCATTCAGGGCCAGGAAACAGTCCCGAGCAGCAACAGCGCTGACCCATGGGCGGCGGTGCCTGCCAATACGCTGGAACTGATCGCCGACAAGGCCATGGCCGAGTTTGCCGCATGGCGCAAAACACAAGCCTGACGATATCGTCTCAAACTTTCGTGTGATTATTCACCATCTGGCCGGTTCGTTGCTTGAAACTTGGGTGCACGACCGTTAAAGGCCGCTGCATGGATTGAACCGCCGGCCGGGAACCCAGGTGCATGAAACTTTTCGCAGGCAATTCGAACCGGGTTCTGGCTGAAGCGGTGGCGAAATACCTGAACATTCCGCTGGGCCGCGCAAGCGTGCGCCGGTTTGCAGATCAGGAAATCTTCGTCGAAGTGCAGGAAAATGTCCGCGGCGAAGACGTGTTCCTGCTGCAATCGACATCCTATCCGGCCAATGACAATCTGATGGAACTGCTGATCATGATTGACGCGATGCGCCGTTCGTCAGCGCGCCGCATCACCGCAGTCATTCCCTATTTCGGCTATGCCCGCCAAGACCGCAAACCCGGTCCGCGCACGCCGATTTCCGCCAAACTGGTATCCAACCTGATCACCGAGGCCGGGGCCAACCGCGTGTTGACGCTGGACCTGCATGCCGGCCAGATACAGGGCTTTTTCGACATTCCGACAGACAATCTCTACTCGGTTCCGGTGATGGCCCGCGACATCAAGGCCAAGTACGACGTTTCAAACGTCATCGTCGTCTCGCCGGACGTCGGCGGCGTGGTGCGCGCGCGTTCACTTGGCAAGCGGCTGGATGCGCAGCTCGCCATCGTCGACAAACGCCGCGAGCGCGCCGGCGAATCGGAAGTCATGAATGTCATCGGCGATGTGCGCGGCAAGGACTGCCTCCTGATCGACGACATCGTCGATTCCGGCGGCACGCTGTGCAATGCGGCCGAAGCCTTGTTGAAAAACGGCGCAATATCAGTGACCGCCTACATTACGCATGGTGTGCTCTCAGGCGGCGCAGTGGCACGAATCGCCTCGTCCAAGCTGAAAGAACTGGTCATCACCGACTCGATCCAGCCGACACAGGCAGTTGAATCAGCCCACAACATCCGCATCCTGCCGATCGCCGAACTGATCGGCGAAGCCATCTCGCGCACGTCCTCGGAAGAGTCAGTCTCCAGCTTGTTTGATTGAGCGACAAGCGCTCAGCCCAATGCTTTTCGAAGATTGCCACCGTTTGCAACGAGCTTTTCTTGCGCCATAGCGAGGCTATTGCCCGACGCCACCAGCACCGCCAGTTTGATCTGCCCGCCGCTGGTTTCGAGCGCTTCTGCCGCAACGCCTTGCGTGCAACCGGCAAGGTCCGCCACCATGTTGGTAGCCCGGATTCTGAGCTTCGCATTGGTCGGGCGCATATCGACCATCTGGCCTTTGTAGACCCCGCCAAGTCTGATCATGATTGCGGTCGAAAACAGATTGAGCGCGATCTTCTGGGCTGTGCCAGCCTTCATGCGCGTTGAACCGGCCAAGACTTCGCTTCCCGTCTCAAGCAGCACCGGATGTTCTGCCGCAGCGAGCAGCTTCGAACCTGGATTGCAGGCAAGGCCGACAGTGAGCGCGCCACGGTTCCTTGCCTCACCAATTGCCCCGAGCGTATAGGGCGTTGAGCCGCTGGCCGAAACTCCAATCAGCACATCAAAGGGTCCGGCATTGACCTCCGCCACTCGCGCCGCGCCAGCCGCTTGATCATCCTCTGCGTCTTCGACGCTGGAGATCAACGCCCGCTCGCCGCCCGCCATGGCAAATGCCAGACGCACGGCGGGCCAGTTGAATGTCGGACCGAGTTCCGCCCCGTCTTGAACGGCGATGCGCCCGGACGTGCCAGCGCCGGCATAAATCAGCCGGCCATTGCTGCCAAGTCTGTCAGCCGCCATCGCCGCCGCATTGGAAATCTGCGGCAGGGCGTGTTGGACAGCTGCGGCAGCCGCCATCTGGCCTTCCCACATGATTTCGACCGCCTGCTCCAGAGGCCAGGCATCAAGATCAGCAAACCGGGGATCGGCATATTCGGTGGACATCAAATTTCATGGCTCATTGGTCTGACAGCCGCAGATGATGTGAGTCGCACGCGTGGCGCAACCAGCCGGGGAATGTTCTTACCCGAAGAGACCAAAAGCCATGCCAGCCAGCGCAGCCCCGCCCAACACCCAGAACAGGTTCGCATGAAAGCGAAGCAGAGCCACGCCGCTGGCCACGGCAATCAGCGCCGCGCGCCAGTCAAACGCAGACCAATCAAGAACCGGAATGTCAAACGGTCCGATGGCGGTTTCGGCAAAGTCGCCAAACAGCACATGAAGACCAAACCAGACCGCCAGATTGGCAATGACGCCAACAACCGCTGCCGTTACCGCGCCGAGTGCTGCCGATAGCCACTGCACATGGCGCAGACGCTCGATGTACGGCGCGCCGACGAATATCCACAGGAAGCACGGCACAAAGGTAAACCACAGCGCCGTGAACCCGCCAAGCACACCGCCGGTCAGCGGATCAAAACCCGGCAAACGCGCGCCGCCGACAAAGGCGATGAACACCAGCACCAGAATGAGCGGCCCCGGTGTGGTTTCGGCAAGGCCCAAACCGGTCGCCATCTCGCCCGGTTTCAGCCAGCCGTAGACATCAACCGCCTGCTGACCGGCATAGACGAGCACGGCATACGCACCGCCAAAAGTGACAGTGGCGGCCTTTGAGAAAAACACGGCAGCATCGGCAAAAAAGCCGTTGCCGGGATCAAAGACCAGCAACAGCGCCAGCGGGATGATCCAAATGCCGAGCCAGGCGACAAGCGTTGTTGCAGTATTTGTCGCCGAAAGCGCACGGCCGGCATAGGCAATGGGCGGCTGTGGCTGGCTGGCCGCACCTGTTGCAAACTGGTGGCGCAAGACACCGGCAAGCGCGGCGGCAAGCACGACAAGAGGAAACGGCAATTTCAAAAGGGCAATGGCGATAAAGGCGGCAATTGCCAAAGCGTAGGCAAACCCGTCTTTGAGCGCCCGCTTCGAAACCCGCAGCAGCGCCTCCAGCACAAGCGCCAAAACGGCGGCCTTGAGGCCAAACAACAGCCCGGCCATCCATGATTGATCACCAAGAAACACATAGGCCGCCGACAGCGCCAGCATAACGAAGAAGCCCGGCACGATAAACAGGAGCCCAGCCATCAGGCCGCCTTTGACACCGTGCAACAGCCAACCGGCATAGGTGGCAAGCTGCATGGCTTCCGGCCCCGGCAGCAGCATGCAGAAATTCAAGGCATGGAGAAATTGCTTTTCCTCGAGCCATTCTTTCTCATCGACCAGAACGCGGTGCATCAAGGCAATCTGCCCGGCCGGCCCGCCAAAAGAGAGGAGGCCGATCTTTGTAAAAACCTTGGTCGCCTCGGAGAATGAAGGCGTGCTCATGACGCAGGCTTCCCAGCTGGCCAGTTATGGGTTTCGCCCTGTCCATCGCGCGCCCAGGCATAAAGGGCATCGTAGATGTTCATGCCGGCGGCCAGCTGTTCAAGGTCCGAAGTGTACAGGCGTGAAAGGCCGAGCGACACGGCCAGCAGTCCGGCAGCCTGCGGCGCAAGATCAAGGCGCGCAGTATCTGCCCCACGCACAATATCTGCCAAGGTCAAGAGCGCTGGTGATGTCAGCCCGAACTCTTCGATCATCGTATCAAACGTGCACGTCTCGCCGCGATGGCTCCAGAAGACGCTATCGATATCAAATGGCACAGCATTAAACCGGTCCGCGACGCCCTGAACCTGCGAGGCTTCGACAAACAGAAACTCTGCATCCGGATCGACAAACCGGGCGATCAGCCACGGGCAGGCAATGCGGTCAATCTTGGGCCGCTGGCGTGTGACCCACCGGGTTTTGCCATCGACGCACGCCGGCATGGACTTGAGCGGAACCGCCGGAAGCGCCCCTTCTTGCCAACCGACAGCGCCGCCGGTCAGCACGCTGGCCTCAATGCCCAAAAGGCGAAGC
>JBAVTG010000025.1:0-4149 GCA_049696015.1 Rhizobiaceae bacterium | reverse complement strand
GTCAAATCCTCGAAATATCCGTGGGCGGCGATCAACCTGACCAAGGCTGACGGCTCGGCGATTGACGGGCTTGGCGGCGTGACGATGAAAGACATTGGTGGTGTGAAAGTCGCCATTGTGCCGGTGGAGCAGGACACCACGCCACAAGTGTCGTCGTCTGGCGACCTCAAGTTTGGCCCGACAGCTGACACTGCAATTGCCGCAGCCAAGCAAGCGCGCAAGGACGGCGCGGAAATTGTCGTCGGGCTCGTCCAGGCGCCGCATTCGGACGACCAGAAGATGTTTGCCTCGAAGGCGTTTGATGTGATCATCTCTGGTGATGATCATGATCTTGTGATGCAGTACAATGGCATCACCGCCTATGTGGATACGTCGACGGATGCCAATTACCTCGTGCCAATCGATCTGAATGTGACGGTTGAGGAAAAGGACGGCAAGCGCACGGTCAAGTGGGAGCCGAACTTCCGCTTCATCGACACAGCGTCAGTCACTCCCGACCCCGAGACGATGAAACTGGTCGAGGATTACCAGAAGCAGCTCGACAATGAATTGAATGTGGTGATCGGCAAGACCACCAATGGGCTGGACAGCCGCCGCAATGTGGTGCGCACGCAGGAGGCGGCCATCGGCAATCTCATCGCGGACGCCATGCGCGATGTGACCGGGGCGGATGTTGCGATCATGAACGGCGGCGGCATTCGCGCTGACAAGGAATATGCCGCCGGTTCCGATATCACCCGCAAGGATATTCTGACCGAGCTTCCTTTCGGCAATGTGACCGTGATGGTCGAAGTCACCGGCAAGCAACTGCGCGAAGCTTTGGAGAATGGCGTTTCAAAACTTGAGGACGGAGCAGGTCGGTTTGCACAGGTGTCCGGCATGAAAGTTGAATTCGACGCCACCAAGCCAGCAGGCGGGCGGGTTGTGACAGCGGTGGTCGGCGACAAGCCGCTCGATGACGCAGCCACCTATAAGCTGGCGACCAATGACTTCGTGCTTGGCGGCGGCGACGGTTTTACTTCGCTTGCCGGCGGCAAGGTGCTGGTTGATGCCCGCGGCGGTAAGCTCGTGGCCAATGACGTGATGGTTTACGTCAAGAAGCTGGGCACGGTGGACGCCAAGGTTGAAGGGCGGATCACGATCAAGCAGTAGGGCTCAGTTGAGGACTTTCGGCCAATTGCTTTCAGCTTTTGAAATGTTGCCCGGAATATCTTCTTTCCAATTGGTTTGGACTGCCTCGTTGAAATTGAAGTAGAGCTTTTTATCAACGACCGTCCAGACCTTCGGGTCGCCCTTCGCTGTTGCGCCTTTTGAGACTGCAAAGGCGCAATAGCCGCCGAACTGCGGCGCGTAGGTTTCTGGCGCTGCTGCAAATGCGTCGCGGTTTTCAGCGCTGGCAAAGCGCCATTCCGCGCCTTTCCATTTGGTCGTAAACTCCGGCTTGCCTTCGACCGGTGTGCCGGCCTGATAGCTGACGACATCAAAGCCGCCGGCGCCGACGCCTTCGACAAGGCCGGTGAATATCTCGGATTTGCCGGCAAAGGCTTGCAGGGGCAGGAGGAATGCGCCTGTCAAAACAGCGGCGAGTTGCAAAGCTGAGCGACGATTCATGGATTTCCCTTTCCGGTACTGGTGAGGCAACCTTAGGCGGCTGCTTGGCAGGCGGCAAAACACGATGCGTACTGTTTGGGTCACATTCGATTGATGAGAAGCGTGTCAGCCCGTCACCTTTTCAGGTGATTTTCGTTGGACGCCCGGTGGGATAGTTTTGGATCATGTCAGGCATGCTACGGATAATGAATGGCTGATGAAACAGGCGTTCAGCGGCCCTACAGGCTGCTGGCCTGACACTGGCAAGGCCAACAACGAACAGGACTATGGACATGACAATGATGCTCAGATCCGCGATGGCCGCTGCCATTGCACTTTCCATTGCTGTGCCTGCCGCAGCTTCCGCCTTTTGGGGCGGCACGGTCATCAATCTTGCGCCAACCGACACGCTGAAAATCCGCAAGTGGCCGTCTGCCGCCTCGCAAATCATAGACGCCTATGCCGACGGCGCCAACATCTCCATGACCGGCCGCTGCAAGAATGTCATCACCAACGCCTCATTTCGCGTCGATGCCGGGGGTTCCGCAAATTGGAAATATTCGAAAATGAAAAAGCCCAATGTCTGGTGCCAGGTGATGACGGATGGCGCGCAACTTGGCTGGGCGCGCGGCAAGTTTATCTGGCCGGAGTGAGGCAATCAAAACCGCGTAATGACGCTGATCCCGAGCCCGTCAAACTTGTCCATCGCCATCAGCGCGGCCGGCGCATCATCCAGCGTGATGTGCTTGCCAATCAGCTTTTGGGGGCCGAGCTTTCCCGCCGCGATCATCGCCAGCATTGCGTCATAGCGGTGCGCCTGCATGCCGTGGGTGCCGAGCACCTGCAGTTCATGGGCGATGACTTTCGACATCGGGATGCTGGGCGAGGCATGAACGCCGGTCATCAGCCCGGCCTGCACATGGCGGCCGCGGCGGCGCAAGCAGGCGATGGAGTTAAAGCATGTGACGGGCGAGCCCAGCGCGTCCATCGACACGTGCGCGCCGCCTTTGCTGATTTCGCGGATTGCCCCCACGACATCGGTAATCTGCGCGGCATTGATTGTGGCAACTGCACCGATATCCTTGGCCAGCGCGAGTTTTCGCTCATCCAGATCGATGGCAATCGGCATCGCGCCGCAGGCGGCCGCGATCATGATGGCGGAGAGGCCGACACCGCCGGAGCCATGCACCGCCACCCATTCGCCGGGCTGCACTTTGGCTACATCGACCAGCCCGCGAAATGCGGTCGCAAAGCGGCAGCCGAGCGAGGCGGCGGTGATGACATCCATGCTGTCGGGCAGATGAATGAGATTGGTGTCGGCAAAATCAACCGCGACATATTCGGCAAACGAGCCCCATGCGGTAAAGCCCGGCTGGAACTGATTTTCGCAGACCTGATGATTGCCGGTGTGGCACTCATGGCAACGCCCGCACCCGCCGACAAACGGCACTGTGACACGCTCGCCCTCGCGGAAGCGCGAGACCGATTTGCCGGTGGCGACGATGGTTCCGGCCAGTTCATGCCCCGGCACATGCGGCAAATGGATATCGCTGTCGTGGCCCATCCAGCCGTGAAAATCCGAGCGGCAAAGACCCGTCGCTTCAACCTTGATCACCACACCGCCCGCCGTGGGCGTCGGGTCGGGCAGGGTGGTGACAACCGGCGGCTTGCGGAACTGGTCGTAATAAACAGCGCGCATATTGCCCTGCCGGATCAGTTTGGCATCACGAGGAAATCCGTGTGCTCGGCATTGGTGCCGGTTTCCCGCTTGATCCAGCTTTCAAACATCGCGTCGATTTCTGCTATGGACAGGGACGGCTGGCCCTCGAGCGGTTTGCGGATGTCGTAGATGCGGGTCTGGCGGCTGAGATACTCCCGCAACATCGGGTAGCCGCCGGAACGGTTGAGGCCATAGGGCCAGAACTCCATGACGATCGGCACGTTCGCCGCAATCAGCTTGCTTGCGCCAGAAAAAACATGTCCCTCATGGCCCTGCGTGTCGATCCAGGCGAGGCCGATCTGGCTGGCGTCGATGCTGTGCGAAGCCATGATCGCGTCAAGCGTTTGCGCCTTTACGGAAATGACCTTGCGGTTTTGTTCGGCATATTGGGTGTTGTCGGACCCTGCATCAAGGCGGATGCGGTGATCGCCGAAATTGGTTTCGCTCAGTTCAAACTGAAGCTCGGTCGCACCCGATGACACAGCGGCGTTGATATTGGTGCAGCGCCCGTCAAGCCCGTTGAGGATCTGGTTGATCTTCAGCAGCATGAAATTGCCCGGATCGGGCTCGATGCAGATGGCTTTGTCAAAACCTTGCCCCAGCGCATAAATCCCGTGCGTGCCGATGTTGGCGCCGATGTCGAGAAAGGTTTTGCGCCTCGGGTCAAGGCCGACGAACTTGATCACATCCAGAACAGCGTCTTCCTGAAAATGGCCGTAGAGGCGGATCAACAGGCCGATGACCCGGTCCTTGTCAAACGTCGCCATGCGAAACGGCGGTTTGCCGGTGATCAGGATGTCGCCAAGATCGGAGATATACTGCATGCGCATGGCGTGCTG
>JBAVTG010000024.1:0-21519 GCA_049696015.1 Rhizobiaceae bacterium | reverse complement strand
CGGCACTGAAGCTGATCGTTTTGTCTGAGCCAGCTGTGGAAAGTCTTGCCGGCCTTGCGTGAATCCTGCGCAAAGGGTTGATTGCTGCTAACAGGACTTTGTTGGCGGCAGGAGCAGCTTTTGCACGGTGAATCGGGAAGCGATGTGAAATTGGCAGGCGAGGACCCAATCCCCGCTGAGGCCATGCGCGCAACGCCGATGATGGAACAATATATTGAGATCAAGGCGTCCAATCCCGATTCGCTGCTGTTCTATCGGATGGGCGATTTCTACGAACTGTTTTTTGATGATGCCGTGGAGGCGTCCCGCGCCCTTGGGATTGCGCTGACCAAGAGGGGCAAGCATCTTGGTGAAGACATTCCCATGTGCGGCGTGCCGGTGCATGCGGCCGATGATTATCTGCAAAAACTGATTGCGCTTCGCTACCGGGTTGCGGTTTGCGAACAGGTTGAGGACCCGGCGGAAGCGCGCAAGCGCGGGTCAAAATCGGTCGTCCGGCGCGATGTCGTGCGTCTGGTGACACCCGGAACCATCACCGAAGAAAAGCTGCTGGCGCCGGGCGAAGCCAATTATCTGATGACACTGGCGCGGGTAAAAGGCGAGAAGCAGTCGCTGGCGCTCGCCTGGATCGACATTTCGACCGGCAGTTTCCGCGTTGCCCCGACTGCGCTCGACCGTTTGATTCCCGATGTGCTTCGCATTGATCCGCGCGAGCTGATTGTCGCTGACAGCCTCTTTCATGATGCCGAATTCCGTCCAGTTCTAAACCAGCTTGGCAGCATCGTCCGGCAGGAGCCGCCGGCGCTGTTTGACTCGTCTGTGGCCGAAGCCAGGTTGATGCGCTTTTATGCCGTGGCAGCGCTTGACGGGTTTGGCAGTCTTTCGCGCGCAGAACTGGCGGCCGCCGCAGCCGCAATCGCCTATGTCGAAAAAACGCAGATCGCTGCCCGGCCGCCGCTGTCACGGCCGGAACGGGAGGACAATGCCTCAACTCTGTTCATCGACCCGGCAACGCGCGCTAATCTCGAATTGGTGAAGACTCTCTCTGGCGAACGGCAGGGCAGCCTTCTCAAAGCGGTGGACAGGACCGTAACGGGCGCAGGCGCGCGGCTCTTGAGCGAGCGCCTTATGTCGCCGCTGACCAGTCCGGACCGTATCGATGAGCGGCTGGATTCCGTTTCGTTTCTGATGGCCAATGACCGGCTTGCAGACTCGTTGCGCGGCCATCTGCGCCATGCGCCCGACATGCCGCGCGCCCTGTCGCGTCTGGCGCTGGACCGGGGCGGGCCGCGTGATCTGGACATGATCCGCCGTGGGATAGAAGCTGGATTGCAGATGGCTGGCGCCTTGTCGCAACAGCCGCTTCCCGCCGAATTGGCAGCAACGCTCGGTTCATTAAAGCGGCTGCCAATGGAATTTGCCTCGCAACTGGCGGCGGCGCTTGACGATGAACTGCCGCTCCTCAAGCGCGATGGCGGATTTGTCCGCGCGGGCTTCAACGCCGATCTTGATGCGTTGCGAGATCTGCGCGACCGCTCGCGCCGCGTCATTGCCGCCATGGAAGGCGCATTTCAGGACGAAACGGGCGTGCGCTCGTTGAAGATCCGCCATAACAATATTCTGGGTTATTACATTGAGGTCACCGCCAACAATGCAGGTCCGATGAACGGCACGCCGGAGGCGCGCGCCCGCTTTATCCACCGTCAGACCATGGCGAACGCCATGCGCTTCACCACCACCGAGCTGGCCGATCTCGAGGTGAAAATTGCCTCGGCCGCAGACAAGGCCCTTGCCATCGAGCTTGGCGTGTTCGATGCGCTGTGCGCTGCCTGCATCCAGGCGGCAGAGTCGATCCGCGAGGCCGCAGCCGCCCTTGCAGTGATTGACGTGGAGCAGGGCTTTGCCGAACTTGCGCAGACGGAAGGGTGGTGCCGCCCGAAGGTGGACGACTCCACCGCGTTCAGGATTGTTCAAGGCCGCCATCCGGTGGTCGAGCAGGCATTGCGCAAGTCCGCCGCCCAGCCGTTTGTTCCAAATGACTGCAACCTGTCGCCGGAAAGCACTGCTATTGATGGAGCGATCTGGCTTCTAACGGGGCCGAACATGGGCGGCAAATCGACCTTTCTGCGCCAGAATGCGCTGATTGCAATCCTTGCCCAGACCGGCTCCTTCGTTCCGGCAGCCTCGGCGACGATTGGCATTGTCGACCGGCTGTTTTCCCGTGTCGGCGCCTCCGACGATCTGGCGCGCGGCCGTTCTACATTCATGGTCGAGATGGTCGAAACGGCGGTCATCCTCAATCAGGCAGGGCCGCGCTCGCTGGTGATCCTTGATGAAATCGGCCGCGGCACGGCAACCTTCGATGGACTGTCCATTGCCTGGGCGGCGGTCGAGCATTTGCATGACGTCAATCGCTGCCGCGCCCTCTTTGCCACGCATTTTCACGAGTTGACCGCGCTGTCTGCCCGCCTGCCGCGCCTTGCCAATGTGACAATGCGGGTCAAGGAGTGGGAAGGCGATGTGGTCTTCCTGCATGAAGTCGCCAAAGGCTCGGCCGATCGCTCTTACGGCGTCCAAGTGGCCAAACTTGCCGGCCTGCCGCAGGTCGTCGTCGAGCGGGCAAAGGCGGTGTTGCATCAACTGGAAGAGGGCGAAACCGCCGGCAAGGCCAACCGGCTGATTGATGATTTGCCGCTGTTTTCTGCGGCGGTGAAACGCGAACCCTCCGCAAAGCCGGTCAAAGACAATCCCGCGCTTGCGGAGATGCAAAAGATCAACCCGGACGAACTGACGCCGAAGGAGGCGCTGGAACTTGTATACCGCTTAAAGGCCTTGTCCTCGTCCTGAGCGCCCTGTATCGCCTTGCCGCAAAACCCGTTATACAGCGCGCGATTTGCCCGCCGGACATGCCATGCAGCAGACGCTGAAACTGGATAAAATAATCGACGAAGCTGCGTTCGCTGCACGCCTCGATAACATGAGCGAGGCTGGCCCCGTGTCCGCCCAGCGCAGCAAAGTGCTGGAAATTGTCAAGGAAACCCTTGCCAAGGGCCGGGCGCAAGCAGAGGCGATGCTGCTGATGGACGGATCCGGCATGGCATGTTCGATGCGCCTTTCCGGATTGATGGACGCGCTCATATCGTCGCTTTACAAATTGGCGTCGACCAAAATCTATCCGTCGAGAAATCCTTCCGCTGCCGAACGTATCGCGGTTGCCGCCGTTGGCGGATATGGCCGCGGCACATTGGCGCCAGGTTCCGACATTGACCTGCTTTTCGTTCTGCCCTGGAAACAGACGGCCTGGGGCGAACAGGTGATTGAATATATCCTCTACATGCTTTGGGATCTGGGTCTGAAAGTCGGTCATGCCACCCGCAGCCTCGACGATTGTATGCGCATGGCAAAGTCCGACATCACGGTGCGCACGGCGATACTTGAGGCGCGTCTCATTTTCGGTGACGCATCGGTTTTTGATACGCTGATGAAGCGTTTTGACCTGGAGGTCGTCAAAAGCACCGGAACCGAGTTCATTCACGCCAAACTGTCCGAGCGCGACCAGCGCCACGCGCGTCAGGGCGAGTCGCGCTATCTGGTCGAACCAAACGTCAAGGAAGGCAAGGGTGGACTGCGCGACCTGCAGACGCTGTTCTGGATTTCGAAATATTATTACCGCGTCCACACCGGCGAGGAACTGGTCGGCAAGGGTGTGTTTACGGCCGAGGAATATGTCCGTTTCCGCCGGGCTGAAGATTTTCTGTGGGCAGTGCGGTGCCACATGCATTTTCAGACTGGCAAGGCGGAAGAGCGGCTGTCCTTCGACATCCAGCGCGATATCGCGGCAAGGCTGAAATACCGCGAGCAGCGGGGCCTTTCGGCTGTTGAGCGTTTCATGAAACATTATTTTCTGGTGGCCAAGGATGTCGGCGACCTGACCCGTATCCTGTGTTCAGCGCTGGAAGAAGTGCAGGCAAAGGATGTGCCGGGGCTGAACCGGATATTCTCCACATTCTCCCGCCGGCGCAAGAAAATCACGGGCCATCCCGATTTTGTCATCGAACATCATCGCATCAACATTGCCGATGATCAGGCATTTGCCCGTGATCCGGTCAATTTGATCAGGCTGTTTCATCTGGTTGACCGGCTTGGCCTGGAGTTCCATCCCGATGCGATGCGGGCCGTGACCCGTTCCTTGCGATTGATTGACGCTGGCGTGCGCAGCAACCCGGAAGCAAACCAGTTGTTTATAGAAATCCTGACCTCAGACAAAAACCCGGAAATGGCGCTGCGGCGCATGAATGAAGCGGGGGTGCTTGGACGGTTTGTGCCAGATTTTGGCAAGGTCGTAGCGATGATGCAGTTCAACATGTACCATCACTATACGGTGGACGAGCATCTGCTGCGCTGTATCGGCGTGCTGTCTGGCATTGAGAACGGCACGCTTGCCAAGGAGCATCCGCTGGCGGCCACGCTGTGGCCTTCGCTGAAGCCGGAGCGCCAGCTCCTCTATCTGGCGCTGTTCATGCATGACATTGCCAAGGGTCAACCTGCGGATCATTCAGCCGTAGGCGCCGCGATTGCCCGCAGGCTTTGCCCGCGTTTTGGCCTGTCGCACGGCGAGACGGAAACTGTGGCTTGGTTGATCGAGGAGCATCTGACCATGTCCATGGTCGCCCAGTCGCGCGATTTGAACGACCGCAAGACAATTCTCGATTTTGCCGAAAAGGTGCAGACGCTTGAACGGCTCAAGCTGCTTTTGGTGTTGACAGTTTGTGATATCCGCGCGGTCGGCCCAGGCGTGTGGAATGGCTGGAAAGGCCAGCTCCTGCGCACCTTGTTTTACGAAACGGAATTGTTTCTGACCGGTGGATTTTCCGAACTGCCGCGTAAAGAGCGCACCGAACACGCCCGTAAAGTGCTTGCCAACGCTATGACGGACTGGACCGAGGACCAACGCCACTGGATCTCGGGTCTGCACTATCAGAACTATCTGCTGACCGTGTCGCTCGACGACCAGATCCGCCATGCCGAGTTTTTGCGGGCGGCTGGCAAAGCAGGACGCAGTCTTGATACCATGGTCAAGACCCACAAGTTCGAGGGTGTGACCGAAATTACGGTGCTTGCGCCTGATCATCCGCGGCTGCTGTCCATTATTGCCGGAGCCTGCGCCGCGGCAGGAGCGAATATTGTCGACGCGCAGATTTTCACAACCATCGACGGGCGCGCACTGGATACAATCCTGATCAGCCGCGAATTCGAGCATGATGCAGATGAATTGCGCCGCGCCACTTCAGTCAGCCGCATGATTGAAGACGGGCTTTCCGGAAAAGTGCGCATACCCGACATGGTTGCCAGGCGCACCAAGCCGCGCCGCGCCGCGCAGGCGTTTCTCATTGAGCCGCGTGTTGATGTCAACAACACGCTGTCCAACAAGTTCACCGTCATTGAAATCGAAGGGCTCGACCGGCCCGGCCTTTTGTCGGAAATCACTGCCACAATTTCGGGCCTTAATCTCGACATTGCCTCAGCGCATGTGACCACTTTTGGCGAAAAGGTGATCGATGCTTTTTATGTGACCGACCTCACCGGCGCAAAGATAACCTCTCAAACGCGCGTCAATGCCATCATCAAGAAACTGACGGCCCTGTTCCCGCCCTCGCAAAAGGCGGCGGCCTGAATTGAAAGATTCCCTATGAGCCTAGTCAAGAAATTCATGACCGTTGGCGGCGCTACTTTGGCCAGCCGTTTCCTCGGTTTTGCCCGCGAAGCATTGATGGCGGCGGCCCTCGGCGCAGGTCCCGTAGCGGATGCCTTCTACGCTGCGTTCCGCTTTCCGAACCTGTTTCGCCGGCTGTTTGCCGAAGGCGCGTTCAATGCCGCTTTTGTGCCGCTGTTTGCCAAAGAGATTGAGCAAAGTGGAGTTTCCGGCGCCAAAAAGTTCTCGGAGGAAGTGCTCGGCGTTCTGTTTACTGCGCTGTTGGTTCTGACAATTGCAATGGAACTTTCGATGCCGCTTTTGGTGCGGACCATCATCGCCCCAGGTTTTGTTTCGGATCCGCAAAAGTTCAACATGACCTGGTCGATGGCTCTGGTGATGTTTCCCTATCTTATGTGCATGTCGCTCACGGCAATGATGAGCGGCATCCTCAATTCACTTCACCGCTATTTTGCGGCTGCGATTGCGCCAGTCTTTCTCAATATCATCCTGATTGGTGTTTTGAGCTGGGTATTGTGGAAAGGTGTTGATCCGTTTCAGGCTGGCATGATGATGTCATGGGGCGTTTTGGCGGCAGGCATTCTGCAATTGCTGATCGTCGTCATATCAGTCCGCAAAGCCGGCATTTTGATAGAAGTCCGAAAGCCGGTCATGACCCCGGCAGTCAAACGGCTGCTTTGGCTTGCTGCGCCAGCTGCCGTGGCAGGCGGAATCACCCAGATCAATCTGGTCATCGGGCAAATGATCGCTTCAGCCAAAGATGGGGCTATTTCCGTCCTGCAATATGCAGATCGTGTGTATCAGCTTCCCTTGGGTGTGGTTGGTGTCGCCATTGGTGTTGTGCTCCTGCCCGAATTGGCAAGGGCATTGAAATCCGGCCATGAAGTTGAAGCTGGCGGCATCCAGAACCGGTCGATTGAGTTTGCGCTTTTCCTGACTTTGCCGGCAGCCGCTGCCCTGTGGGCGATATCCGAGCCAATTGTGCGCGTCTTGTATGAGCGCGGCGCATTTACAGCGACAACGACAGACT
The DNA here is from genome assembly GCA_049696015.1 of Rhizobiaceae bacterium. Classification (GTDB taxonomy): domain Bacteria; phylum Pseudomonadota; class Alphaproteobacteria; order Rhizobiales; family Rhizobiaceae; genus JANMEX01. Next base: position 14,776 of record JBAVTG010000024.1, on the reverse strand, counting down.
CCGTCGCTGGCGCACTTGCCATCTTTGGGCTTGGCTTGCCGGCTTTTGTCCTGATCAAATGCTTCACACCGGGCTTTTTCGCACGTGAAGATACAAAGACACCGATGCGGTTCGCAGGCGTTTCTGTGGCTGTGAACACAGCGCTGGCGCTGCTGTTGTTTCCAACAATGAATGAGCGCGGAATTGCGACTGCAGAGACGGTTGCGGGCTGGACAAATGCCGGGTTGCTTTATTTCACACTCTATAACCGCGGACTTCTGGTCGTGGACAAGGGCTTGATGCGCCGCATTCCCCGGCTTGTTTTTTCTGCAATTCTGATGGGCGCTGCGCTTTATTACGCTTCAAGCTCGATTGCTGGGTGGATCGCACCGGGTACGCCAATTTTGACCAAAGCGAGCGTCTTGCTCCTGCTTGTTGCAGCCGCTGCCCTGATTTACTTCAGTGCGGCCTTTCTAACGGGCGGGGCTGATTATTCCATGCTCAAGCGGAACCTGGAACGCGGTCGCGGCAAGCCGCCCTTGGAACCCATGTAAGCAGATTGACCCCCAAGCTTCACTCGTCCATAAGCGCCGCCTGAAACCAATCGAGCCCTCCACAAGCCCGGAGCATATCCATGTCAGCGTTCACCAAGCGCGTTTTTTCCGGCGTCCAGCCGACAGGCAATCTCCATCTGGGGAACTATCTGGGCGCGATCCGCAAATTTGTCGTGCTGCAGCAGGAGTCTGACTGCATCTACTGTGTCGTTGATCTGCACGCCATCACCGTGCCGCAGGACCCAAAGGAACTGTCACGCTCGATCCGCGAAGTGACCGCAGCCTTTTTGGCGTCAGGCATTGACCCGGCAAAGCACATTGTCTTCAACCAGAGCCGTGTGCCCCAGCATGCCGAGCTTGCCTGGATGTTCAACTGCGTTGCCCGCATGGGCTGGCTCAACCGTATGACCCAATTCAAGGAAAAGGCCGGCAAGGACCGAGAAAATGCATCGGTTGGCTTGTTTGCCTATCCGACACTGATGGCAGCAGACATTCTTGTTTATCGCGGCACGCATGTCCCGGTCGGTGACGATCAAAAGCAGCATCTGGAACTGGCGCGCGATATCGCCCAGAAATTCAACAATGACTTTTCCGGACGCATCGCCGAGCTTGGCCTCGGTGTGCCGATGAAATTCGGCGACAATGAGGGCCAAGGCTATTTTCCTTTGACCGAACCGATCATCGAAGGGCCCGCCACCCGCGTCATGTCGCTGCGCGATGGTTCCAAGAAGATGTCCAAATCCGACCCTTCGGATCTGTCGCGCATCAACCTGACCGATGACGCCGACACAATTTCCAAAAAGATCCGCAAGGCCAAAACCGATATCGAACCCTTGCCGTCTGATGTCAGCGGATTGGCGGGGCGTCCGGAGGCTGACAATCTGGTCGGCATTTATGCTGCTCTTGCGGACACAACCCGCGAAGCGGTCATCAAGGATTTTGGCGGACAGCAATTCTCCGCCTTCAAGCCCGTGCTGGCGGATCTTGCTGTCGAGAAACTCGCACCGATCGCTGATGCGATGCGCCGCCTTGTCCAGGATCCGGGGCATATCGATGCTGTTTTGCAGGATGGCGGCGAGCGGGCGGGCGAGATCGCCCGGCAAACATTGCGCGACGTGCGCGATATCTTCGGCATGCTGCGCTGAAAACACCCGCTTGCGGCTGTTGAAAATGGATGGCAGATTGCGATCATGGTCTCAAAACGTCTCAGCCGTGAATCCGGTCATCGCCGCAAATTTCTGGTCATAGTTGACGAAACCCCCGAATGCGAACGCGCAGTCGCCTATGCCGCGCGGCGTGCGACATCGACAGGCGGATCGGTTGTGCTGTTGTTTGTCATCGACTCTGCCGACTTCCAGGGTCTTCTGGGTGTTGGCAAGGTGATGCGCGCCGAAGCCATTCAGCGCGCGACCATGACGGTCGAACGCCATGCCCTGCGGGTGCGGGAGCGATACGGTCTCGAAGCGGAATCGGTGCTCAAGGAAGGACCGACCAAAGACGAAATTCACCGCCTGATTGAGGAAGACCAGGATATCGCAATTCTGGTTTTGGCGGCGGGCGGTTCCAAGGAGGGCCCGGGGCCGCTGGTGCAGGCTGTGGCCGGGCGCGGCGCGGCGTTTCCCATTCCTGTGACTGTCGTGCCGCACACTCTAACCGACGAAGATATCGACGCTGTGGCTTGATGTGGCCTTCCGACAGGTCTATCTAACACTCATTCGTAACTGACCGCCTTGAACGGCAGGAGCAACCCCATGTTCATCCAGACTGAAACAACACCCAACCCTGCGACGCTGAAATTCCTTCCCGGCCGGATTGTCATCGCGGAGGGCACCCAAGATCTGCCCAATGCTGAGGAAGCAGCGGCGCGCTCGCCGCTTGCCGCCCGGCTTTTTGGCATCAGCGGCGTCACGGGTGTCTTTTTCGGCCATGATTTCATTTCCGTCACCAAGGACGGTCCGGAATGGCAGCATTTGAAGCCCGCCGTGCTCGGCACGATCATGGAGCATTTCATGTCCGGCGAGCCGGTCATGGCTGGCATATCCAAACAGACCGCAGCAGAAGGTGACGGCGAGTTTTTTGATGAAGCCGACACCGAGATCGTGGTGACCATCAAGGAATTGCTCGACAGCCGTGTGCGGCCGGCCGTAGCCAACGATGGCGGCGACATCACTTTCAAGGGCTACCGCGACGGCACCGTGTTCTTGACCATGAAAGGCGCATGTGCGGGCTGTCCGTCTTCGACGGCGACGCTCAAGCACGGCATTCAGAACTTGCTCAAGCATTTCGTGCCGGAAGTTCAGGCGGTCGAATCCGTCTGAGCGAAAGCCGACAGCGGTTTACTTGACAATGACTTTCGCGCCGACTTCGACGCGGCTGTAGAGGTCGATCACGTCCTGATTCATCAGGCGTATGCATCCGGACGACATGGCTTTGCCGATCGACCACCATTCCGGCGTGCCGTGCAAGCGAAAACCGGTGTCGCCACGCTTGTTGAAAAGATACAGGGCGCGCGCGCCGAGCGGGTTTGTAATGCCCGGTTCCATTCCGTCGGCAAACTTTGCCAATTCCGGCTTGCGGCCAATCATTTCTTTCGGCGGGGTCCAGGTTGGCCACTCGCGCTTGAGACCGACACGCGCTGTCCCGCTCCATTCAAATCCTTGCTTGCCAACGCCGATGCCATAGCGGACCGCTTTGCCGTCGCCGAGAACGAAGTAGAGGTGACGTGCGCCGGTATCGACGATCACGGTGCCGGCTTTTTCCTTGGTGATGTAGGTGACGGTCTGCCTGCGGAATTTCTCGGCTATTTTCCCCGTCGGGATCGCCGGAATCCGATAGCCGGAGTCCGACACCGAATTGTAGTTTGCCCGTGGCGCAAATGCGCCCGATGACGAACATCCCGCAATCGCCAAAGCCATGGCCAATGAAATTGCTGCCGAATTGATCCGCATGAAATTCCCCGAATAGTGTCTCCAGTGAACAGGAATAATCACGCTCCACTAACAATCGATTAACCACGTCTGTTCACGGTTTGACAATATCCTGCCACATTACCAATGCGGCGGCTTGGCTGATTCAATGGCAGGCGTGGCAGTTTCCTCCAGCGTCAGAAAGCGCGAGGTCAATGCGTCAAGCTTTTTCTGCAGCCGGTCGATCGTCTGCCATTGCTCGCTGACTGCTGCCGACAGTTCATCAATTGCCTTGCCTTGATGGGCAACCAGGATCTCAAGATTGACAATATGCGGTTCGGGCAGCGCGCTCATGGTCTATATGTTTCCTGTTGGCATTTTCATCCAGCGCACATTCTCGCACATGAAATCCGGTTGCGCCAAGCGTTTGCCATGCTAGCGTTGACAGGACCGGATGCATTTGATCACTTGGTCAAAAAATGCCCAGCCTTAATGCGGGGCGTCGGCAACAGCATCCCGGAAGCGATCCGGGCTGGAGGCAGTCAAATGGAACTTGCGCCGCCACCGGCAATTCAACTGACCGGCATCGACAAGAGGTTCGGGGCTGTCCATGCCAACAAGAACATCAACATGGTGGTCGCCAAAGGCACGATCCACGGCATCATTGGCGAAAACGGCGCCGGCAAATCAACACTGATGTCGATCCTTTACGGATTCTATTCGGCAGACTCCGGCGAAATCCGCGTCAACGGCAAGCCGGTCCTGATCAAGACCAGCCAGCACGCCATCAGCATAGGCATTGGCATGGTCCACCAGCACTTCATGCTGGTTGAAAATTTCTCGGTGCTCGAAAACATCGTTCTGGGTGCAGAAGGCGGAGCGCTGTTGCAGGCCGGCGAGGACAAGGCGCGGGCCCAACTGAAGAAACTCTCCGACGACTATGAGTTGGAAGTCGATCCAGATGCATTGATCGAAGATTTGCCGGTAGGCCTGCAGCAGCGTGTCGAGATCCTCAAAGCCCTGACGCGCGGCGCCGAAACGCTTATCCTGGATGAGCCGACCGGTGTGTTGACCCCGGCTGAGGCCGACCATTTGTTCCGCATCTTGCGGCAATTGAAGGATCAGGGAAAAACAATTCTGCTGATTACCCACAAACTGCGCGAGATTATGGCTGTCACCGACAATGTCTCGGTGATGCGGCGCGGTGAAATGGTGGCAACGGTCAAGACGTCTGAAACCGATGCCGAGCATCTTGCGGATCTGATGGTTGGCCGCCACGTGCTGCTGGATGTGACAAAGGGTCCTGCCAAACCAGGTGAGGTGCGCCTGCAAGTCGAGGGGCTTACGGTCAAGGACGAATGGGGCGTTGCGCGCGTCAACAACGTTTCCTTCAATGTGCGCGACGGCGAGATTGTCGGCATCGCCGGCGTGTCGGGCAATGGTCAGTCCGAGCTATTGGCAGCGCTTGCCGGCATCCGCAGGTCAGTTGCAGGCAAGATCATCCTGTCAGGCGAAAGCATCGATCCTGTGCACGAGGCTGACCCTGCCAAAATGCGCGAACGCGGCATGGCCCATGTGCCGGAAGACCGCCAGCACATGGGACTGGTGCTGCCATTCGAAGAAAGCGAAAATTCGATCCTCGGCTATCACCGGTCAACGCAATACGGCTCTGGTTTCAATCTTGATCCGGACAAGGTGCGCAATGACGCTGCCGACAAGATCAGGCTTTTTGACATACGCCCGGACAACGGCCGCTTGAAAACCGCCAATTTTTCTGGCGGCAATCAGCAGAAAATTGTCTTGGCCCGTGAAATGACCCGCGACCCGAAGGTTCTGCTGGTCGGCCAGCCAACACGCGGTGTCGATATTGGCGCAGTTGAGTTCATCCATAAGCAGCTCATTGCCATGCGCGACCAGGGCAAGGCGATCCTGCTGGTATCCGTCGAGCTCGACGAAATCTGCTCGCTCGCCGACCGCGTCCTGGTCATGTTTGCCGGACGCATCGTCGGCGAGGTTTCGCCCGATACCGATGAAGGCGAAATCGGCCTGTTGATGGCCGGCATCAATCGCAAGGAGGCTGCGCAATGAGTGCGCCTGCTCTGATGCTAATCGACGTGCAATACGCAATTGACAATCCGAAATGGGGTCGCCGTGGCCAACCGGATGCTGAACTGGCGATGGCATCTTTGCTGGCGGCATGGCGCAAGGCAAAGTGGCCAGTTATTCATGTTCGCCATGATTCAGATGACCCAAACAGCACTTATCACACAATGTCCAAGGGGCATCCTTTCAAGGCGGAAGTGATGCCTTTAGCCAGCGAAACAGTTTTGCCGAAGCAAACCAATAGTGCATTTATTGGCACGGCCCTGGCTGCGCACCTGGAGCGGCTTGGGACCGATAAGATTGTAGTTGGCGGCGTTCTCTTGGAAAATTCAGTTGAAGCCACTGTTCGCATGGCTGGCAACCTCGGGTATGACGTTATCGTTGCTGAGGATGCAGTTGCGAGCATTGATCGTGTTGACAGGGCGGGAAACCTTTGGACGGCCGAGCAAGTTCACGCTCTGACACTCGCATTGCTTGACGGCGAATACGCCGCGATCTCCAACTCAAAGAGCATCATCGAGTCCATGTCATGAGCACACCATTTGCCAAACTGCCTGCCTGGGTCGACTACGGTCTGATGCCGGTGACCAACGTGCTGGCGGGCTTTCTGATTGCAGGTCTCGTGGTATTGTTTATTGGCGAAAGCCCGCTCAATGCCGTCGGCATCCTGTTTGACGGCGCATTCGGCTCGGTCAACAATATTTTCTACACGCTGTTTTATGCGACCAGTTTCATCTTCACTGGCCTGTCGGTGGCGGTTGCCTTTCATGCCGGTCTGTTCAACATCGGCGGCGAGGGCCAGGCCTATATCGGCGGTCTGGGTGTCGGGCTGGTAGCGCTGGCGCTTGACCACTACGTGCCTTGGTATGTTACCGCGCCGCTGGCGATACTTGCAGCCACTGCATTTGGCGCTGCCTGGGCTTTCATTCCCGCTTACCTGCAAGCAAAGCGCGGCAGCCACATCGTCATCACCACCATCATGTTCAATTTCATCGCGGCATCCTTGATGGTCTATGTGATGAACAAGTATCTGAAGCCCGTCGGCTCAATGGGTCCTTCGTCGCGTCCGCTCGAATCGGGTTCGTTCATCCCGCGTTTGGGCCAGGTGCTTGACTATGTCGGTATCAAGTCCGGCTCGGCGCCGGCCAATCTTACCTTTTTTGTGGCGCTCATTGCCGCCTGGCTGGTCTGGAAACTCATCTGGCGCACCAAATTCGGTTATGAAATGCGTACCTTCGGCTTCAACCCGTCCGCCGCCGCTTATGCAGGCATTTCGGCGGCGCGCGTAACCATTCTCACCATGTTGATTTCCGGCGGACTGGCGGGCTTGATGGCGGTCAATACAGTGCTTGGCAGCGTCCACAAGATCGAGCTCGATTTTGTCGCAGGCGCCGGCTTTGTCGGCATTGCCGTTGCGCTGATGGGGCGTTCGCATCCGGTCGGCGTTGTGCTGGCCGCGCTTTTGTTCGGCGCGCTTTACCAAGGGGGGGCCGAGCTGTCGTTTGCTGTCCCGGCCATTTCGCGTGACATGATCCTGGTCATTCAGGCGCTGGTGATCCTGTTTGCCGGTGCGCTGGAAAATCTGTTCAGGCCGATCTTCGGGCGGTTGTTCACCCGCAATGCTGCACCGGCAGGAGCCTGATCATGGACACCACAATCCTGTTCTCGGTTCTCGACTCCACCATCCGCCTGACAGTGCCGATCCTGCTGTGCTGCCTTGGCGGCTTGTACTCAGAGCGCTCCGGCGTTTTTGATATCGGCATCGAAGGCAAGATGCTGTTTTCGGCCTTTGCCGCAGGCGCGGTGGCAGCGGCGACTGGCTCCGCCTGGCTTGGCCTCGGCGGGGCAATTCTCACGGGCGTCGCCTTCTCGCTGCTGCACGGCTATGCCTCAATCACACAGCGCGGCAACCAGATCGTATCGGGCGTCGCCATCAACTTTCTGGCTGCCGGCCTGACAGCTTTGATCGGCAAGGCATGGTACAGCCAAGGCGGCAAGACGCCGCAATTGGAAAACACGGCGCGTTTTCAGCCGATTGACCTTCCAGGCGCGCAAGCGGTCAAGGACGTGCCCTTGCTCGGCCACATCTACCAAGGGCTGATTTCTGGACATAATGCGCTGGTCTACATCGCCTTTCTTGCCGTGCCGCTGACATGGTGGATTATATTTCGCACCCGGTTCGGCTTGAGGCTTCGCGCGGTTGGCGAAAACCCGGCAGCGGTGGATACGGCCGGTATTTCGGTCGCGCGCTTGCGTTATTCCGGCGTCATCATCTGCGGAATATTTGCTGGTATTGCCGGTACCTATTTGGCAATCGCCCAATCGGCGAACTTTTCGCCCAATATGTCCGGCGGTCGCGGGTTCATTGCGCTGGCTGCGCTGATTTTCGCAAAATGGAATCCAATCGGCGCATTGGGCGCTTGCACGTTGTTCGGGTTTCTCGAAGCCGTTGCCATTCCCCTGCAGGGCGCAAAAATCCCGGGTCTGGACTGGGATGTCCCGGTACAGCTGATAACCGCTTCGCCCTATATTCTGACGGTCATCCTGCTGGCTGGCTTTATTGGCAAGGCAATTCCGCCCAAAGCCGGCGGTGTCGCCTACGTGAAGGAGCGTTGACAGATGTCAACCGGAATTGGACCGAGAGACCTTTTCGATCAAGCGTGGGCCGCAATGACGAAGACCCATTCGCCCTATTCGAAATTTCCCGTCGGAGCGTCACTGCGCACGGCAGAGGGCAAGATCTTTGCGGGCTGCAATATCGAAATTGCCTCCTATCCCGAAGGATGGTGCGCCGAATCCACCATGCTTGGCCATTATGTGATGGGTGGGCGCGGCAAGATCACCGAGATTTGTGTAGTCGCCGAAAAGATGGCCAAATGCATGCCGTGCGGCGGATGCCGCCAGCGCCTCGCCGAATTCGCTGGACCGGATGCGAAGCTCTATCTTTGCGATGAAACAGGCATCATTGAAGCAACCACGCTGGGCGCAATCTTTCCGCGCGGATTTGATGGGGAAACATTGAAGTGAAAGACGCAGTCCGGCACCTGATCAACAAACTCGAAGGCTTTGCGCCGCGCATCGCCATGGTGCTCGGTTCGGGCCTTGGCGATTTTGCCAAGGAAATCGAAAAACCAATTCACATTCCTTATAGCGATCTTGCCGGGTTTCCCCATGGCGGCGTCTCGGGCCATGCCGGTGAAATTGTCGCCGGCTATCTGTCGGGCGTTCCTGTGTTGATGTTGGCAGGCCGTGTGCATTATTATGAACAGGGCAACGCTGGAGCGATGCGCCCGGTGCTTGAGACATTGAGTGCATTTGGCGTAACGCATGTGTTGCTCACTAACGCTGCAGGATCCGTGCGCGAAGACATGCCGCCGGGTTCCGTGATGATCATAGAGGACCACATCAATTTTTCCGGCTCAAACCCGTTGTTCGGCGAGCCGACCGACCGGCGTTTTGTCGGGTTGACCAACGCCTATGACAGCGGCATGCGCGCAGCGCTCGAGGCTGCGGCCAAAACGACCGGTATCGAAGTCAGGAAAGGCGTATACATGTGGTTCTCAGGGCCTTCGTTTGAGACGCCTTCGGAAATTCGCATGGCGCGCATATTCGGCGCTGATGCAGTTGGCATGTCGACAGTGCCGGAAGTGATCCTTGCCCGCTTCCTCGACATGAAAGTGGCGGCCTGTTCCGTCATCACCAACTATGCCGCAGGCATGACCGGGCAGGAATTGTCGCACCACGAAACCAAGGAAATGGCGCCACTCGGCGGCAAGCGCCTTGCGACCATCATCAAGGCTGCCATCGGACAATTCGCATGACCGAAAACCATTCGCAAACTGCCCGCAAAGTCCTCGCATTGATCGATCTGACAGATCTCAGTGCAACATCCTCCGACACGGCGGTCGCTGCTCTGTGCGCCAAGGCGACAACGCCCTTTGGCAATGTCGCGGCAATCTGCATCTGGCCGCGTTTCGTCAAAGGTGCAAAGCCCTTGCTCAAAGCAACCGGCATTCGCATTGCGACAGTCGTTAATTTTCCAAATGGCGATGAGGACACCGCGCCGGTGGTGATTGAAACAGAAAGGGCAATCAAGGACGGGGCCGGCGAAATTGATTTGGTTTTCCCCTATCGGGCATTCAAGAATGGCGATCACGAGTCGGCAGGCGAGCAGATTGCCATCATCGCTTCGGTTTGCGCCAAACGCGCATTGCTGAAAGTCATCCTCGAAACCGGCGAACTGCGTGACCAGAAATTGATCAAATCCGCCTCCGAAATGGCGATCGCCGAAGGCGCGGATTTCATCAAGACGTCGACCGGCAAGGTGCAGGTGAATGCAACGCTTGCCGCTGCCGAAATTATGCTCAATGCCATCAAGGCAACTGGCCGCCGCGATGTCGGGTTCAAGCCGGCGGGCGGCATTCGAACTGTTGAAGAGGCGGCCAAGTATCTGGCGCTCGCAGACACAATCATGGGCGCGGATTGGGCGACGCCAAAAACCTTCCGCTTTGGCGCATCGGGATTGTTGGATGATTGTTTGGCAATTCTTTCCGGCAAATCCGCAACTGCCGGTTCCGGCTACTGATGCTGCCGCAGGAGATCATTCGCGCCAAGCGTGACGGCAAGGCGCTGAGCGTCGGCGAGATTTCATTTTTTGTGCGCGGAATCACTGAAGGCTACGTCACCGAGGGCCAGATATCCGCCTTTGCCATGGCCGTGTTTTTCAACGGCATGGCCCGCGAGGAAGCCGTGGCGCTGACGCTTGGCATGCGTGACTCAGGCACGGTGCTCGACTGGTCTGATTTGCCCGGCCCCGTCACCGACAAGCACTCGACGGGCGGTGTTGGCGACAATGTCTCGCTGATGCTGGCGCCGATTGTGGCGGCTTGCGGCGTCTTTGTGCCGATGATTTCCGGCCGTGGACTTGGCCACACCGGCGGCACGCTCGACAAGATGGACTCCATACCAGGCTATAAGAGCCAACCGGATAATGCGCTGTTTCGCAAAGTCGTGCGCGAGGTCGGAACGGCAATTATCGGGCAGACAAGTGATCTCGCCCCTGCCGACAAGCGCTTCTATGGCATCCGCGACGTGACAGCGACAGTCGAATCAATACCGCTCATCACTGCGTCAATCCTGTCGAAGAAATTGGCAGCAGGGCTTCAGTCTCTTGTGCTGGATGTGAAGTGCGGCAATGGCGCTTTCATGGCCAAATCAAAAGATGCGGTGAAACTCGCCGAAAGCCTGGTGGCCGTTGCCAATGGCGCAGGGCTGAAGACCACGGCGCTGATCACCGACATGAACGAACCGTTGGCCTCGGCTGCTGGCAATGCGGTTGAAGTGTTGAATGCGGTGCGCTTTCTGCGCGGCTCCCGCGACAGGCGGCTGGAGGACGTGACGCTGGCGCTTGCGGCGGAAATGCTGGCATCGGCAGGTGAGGCGAAAACAGTGAAGGATGGACTGTCCCGGGCGCGCCATGCGCTGGATGGCGGCGCGGCAGCAGAGGTGTTTTCCCGTATGGTCGCTGCCCTTGGCGGCCCGAAGGATTTCCTCGAGCGGGCGGAAACCTATTTGCCTGCCGCCGACATCGTCATCGACGTGCCCGCGCCGCAGGCAGGATTTGTCGGCTCCATACAAACGCGTGACATCGGAGTCGCAGTTGTGGCACTGGGCGGCGGACGCACGCGCCCGCAAGACCCGGTGGACCATGCGGTTGGCTTGACGGACCTGGTGCCGGTCGGCACAAGCGTCGAGAAGGGCGACCCGATTGCCAAAGTGCATTCACGCAGCCGCGAAGCGGCAGAACAGGCATCGCAAGCGGTCTTGGCGGCTTACACGTTCACTGCGCGGAAACCGGCCCATGTCGAGCCTGTGCTCCGTCGCATGACACCCTGACCTACTGCTTCAGAATCAAGTCGCCATCGGTGACCGAGAAGCTTTCCAGGCGCTTCAGGAAAGTCATGCCCAAAAGCGTGCCGTCCAGCGCCTTGTCTTCCAGCACAGCCGCCTCGACGTCGCGCACCTTGACGCGGCCGATCTGGATTTCGCGGATGACAGCCGGGGCAACTTTGGCTTTGCCGTTGGCCGTGTTGACCTCATAGATGAAGTCAGCCGGTGAGACTGCGATACCCAGCCGCCGCGCTGTCGATTTGTTGATCGCGACCATGGTTGCCCCGGTGTCGACCAGCGCCTTGACCGTCTTTCCGTTCATCTTGAAATCAGCAACATAGTGCCCGCGCGCATCGGATTTGAGCCGGACCGCGCCAGAGCTTTCTGCCAGAGAAATTGTTTCGCTTTCAATGCGGGCAGGCTTGGTGATTTTGGTTGCAGATTCCTCGCCGCTTTGCCCCTGCATAAGGGTTGGCATCAGGCTTGGGAGTACCGATACGGCCGAGCCAAACAAGAAGACATAGACGAAAAAGCGGTTCATGGCAGACTCCGGCGAAGGCCTGATTATGCCATGCGACCATTGGCAGCAATTTAACGTCCGCCTTGGTCTGTCCGATAGTGCGCAATAGAGTTGACGAAAACTAAATCACTTCGTCCCGTACATCCGGTCGCCTGCATCGCCAAGACCCGGCACGATATAGCCTTTTTCATTGAGATGGCTGTCGATGGCGGCAGTGAAAACCGGAACGTCCGGGTGCGCTTCGGTGAAGCGCTTGATGCCTTCCGGCGCTGCCAGCAAACAAACGAATCGCAGATTGTTGGCTCCGCGCTCCTTCAATTTGTCGATTGCCGCGATGGCGGAATTGGCTGTCGCCAGCATCGGATCGACGACAATCACCAGCCGGTCGGCAATGTCTTCCGGCGCTTTGAAGTAATATTCGACAGCCTGGAGCGTGTCATGGTCGCGGTAAAGGCCGATATGCGCAACGCGTGCCGAGGGCACCAGTTCGAGCATGCCTTCAAGCAACCCGTTGCCGGAGCGCAGCACTGAGGCGAACACAAGCTTCTTGCCATCGAGAATGGGCGCGTCCATGGGCTCAAGCGGAGTCTCGATCCGCTTGGTGGTCATCTCCATGTTGCGTGTCACCTCGTAGCAAAGCAGCAACGAGATTTCCTTGAGGAGCCGCCGGAAACTGCCCGTCGACGTTTCCTTGTCGCGCATGATGGTCAGCTTGTGCTTGACAAGCGGATGGTCAACGACGGTCACACTCATGACAGACTCCAAAAAACTTTGCTGGCCCGCACTTTAGCGTTGCCCACCCGCGATGGAAGGGCAAGCTTTCCAAACAAGTGGAATGAGTCACAGGAAAAGCCTGTCACATGACCTTGGCGAGCAACGCCGCCCGTGTGTCCTCGTCAACATAGGCTGCGATTATGGCCGTGCGGGTGATTTCCGTCAGCTCGGCATTGCTCAAACCAAACTCGATTTTGCCGATCTCCTCATACTCCCGTCTGAGGCTGGTGGCGAAATAGGGCGGGTCATCTGATGAGAGCGTCACCGGTATTCCCGCCGCCCGCAATGCCATGAACGAGTGTGATTTGAAGTCGGGGAAAACATTGAGAGATATGTTCGAACCGGGGCAGCATTCCAGAACGATCTGTTCGTCAGCGAGCCGCTTGACCAGATCCGGATTTTCGATGGCGCGCACGCCGTGACCGATGCGAGCCGGCTTCAAATGATCGAGCGCATCGGCTACACTTTGCCAGCCGGCAAGTTCGCCCGCATGGACCGTGATGCCGTAACCGGCGCCGCGCATCTTGTCGAAGGACCGGGCAAAATCTTTGGGATGATGCACGCGCTCTTCACCCGCCATGCCCCATCCTGTGATCAGCGGATGCGGGTTGGCAAGCAGCCACTCTGCTGCCTCATCCACGCCTTCGGGTCCCATGTGGCGAAGGCCGGTGGCGATCATCCGTGTTTCAATGCCGGTGCTCGCCTTGGCGCGGGCCATTCCCTCGGCAAGGCCTGAGACATAGAGCTTTGGGTCCAAACCGCAGCTTTGCGCATGATTAGTCGAGATGAAAATCTCGCCATAAATCGCACCATCGGCGGCAATGCTCTCAAAATAAGTTTGCGTCAAAAGCGCATAGTCATCTTCGGTGCGAAAAAGCGCCGCCGCCTTGTCATAAGCGCCCAGAAAACTGGTGAAATCATGCCAGACGAAATCCTCGCCATTGATCAAACCGTCAATGTTGACATTGTACTTTCGAGCTTGCGCGGCAACCAGCGCGGTCGAGGCGGCGCCTTCGATATGGCAGTGCAGTTCGGCTTTGACGACCATGATGGCTCCAATGGGATGGCGCGGCGCTTCACCGCGCCTGCGCAACATAGCCATGCCGTTGCGCTTCGGCTATGGTCAGGTTGAAAATTCAAAGGCAAATGAATGAGCATCGAGCGCACTACGGCAAATGGCGGCATGGAAACCGCCTTTGGCTTCGAGCAGGTCGGACAGGGCGAAAAGCAGCCCAAGGTCAATGAGGTTTTCCACTCGGTTGCTCGCAAATATGACCTCATGAACGACCTGATGTCGGCGGGACTTCACCGGGTTTGGAAGTCTGCCTTTGTTGATTGGCTGTCACCGGCAAAGCGCCCCGGCTGGAAGGCGCTGGATGTCGCCGGCGGCACCGGCGACATCGCTTTCCGGATTTTGGAGGCATCGGGCGGCAAGGCCGATGTTACTGTGCTCGACATCAATTCTTCGATGCTGGAGGTCGGGCGCGACCGGGCTGCAAAGAAGGGCATTGTCGACCGGCTGACGTTTGTCGAGGCCAATGCTGAAGAACTGCCCTTTGCCGACAAATCATTCGACGCCTACACAATCACCTTTGGCATCCGCAACGTGCCGCGCATCGACAAGGCGCTGTCCGAGGCTTTCCGCGTTTTGAAACCTGGCGGGCGCTTCATGTGCCTTGAGTTTTCCGACGTTGAAATGCCGATGCTCGACAAGGTTTATGACACGTGGTCATTCAATGCGATCCCGGCCATTGGCAAGGCAATCACAGGTGATGGCGAAAGCTACCGCTATCTGGTCGAATCCATCCGCAAGTTTCCCGATCAGGAGAATTTTGCGGCCATGATCAGGGACGCCGGTTTTTCACGGGTCGCATTCCGCAACTATACTGGCGGCATTGCCGCTGCCCATTCGGGTTGGAAGCTATAGCATTCATGAGCAGCATCGGCGCATCATTCAGGTTGCTGCGCGCGGGATGGGTCATCCTGCGCGAAGGTGTGGTCGCCTCGGTGCCGCGCGAAAACCTGTCCGGTTCGGCTCGTACGCTGCAGCG
>JBAVTG010000023.1:0-2946 GCA_049696015.1 Rhizobiaceae bacterium | reverse complement strand
CCCAGGCGTGCAGCTGGTCGCGCACGCTCTTGTCGGCGATGGCTTCGGACCCGCGGTAGATGCGCTTGACGATGGTGTTGACCTTGTCGAACAGCTTCATCTCATCGGGATAGAGCGGCGAGAATTGCGACGCGCCGCTTTCGGCAAGCTCGACCACCTTGCGTGACAGTTCCTCAATGCCCTTGGACCCTTGCGCCCAATGCTTGCACAGGATCGCTTCGGCTCCCATGCCCGCCACATAGTCCTTCATCGCCGCAATTTCTTCGTCAGTGTCTGACGTGAAATGATTGATGCAAACCACGACCGGCACGCCGAACTGCTTCACATTCTCGATATGCCGCCCAAGGTTGGCGCAGCCCTTCTTGACCGCAGCAACATTCTCCGCGCTGAGCTCTTCCTTCTTGACGCCGCCGTTCATCTTCATCGCCCGCACCGTCGCCACGATCACCGCAGCTGCCGGCTTCAGGCCCGCCTTGCGGCACTTGATGTCGAAGAACTTCTCCGCGCCCAGATCCGCGCCGAACCCGGCTTCGGTCACAACATACTCCGCCAGCTTCAGCGCCGTCGTCGTCGCCACGACCGAGTTGCAGCCATGGGCGATATTGGCGAACGGGCCGCCATGCACGAACGCCGGATTGTTCTCCAGCGTCTGCACCAGGTTCGGCTGCATCGCGTCCTTGAGCAGCACAGTCATCGCGCCATCCGCCTTGATGTCGCGCGCATAAACCGGGCTCTTGTCGCGGCGGTAAGCGATGATGATGTCGCCAAGCCGCTTTTCCAGATCCTTCAGATCATTGGACAGGCACAGGATTGCCATCACTTCGGATGCCACCGTGATGTCAAAGCCAGACTCGCGCGGATAGCCGTTGGCAACGCCGCCCAGTGAACAGACAATCTCGCGCAGCGCCCGGTCGTTCATGTCCATCACGCGCCGCCAGACGATGCGGCGGATGTCGATGCCCTGCTCGTTGCCCCAGTAGATATGGTTGTCGATCAGCGCCGACAGCAGGTTATGCGCGGTGGTAATGGCGTGAAAGTCGCCGGTGAAATGCAGGTTCATGTCCTCCATTGGCACCACCTGAGACATGCCGCCGCCCGCCGCGCCGCCCTTGACGCCGAAATTGGGCCCGAGCGACGCTTCGCGGATACAGACTATCGCCTTCTTGCCGATGGCGTTGAGGCCGTCGCCAAGACCCACTGTCGTCGTCGTCTTGCCCTCGCCCGCAGGCGTCGGGTTGATCGCTGTCACAAGGATCAGCTTGCCATCCGGCTTACTTCGCTGCGCCTTTATGAACGAAGCCGAAATCTTCGCCTTGTCATGTCCGTAAGGCAGCAGATCCTCTTCCGGAATGCCAAGTTTGGCTCCGATTTTCATGATCGGCATCTTCTTGGCGGCGCGTGCGATTTCGATGTCGGATTTGAAGTCGGCCATGGGGGAAGAGCTCCTGGGGGATGGTCGGAAAATGATGGGCTAAAGATGCGTTGGGTTGACACATTCCGCCGTCCAAAAACAGCCGCCCCCTGCACCAATTGCGACAAAGGGCATCAAGCAAAAAGCGAAAGTTGCAGCGGTGAGAGAGAACGGCGCTAGGAATTGCCGGATTGAAGTTTTCGAGGCAGTAGGCAACAAGAAAGATCACTATGATCTTTCTAAGTGCTATAAACAGTGCTATATAAAGTGCGAATTAAACATCGATATTCAGGAGTGAATTTATGGAACGCGTGGAAGCCGACATGGTCGTCAGCGTCTCCGACCTCAAACGGAACCCCACCGCTGTCATCAGCGACGCGCAGGGTGAGCCAGTCGCGGTGCTGAACCACAACCGGGTCATGGCCTATATGGTACCCGCGCGGACCTATGAGGCGATGCTGGAAAGATTGGATGATCTCGAACTGATCGAGATTATCAAATCCCGCGCCGGCGAGGTTGGCGTTCCAGTGAACATTGATGACCTATAGGCTCGAATTTCTCCCTTCAGCGCATAAAGAATGGGAAAAGCTCGGCGCGACCATCAAATCGCAATTCAAGAAAAAGCTTCAGGAGAGGCTGGAAATGCCCCGCGTTCAGAGCGCCGCGCTTCACGGCATGGCCGATTGCTACAAGATCAAGCTGCGCCAATCCGGTTACCGGCTCGTCTACTGCGTCGAAGATCAAAGGGTCACCGTTGTTGTGGTGGCCGTTGGCAAACGTGAGCGTGGCGAGGTCTATGGTACTGCACGGCAGCGGCAGAAATGAAATTGCGGCCGTGCCCTGCTTTCACCTGACCCCTCACTCCCCCATCGCAATCAAACTCGCATTCCCACCCGCGGCCGCCGTGTTCACACTCACCACCTGCTCCAGCGCGAACCTGAGCAGATAATGCGGCCCGCCCGCCTTGAATCCGGTGCCTGACAGCCCAGACCCGCCGAACGGCTGTGTCCCAACCACTGCGCCGATCATGTTGCGGTTGACGTAGATGTTGCCTGTATCCAGCCGCTCTGTCACGCGCTTCACGGTCTCCTCGATGCGCGTATGGATGCCGAGCGTCAGGCCAAAACCTGTCGCGGCGATCTGGTCGAGCACCTTGTCGATCTGCCCTGCCTTGTAGCGCACAACATGCAGCACCGGCCCGAAAATCTCGCGCTCCAGCGCCTCGGCCTTGGTCAGTTCGACGATATGCGGCCCGAAGAACAGCCCGCCCTCCGGCGCTTTGGCCGCATAGCGCACCTTCTGGCTTTTGCGCATCGCTTCGATATGGCCGTTCAGCATCTTCAACTGGTCCGCGTCGATCACCGGCCCGATGTCGGTGCTGAGCAGCATCGGGTCGCCCATCTTCAGTTCCCGCGCCGCGCCCTCGATCATGTCGAGCATCCGGTCGGCAACGTCTTCCTGCACAAACAAAAGCCGCAGCGCCGAGCAGCGCTGACCGGCTGAACGGAAGGCAGACGAAACCACATCATCCGTCA
>JBAVTG010000022.1:0-1534 GCA_049696015.1 Rhizobiaceae bacterium | reverse complement strand
AGTCCGCGTCCAATGACGCCAAGCGCCTCTTTGGTCTTGCCGTCCCGCACATAAAATTGCGCATAGGATTCAATAAGTCGCAGCCATGCGTCTGGCGCCGAGGCATTGTCCGTGCTGTTGGCGGCGGCCTCGTAAGCTGCCTGCGCGCCAATCTTGTCGCCGGACGCATCAAGGATCAGAGCCTTGTGGATCGATTTGAACAAGTCATACCATTCCGGCCCCTGCAGCTTGGCGACAAATTCCGCGCCGCCCTTGCCATCGCCGGCCCCAAGCTTGACCCAGCCGGTCATCAGACCGGTGATCAGCCGGTCAAGATCGCTCTGCAGCGCCAGCTTTAAAAGCGGCTCGGCCTGATCCCACTGCTTCTTGTCGACTGCATCAATCGCCAGTGCGACACGCGAGACACGCTCGATTTCCGCTGTCGCCTTCAGTTTCTCGGCATATGGCAAGGCCTCGGCAAACTGGCCGTCCGTCAAAAGCGCCACCAGCAGATCCTGCTCGAATTGCCTGTTTCCCGGATCAAAGCCGAGCGCTTGCTTGTAATAGGCGATCATAGCCTTGAAGTCATTATCGCCCTCGGCCACCTGCGCCGACAGAATCGCGCCGGTCAGCGTGTGCGAGGCGACAATATCCGTCGCGCTGGCGGATGCGAACGCGCCCTGTCCGGCACAGCCCGCGACGCTCATCGCCAGCCACAATTTGAAAGTCTTGCCTGTCATCATTCTGTCCCGCATCGCCCGCACGCCTTCAGAGCATGTCCGGGCATTAAATTGCCGCGCAAATCACTTGCGCAAACATGGCTTTTTTAAGTGGCCGGAGCAAGGCGGCGGCAAGCCGCGCACGCAAAAGTCATTGCGCGCCGCTGGCCTCGTCGGCAAAATGCTTGGCCAGCAACCCGGCGTGGAATTGGGCCAGTTCATAGCAGAATGTGATCTGGCGCGCATTCGCATCCCAGAAGGCATTTGGCTCGCCGCAGCTGGCGCCGCGTAGCTTAATGCCGGACTCCAGTTTGTAACGCTTTCCGATCCCTTCCTGCAAAATGCCCAGAAGGTCAGCCGCCTTCACCAGTTCGGCATAGGGAGCCAGTACCGCATTCGGTGCATCATCATAGGCGATGTCGAATTTGGTTTCGCTGTCATCTGTGATCAATGCATCCTCAAGCAGCGCATTCCAGCTGTCGAGCGCGTTTTGATAATCGGAAGCGCAGCGGTCACGCCGTTCAGCCGGAAGCTCGGCTGAATCGGCGAAATCCTTGAATCTTTCGGGATCCTGACCGACCATCATGCAGACCATTGAATAGGCCCGCTGCTGGTCAAGGCTGTGTTCGTCCCAGAATGCATAATCGTTGCCAGCCGCCTGCGACGCTTCGTCGGACAAGAACCAGCCATCGGCTGAATCGGTCAGGGCTTTGTCGAGTGTTTCGTCCTGCGGCTCGAGAAGGGTGATCGCAGACAGCGTATCGACCGCGTCTTCTTCCTTGCCCAGGACCGGAAGGCCAAGCTCGGAAATGAGAATGTGACCGGATTCATGGAAA
>JBAVTG010000021.1:0-3075 GCA_049696015.1 Rhizobiaceae bacterium | reverse complement strand
GAAAACAAATCCGTGCGCAGCGGGCGCTTTTCGAGATTCATGCCCAAACGGCGGGCGGCGATTTCAAAGCGCCGGCCGATGGTCCAGGCATAGGGGCCTGTGCCGCGCATGCGCTTGCCCCAATCGGCGTCATAATCCTTACCGTCACGCATCGAACGCACCAGCGACAGGACGTGCCTGTATTTGTCCGGGTAGTGGCGCAGCAGCCAATCCTTGAACAGTGGCGAAACCTCCAGCGGCAGGCGCAACAGCACATAGCCGGCCTCAAGCGCCCCTTGCGCGCGCGCCGCATCCAGTATCCGCTCGATCTCGTGTTCATTGAGACCCGGAATAACCGGCGCCATCATCACCGATACGGGGATGCCCGCTTCGCTGAGCTGTTTCATCGCCTCCAGCCGCTTGGTCGGCGTTGCCGCCCGTGGCTCCATCGTCCGTGCAAGCTTGCGGTCGAGCGTCGTCACCGACAGGGCGACCTTGGCCAGCCCGCGAGAAGCCATGCGCGAGAGGATATCGATATCGCGCGTGACAAGCGCGGATTTGGTGACGATGCCCACCGGATGGTTGGCTGCATCCAGAACTTCCAGGATCTCGCGCATGATGCGCCATTGCTTTTCAATCGGCTGGTAGGGATCGGTGTTGGTGCCAATGGCAATGGTCTTGGCCTGATAGCCGGGACGCGACAATTCCCGCTCCAGCAGCCTGGCGGCATCCGGCTTGGCAAACAGCTTGGATTCAAAATCAAGCCCGGGCGACAGGCCCATGTAGGCATGGCTGGGCCGCGCGAAACAATAGATGCAGCCGTGCTCGCAGCCGCGATAGGGATTGATCGACCGGTCAAACGAAATGTCGGGTGAATCATTGCGGGTAATGATCGTGCGCGGCTTTTCTTCCTGCACCTCAGTCTTGAATGGCGGCAGCTCTTCAAAGCTCTCCCAGCCATCGTCAAACACGTCCCGGCTATAGGCTTCAAACCGGCCCGAAGGATTGAGCGCTGCTGCGCGCCCCCGCCGGCGGTCATCCAACACCCGAAGGCCGCTTGCGCCGATAATGGCGTTTGCTGCCGTTGCGTCGTGGGCAAAGGCCGCCCTGTCTGCCGTTACAATTGCTTCCATGATGCCCTCCGATTCGAATGGCGCTTCGGAATAAAGTCCTAGATGCAAAAATAGAACATAACAAGAACTAAATATGTGGAATGTTCATATTGTGGCCGGGGCTGGCTTTTTTTGTGCAATCGGCTAATCGATCCGCCATGCTGACGGTGATCATCGAAACGAAGAACAACGAGGAAGCGCTGGCGCGCACGCTGGGGCCGCTGGTTTCAGGCGTGGTCGAGGGCTTGCTGCGCGAAGTACTGGTGCATGATGCCGGTTCCACTGATCGCACCGGCAAGGTGGCCGAGCAGGCGGGCTGCACGCTGGTGCATGGCGGATCGCTGGCCGAATGTATCCACCGTGCCCGCGGCGACTGGCTGTTGTTTCTGGAGCCGGGATCGCGCTTGTCGGAAGCCTGGATTGAAAGTGCCGAACGACACATGGGTATGGTGCAAAGCCCTGCCAAATTCACGCGCTCGCGCGCCGGCCAGCCGGGATTCCTGCAGCGCATTGTCAAGCGCGAGACTTCTTTGGCCGACGGGCTCTTGATCACCAAGCGGCAGGCGATTGCCCTGTCGCGCACCGCGAAATCTGCCGAGGCCATAGCGCGGGGGCTGGCCGCACGGCGGATGAACGCCGAGATTGTGCTGGCGGGGCGTTAGGAAGGCTTTGCTGACAGCGGCACCGCCCCCGGAACGACAAAGTCACGAGGTTGCGATGACCTCGCCCTTCGAGGCTCACTGCGTTTTCGGGGCGAGCCAAGCGCCTCGCCTGTCATTGGGACCCTCAGGGTGAGGCTCAACCGTTGTCCAGCCGGTAATGCGCCAGCCCGTGGCACTCTTTCAGCACTTCATCGATTTCGTGGATGGGCCGCTGCCGCCAGCCCGGCGGCAGGCCGGGGCGCATGGGCGAGAGGCGCCGGGGCCGCCAAGCGTGCGTGCTTCGAGGCTCGCATTGCTTTCGGGGCGAGCCACCGGTCTCGCCCGTCCTTTGGACCCTCGGCATGCGGGAGTTTAGTGCGGCATCGCGTTTCTGCTGCCAGCGCGCGAGGCGGCGGGCTTGGTGCGGGAGGTTGTCGAGGGCGCGCATCAGGGCGTTAAGGCGCTGGCCAATGTGACGGGCATCGAGCGGGGTTTTGATGGTGAACGTGCAGTAAGTGGCGGGTTCGGATGGGCCGAAATGGCTGTCCCAAACGGGTTGAACGTCCCAGATGGCTTCGGGATCGAAGGATTTGAGCGGGTCGAAGAGTTTGAAGGCCTTGCGCCCTTCGCGCCCCCCTCTGTCGGCTGCGCCGACTTGCCAGGGCGAGCCACGGGTCTCGCCCGCCTCCGGCCCCCCGCAAGTGGGGAGATCAGGCCAACCGCCGGGCTTTCGGCTGGCCGCAGCAGTTGGCTTCAGACCATGCGCCGCGATGACGATCAGGCGGCGGGCGGCGGATTCTGCCGGGCGCAGGACAGACAAGATGGCGGCGAAGACGTCGCGGCGAAGGGTGAAAAGCGAGCCACCAACGCGCATGTTTGCGAGCGCGAACAGCGCCAGAACGATCTGGCGCAGCTGGTCATGGTTGCGGCGGATGGCGAGTGCCCAGTCCAAGTCTTCAATCTCCGTTCACAAAGCTTTGATGTTCGAAGGCGGCATTGTGGAGGAGGTTTTTGGGGTGGGGATAAATATTCGGAGATTGTCCTCCTTCTACCCGCTTCTCCAGCGGGGAGAAGGTGCCGACAGGCGGATGAGGGGAGTATGGCCGCAAAGGCCAAGATGTTGTTTGCAATGGCGTTTTGACAGTCTCGGGAACGGTAGCGCCTGCATTCCCCTCCTCCCCCTGTCGGGACCTTCTCCCCATGGAAGACATGGGGAGAAGGAGGATAACTGTTGCCGGATGGGTTTCAAGATTCTTCGATTGGTGTCCCTCCCCCTTGTGGGGAGGGAGGTGCGCCTTTCGTCCTGCTGATTTTGCGAATGCCAAGATTTCGGCGTGCCGAGT
>JBAVTG010000020.1:0-11704 GCA_049696015.1 Rhizobiaceae bacterium | reverse complement strand
GTGCGCGCCAAAGTGCTGGACCTGATGCTCGAGCTGCAGGAAACCATGGGCCTGTCCTATTTGTTCATCAGCCACGACATGGCTGTCATCGAGCGTATGTCGCATCAAGTGGCGGTCATGCGCGGCGGACAGATCGTCGAGATGGGCGCGCGCCGCGCTGTGTTTGAAAACCCGCGGGATGACTACACAAAATCGCTGATGGCAGCGGTGCCTTTGCCGATGGTCCTTGCTGTTGGTTGAAATGATTCGGCACTTGATTGCCGCTTACTTGGGAAACGCAAACAAGTCCGCATCCGGGTCTGCATTGTCTAGAGCGGAATGACTCTAGACGGAACCATACCCTGCATTCTTGAAGTAGTTTGAGCATTCGGCTGGGGTGAACTTGTCCAGCAAAGCGCCGATGCGCTTCCATGTGGCTTCGACTGTGCGCTCTTTTGCCTTTCGCAGGAGGTGTTTCAGCTTTGCAAAGACTTGTTCGATGGGATTGAGGTCGGGGCTGTATGGCGGCAGGAAGAGAAGCCTTGCGCCGACAGACCTGACCGCTTTCCTGACGGCATCGCTCTTGTGGCTTCCAAGGTTATCAAGGACCACGATGTCGCCTGGCTTGAGGGTGGGCAGCAAGGCTTGCTCAACGTAAGCGAGGAAGCTCGTGCCATTGATGGGACCATCGAAGACGCAAGGCGCCGTGATGCCGTCATTGCGAAGCGCGGCCAGAAACGTCAGGGTTTTCCAGTGGCCATGCGGCACAAAGGCCTGCAGGCGCTCACCCTTGTCTGCCCAGCCGCGCAACGGCGCCATGTTGGTCTTGGTCCATGTCTCATCAATGAAGACGAGGCGGGCGGGATCGATCCAGCTCTGATACTTGCGCCACCAATATCTGCGCCGGGCCACATCCCGCCGGGCCTGCTCAGTTCCATGAACCGTTTTTTTTAAAGCTCTTGCCCTCACGATGGACGAAGTTCCACACGGTCCGGTAATCCACCTTCAGACCACGTGCCGCCAAGCCGTCGGCAACGCCCTGAAGCGTCACATCGCCTGCCGCGATCTGCGCCAGGACCCAATCGCGATGTTCGCCCGATATCTTGCCGGGCACATGGCCGCCGATCTTGCCCGGCTTGACGCTGCCGGTCCTGTGATAAAGCTCAAGCCACTTGATCACGCAGGACGGGCTGATCCCAAGCCGCGCCGCAACCGCATGGCGGCTCGCACCCGCCTCCACAAAACGCACCGCACGCTCACGCAACTCCATCGGATACGGCTTGGTCATCAATGCTGGCCTCCAACCCAGTGACCAGCTTGAATCACAATTACAAAGCTTCGGGAATCCCAATTCGATTCCGACAAGCCGCATTCCGCTCTAGAGCATCGGATCGCCGGAACCCGGCACAAAGGCATCAAAGGCTGCCAACACCTGATCGCGGAAATAGTCTTTCTCTTGCAGCAATTCATGGCGGCCGCCATCCACTGTCACCAGCGCGGTAGAGCGCATGCCAACGACGAAGCGCTCAATCGTGGCATTGGAGACGATCTTGTCATCTCCGGCGGCGACGACCAGAGTTGGGACCTGAATTTTTGCTTTGAAATCAGGTTCCTGCACCTGCTCGCCGGCAATGCAGGATGCGTGGACCCATCGCGCTGTCGGACCGCCCAAGCCCAAATGGCGATGCTCCTCAAACAGCCGGGAATTGCGCTTGTATCGGACCGGGTCGGAGGTCAGCCTGTTGTCTTCAAACGGCAGGGTTTCGCGCGGGCGCGGGCCGCCGGACATGTACATCGACCCCAGTCCGATCATTGTCAGAAAACCGCTGAGACGCTTGATCTGTTTTTGGCCAAGCGGCTGATTGGTCATTCCCAGAAGCGGCGCACACAAAACCATGCGGCGCACCCGGTTGGTGAGGCCGGGGCTTGCCAGCAAGGCGATCAGCGATCCAGTCGAATGGGCGAGAATGTAAAACGGCGCCCTGCAGTCCGGCAGCACGACATTTTCAAAGTAATAGTTGAGATCTTCAACATAACGGTCAAAATCGGTGACGTGACCGCGCATCGGGTCCTTAAGCAGCCGGTCGGACCCGCCTTGGCCGACCCAGTCGAACGTGGCAGTGCCAAAACCGCGGGCCGACAGGTCCTGCATCGTCTCGAAATATTTCTCGATGCATTCGTTGCGGCCATGCAGGATAATAACCGTGCCGTTCAGCGGGCGGCCGGCAGCCGGCAAAAGGGCATGGCGCAGGCGCTTGCCATCGGGCAGATCCAGATAATCGGCGGCAATGCCCTCGGGTATCTTGTTGCTTTCAGTTTCAAACAGGGGTGCTGGCATGGTTCATTTCATATCAGGCGGATGTGAAGCGTCCTTACAAGGTCAACGCCATTGGGTCAAAACGCTTAGGCTGCATAGAAAAACCGGAAGCCCTGTTTCCAGAGCTTCCGGCAGATAGGTCCGCCTGGAAGGGACGTTACAAACGGACCGAACTTTCAGAGCCGGTCAGTAGCGGTCCGAGCCCCAGCCGAATTCGATGGCGAAGCCGGGTTCAGCGTGGCGGCGCGGCAGCGGGCGGACAGGAGCGCCGACCCAGCCAATGCGGCGGACCGACAGGACTTCACCGGAGTAGGCATCAAGCCGCAGGCGAACGAGCGCGCCGTTGTTGCGCACGGCAACCACACGGTACTCATCGCCGCGCAGTGCAATCTCCTGAACCGAAGCATAGCCCTGACGGCGCAGCTGGCGGGTGATGTGGCGGGCAGGGATCAAGTCATAGTCTTCGATGACCGGAGCTGGACGGACGATCGGACGGCGATGATCGCTGCGGCGACCGTCGGTTCCGACTTGGCCATCAGTGCCAATTTCATCAGCATAGATCACATCGCCTTCGACGTAGCCGCCAGCAAATGACGGCGCAGCGGTGACGACAGCGGCGAGCGCGCCAAGGGCGAGGATGGTCTTGCGCAGCGGGTTGGCGGCAATCGACTTGAACATTTTGGTCTCCATTCCGGCCGGGTTTGTTGATCGGCCGTTTGATGTTGCTGTTCTAGCGCCGCTCACCTGAACGCAGTCAGAAGCGGCTGTTCATCTGCCATTCATGTTTGCGGACCTGCTGAAACGCGAAACCTCTTGAAATTGTCCAAGGTGCAAACCACCTTCTGCATGCGGTCGCCAAAATGGGATCGCGCCGCGCATAAAGCCCGCCAAACCGGGGGTCTGCCGCGCGTCAACCGCAACCAGTTGCTTCACAGTGAGGACACCATGCGTCACGTTGATTTTTCACCGCTTTACCGCTCCACCGTCGGCTTCGACCGGCTCTTTTCGCTGCTCGATACGCTCGGCCAGCCGGATGCGAGCCAGTCCTATCCGCCCTACAATATTGAAAAGACCGGCGAGAACGCATACCGCATCACCATGGCGGTCGCAGGTTTTGATGAAGAGGAAATCCAGATTGAGGTTCACCGCAATGCACTTTCGGTAAAGGCTGAAAAGACCGAGGAAACTGCTGACGAGGGCCGTGAAGTTCTCTATCGCGGCATTGCCTCGCGCGCGTTCGAGCGCCGGTTCCAGCTTGCCGACCATATGGAAGTGCGCGGCGCAGCCTTGAAAAACGGCCTTCTGCACATTGATCTCAAGCGCGAAGTGCCAGAAGAACTGAAGCCGCGCAAAGTGGCCATCGCTACCGCAAAGGACAAATCTGCCAAGCAGATTGAAGCGAAAGCTGCAGCCTGATCCGGCAATGTGAGTTTTGAATACGGGGCGGCGCAGCGATGCGCCGCCTTTTTTGCGATCAGGCCCGTTTCAGCAGGGCATCCAGCGACAGTTTGCCAGCGCCGATCAGGATGATGGCAATTGCCATTGCAGCCCATGGCAAATGGAAGTTTGCCCATCCGTCGGGGATTGTCAGCTGGATCATTGCGGTCATGACGAGAATGCCAAACGCCGAAAGGCGCGTGAGAAGACCAAGAACCAGCAGAATCGGCAAGATGATTTCGCCGAGTGACGATCCCCAGGCCATCAGTGCCGGGAACGGATAGTCATAGACCTGGCCGAAAATGTGCAGCTTGAACTCTTCGGTAAACAGCAACAGCGGCGTGTCAGAAATGAACAGGAAACCGTCCCATTTGGTCAGCCCGGACTTGAAGAAGGGCACAGCCAGCGCGAACCTCAAAATGAGACTGGCAAAAGATGGCAGCACCAATTTGGCAATCAAAGCTTCGATCTTGCCGGGAAGTGCCAGGAGCGAGGTCTTTGAGGCGGGCATTGCCATTGTCATGGTTGATTCTCCAGGATGGATGTGAACGCGCCGGAAGCGATCAGTCCGGCCATGCTTGCCGGCAGGTCAAACGCTGGCCCGCAAGCAAATGCCGCCTCTGTGGCTGTTTCCATGGTCTGACCGTCGAATAGTGCGTGAAAAAATGCGGCGGAGGCAGCACTCAGTATGCGCACCTCGCAGTCAAAGCGCGGCCTTGTGACGAGTATGGTTTCGCCAGCGGCCGGGTCGAAAGCGGCGGGTTGTCCGGTCTGCCGGTTGGCGACAAAAATCGAACCTGCGGCAAAAGGTGAAGTCAGGATGCGCGCCGCCGGGTGGCGTGCAAGACGCAAAGTCAAAAACGCATCGGGTGCGACCGCGGCGAATGCGGCGCCTTCGAGGACCGCCGCATCCGCCTCATGGAAGGCTTCGCGCCACATCTGTTCGAGGCGTGCCACGTCGGCCAGATAGGGGTAGGCGCGCACCGGTTCAAACGTTTCGAGAAAGCCGGGGAAAGCGTCGCCATACTCAAACAGGAGCCGCGAACGCGGCGGGTTTGCTGTCACAAACGCCCGCGACATCGCCGCAAAGAACTCATCTCCGACGAGCCGCTCAATGGATGGAAAATTGGCAGCCAATGCGCGCATCAGGCTTACTGTCACGTTGTTGCGGTAAACCGCATAGCGGCGCGGATCAGCTTGCCCGGTGAAAGATGTCAGAAAACCCGGCGCTGGCACATCGGCATCAAGCAATCCTGCGGCAAACTGCGGTGCGACGTCAGCCCAGGTGTTGCGCAATTCAAGCATGACGCCGGCCAAGCAGCGGTTCTGCTGCAACGCTGTCGAGAATGGCATTGGCGGCCGCCATTTCGGCGACCAAGACCGGCCATTGCGGAATATCGTTGTCCCATTCGATCAATGTCGGAACAGGTCCGGTCAGGGACAAAACGCGGCGGTAAAGATCCCAGACTCCATCGGCAACAGGCCGGTCATGGGCGTCTATCAACAATGGATTGCCATGCGAGTCTTGCTCGGTGGCGTGTCCTGCCAGATGGATTTCGCCGACATTCTCAAGCGGGAACATGTCGAGATAGTGCTCCGGCGAATAGTTGTGGTTGGTGGCAGAGACAAAAACATTGTTCACATCAAGCAGCAGGCCGCATCCGGTGCGGCGGGCGATCTGGCGGATGAAGTCGGCTTCTTCCATGTCGCTGTGCTCAAAAAGCAGGTAGGTCGACGGATTTTCGAGCAGGATTGGGCGTCCAATGTACGACTGGAACTGGTCAATATGTTCGCACACGCGCTGCAGAGTCTCGGCCGTATAGGGCGGCGGCAAGAGGTCGTTATAGTAAATGTCGTCATGGGTTGACCAAGCCAGATGCTCTGAAATCAACGCAGGTTCCCAGCGGTCAACAATCGCCTTGAAGCGGGCCAAATGCAGCGTGTCCAGCGGGCCATGTGCGCCGATCGACATGCCAACACCGTGGACGGAAAGCGCGAAATCCTGCCGGAGGCGGTCAAGCTGCGCATGCGGCGTGCCGCCTTTGCCCATGTAGTTCTCGGCATGAACCTCAAAGAATGACACATCCTGCGGTTCGGCAAGGATGGCGGCCAAGTGCTCGGCCTTGAAACCCGCCCCGGCGCGGGGCCGGAGCGAGCGGGCAGGGAAGCGGACGGGGTGTTGTCCTACACGGGTATTGCTTGCGTGCAGCATGGGCGCGCTTCCCTGTTATCGTCAGATCAGGCCGGGACGTCGCGGGTCAGCGCTTCGAGCGAGCCGGTGCGACCGCCATCAAGAGACATGGTTGTGCACGTGCCCTTGGCAACGTACTTCCAGGAATTGCCCTGATAATCGACCTTGGAGGTTCCAGCGCATGAGGTGCCAGCACCGGCGGCACAATCATTGGCGCCGGCCAGCGCAACACCGAAGCACTTCTCTTTTTCAGCGGCGGCTGCGCCGGTTGCCGTCATGGCGATACCGGCAGACAGAGCAGAAGCCAGCGCGCTGGCAATAAGGGCGGACGACAGGATCGATTTGGTCTGGGACATGGGAGTCTCCTCATTGATTTGAATTGCACACCAGATCGGGCCGGTGATGAGGCTTTATGTCCAATTGCATTCTCAAAAGGAAATCAACCGTACGAGACGAATGGCCACGCTGTGTTCAAGGAATCGTGAGCACGCTCGCTTTAGGATAGTATGGACAGCAGTTGCTTAACACTGGTGACGCTTGTAGCAAAACTGGTGACACAACGGATCATGGTCTCATCGTGCCTGACACTGCCGTCAGATGGCGCGTGCCAGTCGTAAAAGACGGCTCCAGCAGCGCGCAGGCGCTCGATATCGGCATTGGCAAGAATTGCGAAAACTTCGTTCGCCTGCGGGTCGGAATGCAGGCGCGCCCGGCCGGATGCCGCCAGGCCATCGGCCAATTGCTTGGCCATGCCGTTGGCATGACGCGCGCTTTCCAGCCAGAGATCGTCTGCGAAATATGCATCAAACTGCGCCGCGATAAACCGCGACTTGGAAAACAGCTGTGCGCCGCGTTTGCGCAGGAATGGCATTTGCGCGTCGAGATCCTTGTTGAACACGACAATTGCCTCGGCGCACCAGCAGCCATTCTTGGTGCCGCCAAATGACAGGATATCGACGCCCGATTGCCAGGTCATTTGGGCCGGCGTGCAACCGAGCGCGACCAGCGCGTTGGCAAAGCGCGCGCCATCCATGTGCAACGGCAGCGCGTTGGCTTTGGCGATGGCGCTGACGGCGCGGATTTCATCCAGCGAATGAACCGTGCCGGCTTCGGTGACCTGTGTGAGCGTAATTCCCATGGGCTGGCCGCCATGGATGAAAGCGGCGGGGTTGCGGGCGATGGCTTTTTCTAGTGCGGATAGTTCCATCTTGCCGTTTGCGCCTGGTATGAGGGCGAGGCGCGAACCGCCGGTCAGGTATTCGACCGCGCCGCATTCATCTTCGGCGACATGCGCATTTTCATGGCAAAAGGTGATACCGCCCGGCCTGTTGAACGCGGCGATTGACAGTGCGTTGGCTGCCGTTCCGGTGGCGACAAAATAGACCGAGACGCCACATTCGAAAATGTCGGAGAATTTTTTCTCCACCGCCTTGTCGAAATCGCTTGCGCCATAGGCCGGCGCGAAACCGCTGGAGTGGCGCGTCAGGCTTTCGGCGATCTTTTGGTGGACGCCAGCCCAGTTGTCGGATGCGAAATGCATGGAAATGCCCTTGATTTGTGCAAGATTGGCTTGTTCAATGGTTGAATTGCAAGCCTGAGTGACAGCTTTTTATTCTTTGGGCTGTGGCACCGTCACCTTCCTAGTGAAATCCACCGAATTTGGCCAGATATTTGGATGTCAACGGAGAAAAGTCATTTTTCGTGGTCAAACTCTTGTGTGATAACCCGAAATCTGCTTAAAGCAATTTAGGACAGCAATGCTGTCGTATTTTCGGTATCGGCATTGGCTGGCGCGGCAAATCGACTGCACCGGCCTTTTGCATGAAAAAGGGCTTTTGGCCTGTCCGGAAAGTGCTGGAAAATAAGCGGGCTTGCGGCAACGCAGGCCATGATAGTGCCGCCCACTTGGGCCCAAGTCGAGGAAGGACAAGACGATGACGATTTTGACGCCATCTGTAGCGACGGAGATTTTGACCGCCGAACAGAACCGTGCGGCCAAAACCGGCAAGACCGTCGGTCTGCCGCTCTCGCAGGGACTCTATGATCCGCGCAATGAGCATGATGCCTGCGGTGTGGGCTTCATTGCCAACATGAAGGGTGTCAAGTCGCACCAGACGGTGCGCGACGGCCTTGCCATGCTGGAAAACCTGACGCATCGGGGCGCAGTCGGCGCTGATCCGCTGATGGGTGATGGCGCAGGCATGCTGGTACAAATTCCAGACGCTTTTTTCCGGGCCGAAATGGCCGGTCAAGGGATCGTTTTGCCCGAGGCCGGGCACTATGCCGTTGGCTATCTTTTCATGCCGCAGGATGCGGCGCTTCGCGCGCATTGCGAAAACATTGTCGCCGAAGTCGTGGCTGCCGAAGGTCAGCAACTGATCGGTTTCCGTGATGTGCCGGTGGACAATTCGTCGCTGTCAAAAGATCCTGATATTGCGGCCACCGAACCGTTCCACCGTCAGGTGTTCATCGGCCGCGGCGCTGGAATTGCATCTGACGATGATTTTGAGCGGCGTCTGTTCATTTTGCGCAAGGTGATTTCGGGCCGCATTTATGGCGAGACCGAAGGGCGCGACAACGGCTTCTATATCGTTTCGATGTCGAGCCGCACCATCATCTACAAGGGCATGTTCCTGGCCTATCAGGTTGCCGCCTATTACAAGGACTTGGCTGATCCACGGTTTGAATCGGCGCTGGCACTGGTGCATCAGCGGTTCTCGACCAACACGTTTCCGTCCTGGAAACTCGCGCATCCCTACCGCATGGTGGCGCACAACGGCGAAATCAACACATTGCGCGGCAACGTCAACTGGATGGCGGCGCGTCAGGCGTCGGTGGATTCAGAGCTCTACGGCAATGACATTTCCAAGCTGTGGCCAATTTCCTATGAGGGCCAGTCCGACACAGCCTGTTTCGACAATGCACTCGAATTCTTATGCCAGGGCGGCTATTCGCTTGCCCATGCGATGATGATGCTGATCCCGGAGGCGTGGGCTGGCAACAAGCAGATGGCGCCCGAGCGAAAGGCATTCTACGAGTATCACGCCGCGCTGATGGAGCCTTGGGACGGCCCAGCCGCCGTCGCCTTCACCGATGGCCGCCAGATCGGCGCGACGCTTGATCGCAACGGTCTGCGCCCGGCGCGCTACATTGTTACTGATGATGACCGAGTGATCATGGCTTCGGAGGCGGGCGCATTGCCGGTGGCTGAAGAAAAAATCATCAAGAAGTGGCGCTTGCAGCCGGGCAAGATGCTGCTGATCGACTTTGAAAAGGGCCGCATTGTTTCGGACGAAGAAATCAAGTCGGAAATGGCTGGGGCGTACCCCTACGAACAGTGGCTCAGCCGCACGCAATTGGTGTTGGAAGATCTGAAGCCGGTGGAACCGCGCGCGTCCCGCACGGATGTTGCACTTCTCGATCGCCAGCAGGCTTTCGGCTACACGCAGGAAGACACCAAGGTTCTCATGGCGCCGATGGGCACAACGGGTCAGGAAGCCATCGGCTCCATGGGCACGGACACACCGATTTCGGCCATGTCCGACCAGTCGAAGCTGCTCTATACCTACTTCAAGCAAAACTTCGCGCAGGTCACCAACCCGCCGATTGATCCCATCCGCGAAGAGCTGGTGATGAGCCTGGTCTCGTTCATCGGCCCGCGCCCGAACATTTTCGATCTGGAAGGCAATTCACGGCGCAAGCGGCTGGAAGTGCGCCAGCCGATCCTGACCAACGAAGATCTGGAAAAGATCCGCTGCATCGGCCACACCGAGGACCGTTTCGATACCAAGACGCTCGACATGACTTATCCGGTCACTGAAGGGTCAGGCGGTATGGCCGGCGCCCTTGCGCGTTTGTGCGAGCGGGCGGAAGCGGCAGTTGCCGGCGGCTATAACATCATCATCCTGTCGGACCGCCAGGTCGGGCCGGACCGCATCCCGATCCCGTCACTGCTTGCGACGGCTGCAGTGCATCATCACCTGATCCGCAAAGGCTTGCGCACCGCTGCCGGCCTCGTTGTTGAAACCGGCGAGCCGCGCGAAGTGCATCATTTCTGCTGTCTGGCGGGCTACGGCGCGGAAGCGATCAACCCGTACCTTGCCTTCGAGACGCTGGAAGACATGCACGAGCGCGGCGAGTTTCCGCCGGAAGTCGAAAAGGACGAGCTGGTTTACCGCTATATCAAGTCGGTCGGCAAAGGCATCTTGAAGGTCATGTCAAAGATGGGCATTTCGACCTACCAGTCCTATTGCGGCGCGCAGATTTTTGATGCGATCGGACTGAAGTCCGAGTTTGTCTCCAAATATTTCACCGGCACGGCAACCACCATCGAAGGCGTCGGCATTGACGAAATCGCGGAAGAAAGCCGTCGCCGCCATTTCCTGGCATTCTCGGCTGATCCGGTTCTGGCCAATGCGCTGGAAGTTGGCGGCGAATATGTGTTCCGCAAGCGCGGAGAAGCGCATTTGTGGTCGCCCGATGCTGTCGCCAAATTACAGCATGCGGTTAGACAGGGCGATCCGGCTACATTTGCCGAATATTCCGCAATGGTGAACGACAAAGCCTCGCGGGCGCAAACAATCCGCGGCCTGTTCAAGATCAAGATGGCCGAAGAAGCCGGACGCACGCCGATCCCGATCGAGCATGTCGAATCGGCTGCCGACATCGTCAAGCGCTTCTCGACCGGGGCCATGTCTTTCGGATCAATCTCGCGTGAAGCGCATGCCACGCTCGCTGTTGCGATGAACCGCATTGGCGGCAAGTCGAACACCGGCGAGGGCGGCGAAGAGCCGGACCGTTACTTGCCGCTGCCCGACGGCTCACGCAACCCGGAGCGCTCGGCGATCAAGCAGGTCGCATCCGGTCGATTTGGCGTGACGGCGGAGTATCTCGTCAACTCCGACATGATGCAAATCAAAGTGGCGCAAGGGGCCAAGCCCGGTGAGGGCGGACAGCTGCCTGGCCATAAAGTTGACGCGACGATTGCCAAGACGCGGCACTCGACGCCTGGCGTCGGCCTTATCTCGCCGCCGCCGCATCACGACATCTACTCGATCGAAGATCTGGCTCAACTGATTTACGATCTGAAGAACGTCAACCCGGAAGCGGATGTCTCAGTCAAACTCGTCTCGGAAGTCGGCGTCGGAACCGTTGCCGCAGGTGTTGCCAAAGCCCGCGCGGACCACATCACCATCTCCGGCTATGATGGCGGCACCGGTGCGTCACCGCTTACATCAATTAAGCACGCCGGTTCCCCTTGGGAAATCGGCCTTGCCGAAACCCAGCAGACGCTGGTTCTGAACGGTCTGCGCTCGCGCATTGCCTTGCAGGTGGATGGCGGCTTGCGCACGGGGCGTGACGTGATTGTCGGCGCGCTGTTGGGCGCAGACGAATTCGGCTTCTCGACCGCGCCGCTGATTGCCGCAGGCTGTATCATGATGCGCAAGTGTCACCTCAACACCTGCCCGGTTGGTGTGGCGACACAAGACCCGGTCTTGCGCAAGCGTTTCAAGGGCACGCCCGAGCATGTCATCAACTATTTCTTTTTCGTCGCCGAAGAGGTTCGCCAACTGATGGCCGCCATGGGTGTTCGCAAGATGGAAGAACTGATTGGCCGCTCCGAGCTTTTGGAAAAGGAAACGGCGATTTCGCTTTGGAAGTCCAAAGGCCTCGACTTCACCAGGATTTTCCACAAGCCGGAAGCGCCGCTGGAAGAAACCTATTGGACCAAGCGCCAGGTGCATCCGATTGAGGATATTCTTGACCGCAAGCTGATTGCC
>JBAVTG010000019.1:0-18068 GCA_049696015.1 Rhizobiaceae bacterium | reverse complement strand
TCCGTCCGCCATTGATGGCAACGATGCTTGCATCGCGCCGGTAAACTGACGGATAGTCAGCGCAGGCTTTGGCAGCCACCCGTGCCAGCACTTCGTCCTGCGCCGCCTCCGATCCAGGTTCGGCAACAATAACATCGCGTGGGATTGTCGCGGCGAGCCGGTCTTTCTCGTCAAGATAGGCCAGAAGATTATCATCGACTTCGATGAAACGGCTATCATCAAGCGCCTTCAGGCCAATGCTGAAGGGTTTGGAACTGCCGTCATAGGGCGTATGAACTGGCTGTTTTTGCCTCGTCATGTTTTCAGCTTTGCCCAGATCAGTCCGCGAAGAGAATTGCCGACGAAGAACGGATGGCGATCCAGGTCAGCGCGCGTCAGGTCGCCTTCGACGGCTATACCGGTGTCCAGCATCTCTTGGCGCAGCACGCCGCGCAGCAAGCCATGGCTGAGGCGCGGCGTGACGAGTGTTCCGTCTTTCTCGACAAACAGGCTGGTAATCGTGCCTTCGCAGACAAAACCGTTTTCGTTTTCCATCAGAACTTCGTCGGCCTCGTTGGCCGGATATTCCGCACGCGCTGCTTCGTAGAGTTCCCGCCGCGTGGTTTTGTGAGCGAGGATATCGTCGTTGCTTGAAAGCCGCGTTGCAGCAATTCCCGCGGTCCAAACCGTGTCGCCAGGCAGCGGCAGATATATATGCCGCGTGAGACTGAGTTTGCTATTTTCGTCCAGCAGCAGCCTCAAGCGCATTGCAGTGCTCGGCGCAACTTCGGCCAGCAGAGCCTCAGCCTGCGCCCGGTCAAATGACTTGCCGAAGTGTCCTGCCGAAGCCTCCATCCGATCCAGATGGCGCGCGCCGCGCACCGCGCCGGCGCCGGGCTCCCACCTCAGCGTCTCGATCAGTCCGAACCTTCGACCGCCGCTGCCGCGAAGCGGGTTTTCAGTAGGCATTCGTCATACTCCGATCCGGCATCGCTGTCGAAAATGACGCCGCTGCCGACATTGAACACCGCCTTGCCTTCGCCTTCCAGCACCACGGTGCGGATGGCGACATTAAAGCTCATGCGCCCGTCCGGCGCTATCCAGCCGATGGAACCGCAATAGACATTGCGAGGGCTGTCCTCAAGCTCCGCCAAAATTTCCATTGCCCGGATCTTCGGCGCGCCAGTGATCGAGCCGCATGGAAACAGCGCGGCCATGATGTCGCGGATGGTCAAGCCCGGCAACAGTTTGGCGCGGATGCGGCTGATCATCTGGTGAAGGGACGGGTATGTTTCGACCGTGAACAGCTCCGGCACGTTGAGGGATCCAACCGTGGTGATGCGTGAAATGTCATTGCGCAACAGATCGACGATCATCCGGTTTTCGGCCTGGTTCTTGGCATCGCCCTTCAGACCCAAACGCAGGGCTTCGTCCTCTTCAACCGTCTTGCCGCGGCGGGCCGTCCCCTTCATCGGCCGGGTCTCGATCCAGCCATCGGCATCAATTTCGAAAAACAGTTCGGGCGAGCGTGACAGCACCATGGGGCCGCCCAGATGGACGATGCCGCCATGGCGCACCGGCTGGCGCTCGGTCAGCACATTGAACATCGAAAGGGGATCACCCTGCCACTGGGCATTTACAGCAAAGGTCAGGTTCGCCTGATAGCAATCTCCCAGCGCAATGTGCTTACGCAATCGCGCGAATTGCGTGGCGTAGCGCTGGCGCGACCATGATGCGACGGCGTTGACCAGCGGCGCTTGCGGCGTTGGTTCGGCGCGCTGGCGCGGCCGGAAGGACGCAATGTCGGCTTCCTCGAAAATGCCCATCAGCAGCAGCGGGACACTTCGGTTTCCTGGCAGCAACGGCTTGAGCTTGTCCTCCAGGAGATAGCCCGCCTCATAGGCAATATAGCCGGCAACCCACTTGCCGCTGCGCCGCGCAAACTCGGCCTTTTCGAATGCCAGCTCCAGATCCGCCGCAGTCCAGGCCTCCAGAATTTCCGTCGGCCCGGCAAACATCCGGCGCACGCCCATCACGTCGTCCTGCAGGAGAACGAATGGCGGCAAACGTGTGGCGTCGGTTTGGTTCATGGCGCGCTTGTGTCTGGATTATGCCCGGCTGTCTCTAGCCGCTCTAGCCGCTTTTGCCCCATGGCCTTGTCCGCCATGCGACATTGTTGGCTCATTCCATCGCCGCCAATTCGTCAATCAAGCCCTCGATAACCGAAAGCCCCTTGTCCCAAAAGCCGGGATCGGCGGCATCCAGGCCGAACGGCTTCAAAAGCTCCGAATGATGCTTGGTGCCGCCGGCGCGCAGCATGTCAAAATATTTCTCCTGAAAACCGGATGCCGCGCCCTGATAGACGCCGTACAGCGAGTTCACCAGACAGTCGCCAAAGGCGTAGGCATAGACGTAGAAGGGCGAATGGATGAAGTGCGGGATGTAGGCCCAGAATGTTTCGTAGCCATTGCCGAACCGGACTGACGGCCCCAGGCTTTCGGTTTGGATATCCAGCCACAATTGCCCGATTTTTTCCGACGTCAGTTCGCCGCTTCGCCGTTCGGTGTGAACCTTGCGTTCGAACTGGTAGAATGCGACCTGGCGCACCACCGTGTTGATCATGTCCTCGACCTTCTGCGCCAGCATCGCCTTGCGCTCGTCCGGGTCGGTGGTGCGGTTCAAGAGCGAACGGAACGTCAGCATCTCGCCAAACACCGAAGCGGTCTCCGCCAGCGTCAGCGGCGTTGCGCTCATCAACGCGCCGCGCGGGCCAGCCAGCACCTGATGCACCCCGTGGCCCAACTCGTGGGCCAGCGTCATCACGTCGCGCGGCTTGCCCTGATAGTTGATCAGCACATAGGGGTGCACCGACGGCACGGTCGGATGGGCAAAGGCGCCCGGCGATTTTCCGGGCGTCAGTTCAGCGTGGATCCAGCTCTTGTTGAAGAAATCGGCGGCAATGTCCGCCATTTCCGGCGCGAAACCGGCGTAGGCGTCAAGGACGGTGTCGCGCGCTGTCTCCCAACCGATGCGTGCCCTGGGCGCATTCGGGAGCGGGGCATTGCGATCATAGTGTTCGAGCACATCAAGTCCCAGCCACTTTGCCTTCATCGCGTAATAGCGGTGCGACAGGCGCGGATAGGCCAGCCGGACTGCCTCAGACAACGCCTCGACAACTTCGGGCTCGACCCGGTTGGCCAGATGGCGCGAGTCGGCGATGTCCTGAAATCCGCGCCAGCGGTCGGAGATTTCCTTGTCCTTGGCCAGCGTGTTGGTGATCAGGGTGAAGGTGCGCAGATTCTCGCCGAATGTTTTGGCCAGTGCCTCGGCGCCGCTTTTGCGACGGTGCCGGTCCGCGTCCTGCAGCAGGTTGAGCGCCTGCTCCACCGGCAGCGAATGCCCATCGACGTCAAACCGAAGCGCTGTCATGGTCTCGTCAAACAGGCGGTTCCAGGCGGAGCGGCCGGTCATTGATTTTTCAAGAAACAGCTGCTCGGTTTTTTCGTCCAGCTGGTAGGGCTTGTCCTTGCGCAGATCGTCAATCCACGGCTTGTAGTGGGCAAGTTCCGGATTGTCCGCGATTGCCTTGGCCAAATCAGCGTCGGCGATCTGGTTGAATTCGAGCGTGAAAAACAGAAGATGCGCCGAGGCGTCCGTCAGTTGTTCCTGGATATCGCCATACAGTTTGGCGTTCTCCGGGTTCTGGCTGTCTTCAGCATAAAGCAATCCGGCAAACGATATGATCCGGCCCATCAGCTCTTCAAGATTCTCATAATCGCGGATGGATTGTGCCAGTCTCCCGCCGCCGGCCTTGGCTGATTCGCCAGCCAGCACGCCCTTCCAAGCTTGTTCAAACGCCAACGCCTGTGCCTTGGCAAGGGCAATGTCAGCCGCCAGCGCGGGGCTGCTTTTATCAGGATACAGGTCCGAAAGGTTCCATATGGGCAGCGTTTCCACTGTTTTTAAAGCACTTTCACCCAGCTCAGGTTGAAACACGGTTGCGTTAATAAGTTCGCGCTTATATAGCCGATGAAGCATGTCATTCCTTATCTGCGGCCAGTGCCGATACTGAAATCAAGCATAACGCCATATGTGCCCATTTTGATAACAGACAATTCACCGGTTTTCTTGAGGGCATTTTCAGGCATTTGTGCGATTTCCATATCATCGCTTGAAACAGGTCCCGCGACACAATGACAGCCAAAGTCCTCATCGTTGATGATGAACCGGTGCAGCGCCGCCTGCTTGAGGCAGCTGTCTTGCGCATGGGGTACACCTGTCAAACAGCAGAAAACGGACTTCAGGCGCTGGCAGCATTTGAGGGCCCCGGCGGCGGCGACATTGCAGTCGTTGTCCTTGATCTTGTCATGCCGGAGATGGACGGCATGACCGTCCTGCAAAAATTGCAGGAGCGCGAAATTGAAACGCCTGTCATCGTGCAGACCGGCCAGGGCGGCATTGACACCGTCATCAATGCCATGCGCGCCGGCGCGTTTGATTTTGTCGTCAAGCCGGTTTCGCCGGAGCGCCTACTCGTCTCCATCGGCAATGCGCTGAAGGTCGAAGCGCTGGAAGGCACACTCAAGCGCATCAAGCATTCGGCCGCCGGCGTGTTGACGTTCAAAGACATTGTCACCCGCAGCGCTGCCATGGAGCGCGTGATCCGGCTTGGTGAAAAAGCGGCGCAATCGAACATTCCCATCATCATTGAAGGCGAATCCGGTGTCGGCAAGGAAGTCATTG
Organism: Rhizobiaceae bacterium; assembly: GCA_049696015.1. Lineage (GTDB taxonomy): Bacteria > Pseudomonadota > Alphaproteobacteria > Rhizobiales > Rhizobiaceae > JANMEX01. The sequence goes on along the minus strand of JBAVTG010000019.1, from coordinate 13,346 downwards.
CCCGCTCGATCCAGGGATCAGGAAAGCGCCGCGGCAAGCCGTTCGTGACCGTCAATTGCGGCGCCATCCCGGAGAATCTGGTCGAAAGCGTGCTGTTCGGCCACGAAAAGGGTTCATTCACCGGGGCGGTCGACAAGCATCCGGGCAAGTTCGTCGAGGCTGATGGCGGAACGCTGTTTCTGGATGAGATCGGCGATCTGCCGCTTGCCGCGCAGGTCAAGCTGCTGCGCGCCGTGCAGGAAGGCGAGATTGACCCGGTCGGCAGCCGCAAGACAGTCAAGGTTGATATCAGGCTGATTTCGGCCACGCACCGAAACCTCATTGACCATGTGAAGGACGGCAAATTCCGCGAGGATCTATACTACCGTCTCAGCGTCTTTCCGATCCATGTGCCGCCATTGCGCGAGCGGCGCGAGGACATTCCTTGGCTTGTCCGCCATTTTGTGGCGCGTTTTGCCGCCGAAGAAGGCCGCAAGAACCTCAAGGGTGTTTCTGCGGCGGCGATGTCGATGCTCACCGCCTATCGCTGGCCGGGCAATGTGCGCCAGCTTGAAAACGCTGTTTTCCGGTCTGTCGTCATGTGCGAGGGAAACGAATTGCAGGCAGAAGATTTCCCGCAGATCTTTTCGCAAAGTTCGCGGATCGAAGATGCGCTTACGCTTAGCGAGCCGGTTGGCGCGTTCATGCTAGAGGCGCACGCTGCCAACCAGGCGGAGATTGTTGACGACGGCTCGGCCCTGCCGCTTTTGACGGCGCAAGGCGACATGCGCCCGATGGCGGAGATTGAAGAAGACGTTATCCGCCGTGCCATCCAGCATTATAACGGCCAGATGAGCGAAGTGGCGCGAAAGCTTGGCATCGGCCGGTCGACGCTTTACCGCAAACTCAAGGAATTCGGAATTGACGTCGCTGATTCCGTCGAAGATGAGGATGCGGCGTAGGCTCGCCGTATTGGCGTCGTGTTGCGGCCTTCTGTGCTCGACCTCATGTGTTTACCTCATCTTAACCATGTTCTATATACCCGCGCCGAAAGATCGTGTCTTGCCATGGGGTTGACGCAATTTTGGTTTCACTAATGGGCTGTTAACCAAAACCGTTGACACTGATCATGGTAAACAATGTCTCAAGGTTGGAAAATGCCTTGTGAACAGCTATATGATCGGCGCAAAAGGGATATGAGGGGCGGTTTGACGGAAAACGGCTTTCCAATTGGTTGGAGCTCGAAACTGCGGTTGGCGGCAGCGGCGATGGCTGTTGCCTGCGTTTCGCTGTTTTCTGCCGGCCATGCCGCCGCTGAAACGCGCACCCTGAAGATTTATCACGTCCATCTCAATGAACGTTCCGAAATCACATTCAAGCGCAATGGCCGGTTTCTGCCGGATGGTTTGAACAAACTCAATCGCGCGCTTCGCGACTGGCGGCGCAATGAGCCGACCAAGATGGACCCGCGCCTGTTTGATCTGATCTGGGAAGTTCAGAGAAAGGCGGGATCGAACGGCTACATCAATGTGATTGGCGGATACCGGTCGTCTGCAACCAATTCGATGCTGCGCAAGCGCTCGAATGGCGTTGCCGAGAAAAGCCAGCACATTCGCGGCAAAGCGATGGATTTTTACATTCCGGGTGTTTCCCTGAAGAATTTGCGCAACGCCGGGCTTCGCGCCCAAGTCGGCGGTGTCGGTTATTATCCGTCGTCGGGTTCGCCCTTTGTCCACATGGATGTGGGCAATGTCCGCCATTGGCCGCGGCTCAGCCGCAGGGAACTGATGGCGGTCTTTCCCGATGGGAAGACAGTTCACGTTCCGAGCGATGGCAAGCCGCTTGCCGGTTATCAGGTTGCTCTGGCGGCGAATGCTTCGCGAAAAGCCAGAGGCAGCAGCGCCGTATCGTTCGACAACGCGCCTGAAACAGGCAAGCGCAGGACATTGCTGGCCGTGCTTTTCGGCGGCGGCGCGGACGAAGAAGAAGATACAGAAGCCGTGGCAGTCGCAGCGGCTGCGCCCAAACCAGCCAAGAAACAGGCCGCGCCGGTTGAACCGCTGCCTTTGCCTGATGCGCCTGCGCAGCCGGTCATTGTTGCCACATTGCCGCGCCGCCAGGCCGCTGAAGCCAACGAGCCACTGCGCCCAAGCACGGATGTTGGCAATGAAGCAGCGCCAGAGACGCTGGCTTTTGCCATACCTGTGCCAAACAAGAAACCACGGTTCGCCGCGGTGCAAGCCGCCGTGGTCAAGCCTGATCAGGACGCGATCGCCGCAGCGATTGCGACCGGCAACGGCGAACAGGTTGCCGCAGATCCGGAAGCTGATGCCGCTGCCATCCGCTCTGCGCTGGGGCAGGATTTGCCCGTAACAGAAGAGCCGTTTTTTGCGGGCTCGGTCCCGGTTCCCGGACGCAAGCCCAAAGCGCCAGAGATTTTGCTTGCATCGGTTGCAGTGCCAGTGCCACGGCCGGAAGCCGGCCAAGCGCAACCGGTTGATGCTGCCGCTGAACTTGTCGCGCTTGCCGCTGCCACGCCGGCTGACCTTGACCCGGTTACGGACACAAGCGCCGGCGAAACCGTCGCCTCGGTGCCTTCTCCATCCGCCAAGCCAGTGGCCGAGGCGCAAACCATGCGCACTGCAATGCTGGAAAATGGCGCAGCGGAAATCGATTCCGGTGTGAAGACGACGACCAAGAGCGCCAAGCCGAAACAGGTTGATGCCAAGCCGGGACGCAAGTCCATCGCTGCCGCGCCCACGCCGAAAGTCGGCAGGTTTGCCTTGAACAGCGCACCTGTTGCCATCGAAAACCAGCCGATTGCGCCTGAGTATGCGCAAGCCTTGGTGCGCGCCGCGCCGACGGAAGTCTATGTTGCCGGGTTCAGCCAGGTTGGCCCGCTTGAGGCCAGCAAGTTCAGCGGCAAGGCCGTCAACTTCCTGCGGATTGCCAAGTTTTCCAACAAATAACACCCGGACTTTTCATATCGCGGGTTGGCGAAGTCACTTGGTTCCAGCGTAGCCCAAGGTGATTTCGCGGTTTGCGCGGGTATTGGGCGCATTCAAATTCGCCCTATCAACTGCGTCTGATCCGTCGGCCAGTTGCAGCTTTTTGTTGAAAAACGAAAACTCGATCACTTCCGGCAGGCTGGTAAATTCCGGAACGCAGTTGTTTGCGTGCACATTGCAAACCGAGAACGCCTGGAAAAGCCTGTGATCCGGTCCAAGTTCGCTGAATTTGCTTTGCAGATTGTGGAATTCGATCGCCATGCCGGCAATCATGTTTGAATGTCTGACAATACCATCGAGCACCGACCATTCACTGCCTTCGATATCCACTTTGAGGAACACAGGCTTTCGGGGTGAAAGTTTTTCCATAACTTCATCAAACGTCAGCGAGGCGACGCCAGACTGGCCGGGGCGGCAAATCCAGTTCCGGTGCAGAGTCCGGGCGCTGCCGTTGAAAAAGGAATTGAAACCCGAGCGGCCGCCAATATGAACATGACGCCAGTGCCGTTTGCCGGACAGAACCTGTCGAATGCGGCGCGAGCGGGAGATGCCTGCGGCGCGTGGCAAGTCGGTTGTCGGATCAAAACAATCAATGGTGAAATCGGCAGGTTTCAACGAAGCCAAATCCAGCTCAAACGACCAGTCGCGCGCGATGCCGAATGAAATGAGGCCTGCGGATGCGTCAACCGCGTCCTTTGACACGACATAGCCGCCGTCTTGCTTGCTGCCCAGACGGACAAGCGCAACAGGAACCGGCTTCCAATGGGCCGGCAAGACGGCATAATTCGGCATGTAAAGGCGGTTCCTCAACCAATCTCCCGAATCCTTGCCTTAGCAAGTTTTCCGGTTGCAGGAAATCAGGCCGGGAAGGTTCTTAACCCCTGATATTCGCCGCAGCGGCCGCCAGTTTTTCAATGGCCGCCCAGTCTCCCGCTTCCACTGCTGCTTTCGGCGCGACCCATGAGCCGCCGACGCACACGACATTTGGCAGCGACAGATAGTCCATGGCATTCTTCTCGGTGATGCCGCCTGTCGGGCAGAAGACCGCGCCGGACAGGGGTGAAGAAAACGCCTTCAGCATCGCTGCGCCGCCCGCCTGCTCGGCAGGAAAAAACTTCAGAACCGAGTATCCAAAGTCAAACATGGTCATGACTTCGCTTGGCGTGACCGCGCCGGGCAACAGCGGCACTTCCGAATCGGCGGCAGCCTTGCGCAGGTCCTTGGTGCATCCGGGCGAGACAATGAATTTGGAGCCTGCCTTCTCGGCCTTTTCGAAATGTTTCGGTTCGAGAATTGTTCCTGCGCCGACAATGCAATTTTCGACTTCGTTCGCCACCCGTTTGATGGCCTCCAGCGCGTCCTTGGTGCGCAGTGTGATTTCGATGGCCGGCAGGCCGCCCGCCGCCAGCGCCCGCGCCAGCGGCACGGCATCCTTGACATTATCGATGAGCAATACCGGAATGACTGGCTGGCCCTTGAGGATTTTGAGCAAGGCGTCGGTTTTTTGCATGGGCTGGCTCCTTCAGTGGCGTCACGCTAACGCGGCGCGTTCCAATAGCGCCACATGAAATAGCTGTCCAGAATTCTTTAAATCGATTTAGCCATGTGCTGTTTCGGAATTTGAAGGCAGCCCAGTGAATTTCGAAGGTGCCGCGAAAGGCTTGAGCTTGCCTTGGGACCGGTTGATTGGATAGGAAGCGGCATGACATCGGATCCCTCCAATCTGCCGATTAAGGTCGCCGCGCTTTACCGGTTTGCCCGGTTCGAACGGTTTGCAGAATTTCGCCAGCCGCTCGTCGACTTAACGAGCCGGTTTGGCATCAAGGGCACGTTGCTTCTGGCAAGCGAAGGCATCAACGGCACGGTTGCCGGCAACCCGAATGCAATTGCGGCCCTGATTGATTTCCTCGATGCAATTCCTGAACTGGATGGCATGGAGATCAAATACAGCCATGCTTTGACGATGCCGTTTCACCGGATGAAAGTGCGGCTGAAAAAGGAAATCGTCACCATGGGAGCGCCCGGCATTGATCCGCTTAAAGCAGCGGGAACCTATGTCGAGCCCAAGGACTGGAACGCTTTGATTGCGGACCCGCAAACCGTGGTTATCGACACCCGAAACGACTATGAAATCAAGGTGGGGACATTTACCCGCGCCGTCGATCCGCAGACCAAAACATTCACCGAATTTCCCGATTGGCTTTCAAGCCACAAAAGCGAGTTGGAAGGCAAGACACTCGCCCTATTCTGCACTGGCGGGATCCGATGTGAAAAGGCGACTGCCTTTGCGAAAGAGATCGGACTTAAGAATGTCCACCATCTGAAGGGCGGCATTCTAGCCTACCTTGAGCAGGTTCCGGCAGAACGAAGCCTCTGGGAAGGTGAGTGTTTTGTCTTTGATGAGCGAGTGACCGTCGGCCATGGATTGGCGCTGGGCGATGCGGTCCTTTGCCGTGCTTGCCGTACACCTCTGACTGAACTGGACCGTAAAGATCCATACTTTGTCGAAGGGCTATCGTGCCCGCATTGTCATGGGCAGCGCACCGAAAAAGACCGTGCACGCTATGCGGAACGGCAAAAACAAGTGTTGCTGGCAAAGAAACGCGGCGAGCGGCATATCGGCTCCTGACGTGTCGCAAGGCTTGTGCCTAGTTCCATCAAATTGCAGGCGGTGCGGATGTATCTGCGCTGCCCGGCACATTGGCCGCTGCCCGCAAATGACCGACATGTGGACGTTGTAATGAGCGGTTATGCAACCTACCTTGTCTTCGTGCCGAACGAGGCGATTTTTTCTGGAGATGATCATGCTTGACCCAAAGAAACTTCTTGACGAATTGCTTGGCTCAAAAGTGCCGGGCACTGAAGGCACTGTCCGTGACAAGGCAGGTCAAGCCGTTGATATGGCAAAGAAAAATCCACTGGCTGCCGGTGCGATTGTGGCCGTGTTGCTCGGTACCAGAGCGGGCCGGAACCTGACTGGCTCGGCTGTTCAGCTGGGCGGCCTGGCCGCCATTGCCGGTCTTGGCTACAAGGCCTGGCAAAACTACAAGTCCGGCGGGAAGCCCGTTGAAACGGCGCAAACCGGCGAGCCTGTTCTCATTGAAGCGCCAAGCGGCTCTGGTTTTGACGCTACGGCGGCAACCGCGGAATCGAAGGAATTCGCACTGGTGCTGGTGCGCGCCATGATCGCGGCCGCGCGGGCTGACGGGCATATCGATGATGCCGAGCGGGGCCGGATCGGCGACAAGCTGGCACTGGCCGGTCTTGACCGCGAAGCGCAGGAATTTCTGACCCGCGAGCTTGAAGCGCCGGTTGATCTTGATGCCATCATCGCCGCTGCCCAGAGCGAAGCGCAGAAGGTTGAACTCTATACCGCCTCGCGTCTGGCCATCGAGCCGCAGACCCGAGCCGAACGCGGCTATCTGGACCTTTTGGCCGGGCGCCTGCAATTGCCGGACGCCTTGATCGACCATATCGAAGCGACGGTGTCGCAGGCCAAGGCCGCGGTTTGATTGCCGCAGTCAAATAGAACTTGGAGCCGGGCCTTGCGCCCGGTTTTTTCTTGGCTTAGGTGTCCGGCAACAGACACCGATCCCAGCCTGTGCGGCGGGCGGCAAGTGGCGGCGAGCAGCGATCTCCCTTCAGTCCTGTTTTTATGAACAGCAGGCGTTTTGCCGGCGGGGACTGAGATGTTTGAAACCTTGGATATTCTTCTTGCGCTGTGCCTGATGGGCGGGGCGGTGCTTTTCACGTCGGTCGGGCACGGAGGGGCGTCGGCCTATATTGCGCTTATGGCCTTGTTCGGTTTGGAGACGGCGGTTATCCGCCCGACTGCGCTTGTTCTCAATATTCTGGTGACCAGCTTTTCGTCGTTTCGCTATGTGCGGGCCGGGCTGTTTGACTGGCGCACGCTGTGGCCGGTGCTCTTGGGCGCAGTGCCGTTTGCGTTTCTGGGCGGTTCCATTGTCTTGCCTGGCCACCTTTACAAACCGCTGGTTGGCGCGGTCCTGTTGTTTTCAGCGTTCAGGCTCTTCTGGCCGGACATGATTTCGAAGCTGCCATCGATCCATGTCATTCCGGTCTGGGCCGGTGTGTTGTGCGGCACTTTGATTGGTTTGCTGGCCGGATTGACCGGAACAGGGGGCGGCATTTTCCTGTCACCGCTGCTGATCTTCACCGGCTGGTCCGATATCCGCAAAGCATCCGGCATTACGTCTGTGTTCATTCTGTGCAATTCGATTGCCGGACTTGCCGGCAATTATTCTTCAGTTGGGGCAATTGGCCACCAGACCTGGCTTTTTGCGGCAGCGGTGCTTGCGGGCGCAGTGGCCGGCACGCATTTGGGTATCAGCACCTTTGCCAAACAGGGCATTCTCAAAGCATTGGGGGCGGTTCTGCTGGTGGCGGCAGCGAAACTCTTCGGGCTCTACTAGATTGTATTTGAACGATGATTTGACGTTAACCGATCATTAATCATGCCGGCGCATCATTCTGCTCATCCCCGGTGCTCCTCCCATGCCGGGCCGACTTGAAGGGCGGTTCGCAAGAGCCGCCTTTTTTTGCGCCTTGCCTTGCTTACTCGCGAACCGCTATGTCCATTGGCGAACGGGAGGCGGCTTTGGAAAATCTATCAGACTGGAAGGGCCGCCCGAAGCCGGAGCGGGTTGCGCTGGAAGGCCGGTATGTGCGCCTGGAGCCGCTGGATGCCAAGGCACATGGCGACGGGCTGTTTATCGCCGCGACTGAGGGTGATGCGGACGCGCGGTTCCTCTGGCTGCCCGATACGAAGCCGGAAAGCCGGGCGGCGTTTCAGCCTTGGCTGGAAAGGGCCGAGGCGAGCGCCGATCCGATGTTTTTCACGGTGATTGACAAGGCGAGCGGCAAGATTGGCGGCAGGCAGACGATCATGCGCATCGATGCGCCCAACGGGGTGGCGGAGATCGGGAACATTCACTGGGGGCCTTTGATCCAGCAGAAACCGGCGACAACAGAGGCGCTGTATCTGTTTGCGCGCTATCTGTTTGATGATCTCGGCTACCGGCGGTTTGAGTGGAAGTGTAATGACAGCAACGAACCGTCCAAGCGCGCTGCCTTGCGCTATGGTTTCGTGTTTGAAGGACTTTTCCGCAAGCATTTGGTCGTCAAAGGCGAGAACCGCGACACGGCATGGTATGCGATGACGGACGATGATTGGACGGTGGCCAAGCCGGCGTTTGAGGCGTGGCTCGATCCAGCGAATTTTGGTGCAGAAGGCCAGCAGAAAAAGCGGCTTGAGGACTTCAGGAAGCCATGAGCCCGCAGGACAAAAAGAGCGCGATTGCGGCCGCAATCATACTTGTCGTGTTTGCGGCGATTTTCTGGATGATGCCGAAAATCGTGCTTGGATTGGGCGGCATATCGCCCTGGCTCGGCGGGTTGGCGGCGCTCGCCTTCATGCTGTCGTTCTTTATTCTGTTCTGGATCAAGAGCCGCTGGTCAGGCCGAAAGTGACGCGCCGAGCAGTGTGAGGCCAAGAAGAAACACCATTGCCGCGCCGATGATTTCAATAACGCGCGTGACGCGGTCTGCGGCCGAAGCCTTGGTCATGCGCAGGGCGGTGTTTTTTGCCAGCACGGCGATTGTGGCCAGGGCGGACACGGTGATTGCGGTGCCAAGCGCCATAGCCAGCACTGACAGAATGCCGCCAGCATAAAGCCCGTTGAGGAGTGCGAACGTCAGCACAATCAACGCGCCGGAGCAGGGGCGCAGGCCAACGGCCAGTACGGCTGACGATGCTGTTTTCCAACTGAACTCGCGGGCAATCAACATCGGGTCCGGCGCATGGGAGTGGCCGCAGGTATCGCAGACTTCAGCTTCGCTATGATGGTCATGGTCAAGGTCATGGTTGTGATTGTGATCATGACTGTGGGCATGTGCGTGTGCATGGCCAAGGCCAAATGTCTTTTGCCACAAGAGCCATGCGCCAAAGGCGGTGATCAGGGCAAACGATGCGACCTCGAAAACACGGGTGGCATCATCCATGGAAATGGTCGTGCCGCGCAGGAACAGGAAGGCTGCGCCGACAATGACAAGCGCTGACACTGCCTGCAGGAAGGCGGAGGCGAAAGACAGAATAATGCCCCGGCGCAATGCCACTTCATTGGCCACGATGTAGGACGAGATCACTGCCTTGCCGTGGCCGGGACCGGCAGCATGCAGAACGCCGTACGCAAAAGACAGGCCGACCAACACCCAGGCGTTGGCCCCATCATCGCGCATGGCTTTCAACGCACCTGTCATGGCGCGGTAGAACTCGCGCTGCTGGGTGTTTATCCAGTGAAAAAGTCCGGCGAACAGGCCGGTAGGCTGAACGGCCACCTCGTTGCTGCCAATCCCGAGCGAGCTTTGCGCATGGGCTGCAACGACCAGCGCGCAGAGCAGCGCACAAGCTGTGAGCAGCCGCCTCAGCATGTCAGCTCAATACGCGTGGCGAAGATCTTGGACATGTCAGTGCCTTGCGGATCATTGTAAAAAGCGTCGGTCAAGCTGCCCTTGTTTTGCGCCAACGCTTCGTCGGCATCAGGCCGCACCACTTCAGATTTGCATGAAGCCGGAGCGCCGGTTACGACCAGATCAGTATCCTCGAGGAATTCGATCGCCGTGTAAAACGTGGGATCATAGATGCCGAACGAGACCCTGCCTGACGCGGAAAACGATGTGACTGGCGTATTCGAATAGCTGACAACGAGCGTCTTGCCATCAAACGCAGCGACAAGATCGGTTGGCTTGGCCATTTTGACCTCTTTCCCATTGTCCAGCACGGCTTCGAAATAGTTGTACTCACCGATGGAGTCGACAATGGTTTTAGAAACTTCGGCCTGTTCCAAAGGACTGATCTTGCCGTCAGCATCCTTGTCGAATTCGAATATTACGGTTTCGGAAAAGATGTCGTCAAACCGCCACACATGGCTGAGTTTGCTGACCTTGCCGGTTGCGTCGATTTCAACATTCAGCTTGGCTTCTGCGAACACATGCGGATGCGCGCGCAACGCTGCCGGGGCGAATGTCAGTGCGCAAGCTGTGGCTGCGGTCAGCAATATGCGGCTGTTGTTTTTGATCATGATCCAGACACAAACTGCAATTTCGGCCAAAATGTGATCTCAGGTTTTTTCGTCGCTGCAAACTGGTTCATGGGTCTTGAACCAGTGGGCGAGGAAGTCAACCAGCACCCTGATTTTTGCAGGCAGGTAGCGGCGGTGCGGGTAGACGGCGTAGATGCCGCCGCCGGCGAGAAATTTGTATTCCGGCAAAATCCGCACGAGACGGCCGGCCTCGATTTCCGGCGCTGCGACGAAATCCGGGAGCATGGCAAAGCCTAAGCCGGCAACGGCGGCCTGGCGCGCCGGGAACGGACTGTTGACCTCGAAGCGCGGCTTGACCGAGACGTTGATCTGTTCACCGTCGCTGCCGATAAAGCTCCAGTTGGACAGCGAACGCGAGTTTGTATCCAAAATGCAGGGCAGGCGCGCCAGATCTTGCGGCTTTTCAATCGGGTGCCTGGCAAGCAAATCCGGGGAAGCGACTGCAAGGATGGAAAACGGCGCCAGCCGTTTGGCGATCAGTGTTGAATCATCCATGCGCGTGATGCGTATGGCAAGGTCAAAGCCTTCTTCGACGAGGTCGACGAACCGGTCGTCCAGCCGGATATCGAGGATGATATCCGGGTTCTGCAATGCAAAATCGATAAGGGACTGGCCGTAAAACGTATCAGCGAGCGAGCGCGGGGCGGACAATTTGATTCGGCCTTTGACGTCGCCAGAAGCATCGCGCACGGCGTCCTGCAGGGAGTCGACTTCCTTCACCAGAAGCGAGGCGCGCTGATAGTAGGTATGGCCAGCCTCGGTGAGCGAAAACTGGCGGGTCGTGCGGTTGAGCAGAAGCGCGCCGAGTTCGTCCTCCAATTCTCGCACATATTTGGACAAAAGCGCCTTGGAGCGGCCAATTCTGCGGGCGGCAGCTGAAAAACCTTCCGCTTCCACAACATCAATGAAAGCGCGCATGCGGGTCAGCGTGTCCATGAAGGCCTCGATCGTTGTTCAATAATGCTGAACATAGAATGCGAAATCGTTGACCGAAAGTGAAATTTTTGTGACCTCGAAATTTTCATTGTTTTGTCACGAATTCGGCCTTATATGCGCCTTGCCCAAAGTCGCACGAGCCTGTGGGCGTCCCCCGGATAATCATCCGGGACGGTATCCGGGAGTAATATCTCCCGGTCGGCCCTGCCAAGGGCCGAGGACGCCTTGAAGCAACGACGGTGCGGGCTTTTTCGTCTCTGTTGGCTGTCCAAAAGCCAATGGTCCTGAAGAGGCACACCATCATTGCCCGATGTGCGGAGGCATCTCCAATCGAAGGCAGACAAAGAGGATTTGGCCAACACGGCCGGTCCATTCGCTGTGTGAAGCGTTTTCGTGGTTCCGGGGTCTCCACCGGCTGGTCCCATGACGATGTTGCTCACGCTTTGTCTATGCGGTTTCGCGGCTGATCGCGGGGCCGAACCCTTTTGAATCCCGGTGAAAAAAGCCGGACCGATGGAGAGACCAGATGGCCACGCAACGCGTCCTTGATTTTCTTGCCACACGCCGTCCAAACGGCCCGTGCCTCGTCGTTGACCTAGAGATCGTGCGCGAAAACTACAGCGCGTTCGAGAAAGCGATGCCGGATTCCAAGATCTATTATGCTGTGAAGGCAAACCCGGCTCCGGAAATCCTGCGCCTTTTGGCATCGATGGGATCGAACTTCGATTGCGCTTCTGTGGCAGAGATCGAAATGGCGATGGATGCCGGCGCTGCTGCCGAGCGCATCTCGTTTGGCAACACCATCAAGAAAGAACGTGATGTCGCCCGCGCGTTCGAACTGGGCATCCGCCTGTTTGCAATCGACTGCGTCGAGGAAGCAGAAAAGATCGGCCGTGTTGCGCCGGGATCGAAAGTGTTCTGCCGCGTCTTGACTGATGGCGAGGGTGCCGAATGGCCGCTGTCACGCAAGTTTGGCTGCGTTCCGGCGATGGCCGTTGATGTGCTGCGCCACTCCAAGGCGCTTGGCCTTGTCCCGTGGGGCGTGTCGTTCCATGTCGGTTCGCAGCAGGTCAATCTCGATGCCTGGGACCGTGCATTGGCGGATGCCAAAATGGTGTTCGCAACGCTCGCCGAAGAAGGCATCGTTCTTGGCCTTGTCAACATGGGCGGCGGGTTCCCGACGCGCTACCTCAAGGATGTGCCGTCGGCGCAGGCTTATGGCCAGGCGATTTTCGGATCGTTGCGCAAGCATTTCGGCAATGTGCTGCCGGAAACCATCATCGAGCCGGGCCGCGGCATGGTTGGCAATGCCGGCACGATCAAGACGGAAGTCGTGCTGATTTCCAAGAAGGCAGACAACGACAACCAGCGCTGGGTGTTCCTTGACATCGGCAAGTTTGGCGGTTTGGCCGAAACCATGGATGAAGCTATCCGCTACCCGATCACAACGCCGCATGACGGCGGCGCAGTTGCGCCATGCGTGCTGGCCGGACCGACCTGCGACTCGGCTGACGTGCTTTATGAAAAGAAGCCCTATGACCTGCCGCTGGCGCTCTCGATTGGCGATGAAGTGTTGATCGAAAACACCGGAGCCTACACCACCACCTATTCGGCGGTGGCTTTCAACGGGTTCGAACCGCTGCGCGCCTACGTAATCTAATCGTCTGGCCGAAAACTCTACTGCAGCGGCCAACTGATGCAACCTTCTGCGCTTCCGATGCTCACGTACCAAACGTACGCTCCGCGCCGGTTCTCGAAGGCCACACCATTTGACTCGCTGTAGCGGGTTTTGGACCAGACGATGGGAGCTTTAAGCTCCCTCATTCTGCCAAGCGTGTCCCGGCACAGGGGCGCGCATTCCTGACTCGCATTTTGGGAAGGTGGTTTGCGCCATGAATTCAAACGTCCAGACATCTGCTGTTTTGAACACGTTCACGCTTGGCAACGAAATGCCGCATGAGGCGGCTCAGCGCGAGGCGCTGCTTGACCGTGCCATGGGGCCGGCGCGCAAGCGCAAATCATCGGAAAAATTGCGCCGCGGGCGGCTGCCTGCCGAGGGCCTGTCCCTGGTGGCGCGCGATGAAGACGGGCGCGTGATCGGCACGGTTCGGCTCTGGAATGTGGCGGCAAACTGCGTGCTGCGGGGGCAGGCCGAGGCATTGCTGCTTGGCCCGCTCGCTGTGGATCCGTTTTTCAATGGCAAGGGCATCGGATCTGCCTTGATGAACCATGCGATTGAGGAAGCCAAACGTCTTGAGCATGCAGCGATCATTCTGGTCGGCGATGCGGCTTACTACCAGCG
>JBAVTG010000018.1:0-12413 GCA_049696015.1 Rhizobiaceae bacterium | reverse complement strand
GACGGTTGACGCATCACTGCCTTTATGGTGTATGCGCCGCACGAATGGGCGTATAGCTCAGCGGGAGAGCACTACATTGACATTGTAGGGGTCACAGGTTCAATCCCTGTTACGCCCACCATTCGTTCCCAAGATTTTGAAGTTCGGAAAAAGCCGCTTTTTGCCCGCAGGCCTTGTCACAGGGGAAGCATCCGCCCGGATTTGATTTCATCGCGCGCCGATGCGTTCAAAAAGTCCAACCGGCCCGCATCAAAACCCGGCTTGATTTGGCCATTCCAAATCTCGGATTGAAACTCTGCGAACCAGACGCCGAACCGTTTCATCTCTTCTTTCGACAAAGCGGCAACTGACTTTTCGATTTGCTCAAGCTTGGACATTTGGGATCACTCATTACTAACAACCAACGCTGAACGTGAGCATCTCCAATTCTTTTGAACCTGTCAACTGAGTGTCCGGCGCACGGCATCCGCCCAGAGCCTGAGTTTTGCACTCCGCGCCTTTTCATCCATCGCCGGTTCAAACCGCTTTTCCGCTTTCCATGACTTTGCGAATGCCGCCTGCTTGGGCCAGACGCCAGCCTTCGATCCGGCAAGCCAGGCTGCCCCAAGCGCTGTGGTTTCCAACACTGCTGGCCGGTCGACGGGCGCATCAAGAATGTCGGCAAGACGCTGCATGGTCCAGTCAGACGCAGTCATGCCGCCGTCGACACGCAGCACGGTTTTTGACGCGCCTCCTTTCCAGTCCTTGCGCATGGCAGAGATCAAATCATGCGTCTGATAGGCAACAGCTTCCAGCGTCGCCTTGGCAATTTCCGCCGGACCGGAATTGCGTGTCAGTCCATAGACGGCGCCTCGCGCTTCGGCATCCCACCACGGCGCGCCTAGACCGACAAAGGCTGGCACGACAATCACATCCTGAGACGGATCTGCATTTTCGGCAAGCTTGCCGGTCTCCGATGCCGACTTGATGATTTTCAATCCGTCGCGCAGCCATTGCACACCCGCCCCGGCAATAAAGATCGAGCCTTCCAGCGCATAGGTTGTTTTGCCGTCAAGCCGGTAGGCAATGGTGGTCAATAGCCGGTTCTTTGAACGCACCATGTCAGCCCCGGTATTCAAGAGCGCAAAACAGCCCGTGCCATAGGTCGATTTCATCATGCCCGGCTCAAAGCAGGCCTGCCCGATCGTTGCCGCCTGCTGGTCGCCCGCCACGCCGAGGATGGGGATCGGCGCGCCGAACAACTTGGAATCCGTGACACCGTAGTCATCGGCGCAATCCTTCACCTGAGGCAGCATGGCAGCCGGGATGTTCAAAATCTTGAGCAGCTCGCTGTCCCATTCATTCTTGGCGATATTGTACATCAGCGTACGCGAGGCGTTCGTTGCATCGGTGGCGTGGACCTTGCCGCCCGTCAGCCGCCAAATGAGGAAACTGTCGATGGTGCCGAACAGCAATTCACCCTTGGCCGCCCGCTTGCGCGCGCCGGGCACCTTGTCCAGCAGCCAAGCCAGTTTGGTGCCGGAAAAGTAAGGATCGAGGAGCAGACCGGTCTTCCTGGTGAACAACGGTTCCTTGCCCGCCTTCTTCAGCTTCTGGCAGAAAGCGGACGTGCGCCGGTCTTGCCAGACAATGGCGTTGTGGATCGGTTTTCCAGTCGCCTTTTCCCAGACCACAACCGTTTCGCGCTGGTTGGTGATGCCGATGGCGGCAATGTCCTTGGCTTGGCATTCGGCCTTTTTCAAAGCCGTTTTCACCGCATAAAGCACGGTCTGCCAGATCTCTTCCGGATCATGCTCGACCCAGCCAGACTGCGGATAGTGCTGGGCAAATTCTTTCTGGCCGGCGCCCGCGGGCCGCATCGCCTTGTCAAATACGATTGCGCGCGTCGACGTCGTGCCCTGGTCGATGGCCAGTATGGATCCGCTCATGTGTCTGTCCTCCCGTGGCGCGGAATGTCCACCAAACCGGCACGTCAAACAAGCCCTGAAAATCGGCTTGCGTCTGGCCACGCCAGCAAACTATCTGCTATGCGGTCAACTGCAATTGCGGAGGTTTCAAGTGGCTATTTCCATCGGTGTCATCGGTTTGGGCAAGATCGCGCAAGACCAGCATTTGCCATGCATCGCCAAAAACAGCGATTTCAAATTGGCGGCCGTCGTCTCCTCCCGCCCGTCGGATTTGGGCGTTCCGGCGTTCAAGACCCCGGCAGAGATGCTGAAAAACGCCAAGTTAGACGCCGTTGCCATCTGCACGCCGCCATCTGTACGGCGCAATATCGCGATCGAGTGCTTGCAGGCGGGCGTTCATTTGCTGCTCGAAAAGCCGCCAACACCAACCATTTCCGAATATGCCGATCTGAAGGCCCGCGCCGCCGCATCCGGCAAGGTTGCTTTCCAGACCTGGCACTCGCGGTTCAACGCCGCTGTTGCTGAAGCTAAGAAAATCCTTGCAGGCCAGAAGGTGACGCGCCTGCATGTCTCGTGGAAAGAGAGTGTCTGGCAATGGCATCCGGGGCAGGAATGGATCTGGGAGCCGGGCGGGTTCGGCGTGTTTGATCCGGGCATCAACGCTTTGTCAATTGTCACCGAAATATTGCCCGAGCCGGTGTTTGTCGAAAGCGCCGACCTTGTCACACCGTCAAACCGCTTCACCCCGATTGCGGCCAGCATCAGGTTTCGCGCGGCGGACAGCGGCAATGCAGATCTTTCCGCAGAATTCGACTGGCGCCAGAAAGGCGAGCAGTCGTGGAACATCGATGTCGAGACCGCGTCGCACAAACTCAAACTGACTCACGGCGGCACCAGGCTGTCCGTCAACGGGATTGAAACCGTTGCCGCACCAAGCCAGGAGTATGAGCAAATATACGCCCGCTTCGCCGAATTGATTAAGTTCGGCAAGAGCGAAATGGACGGATCGCCGCTGGAACTGGTCGCCGACTGCATGATGCTCGGACGTCGCTCGGACACCGATCCATTCGTCTGGTGAACCCGCGCCGAATTGCCCGCCGAAGTGGCGGTTTCCTGCGCCGAATGGGCTCAGTTTCCGCCGATTGACTTGTGCAGATCGGCAATCGCGTTGCGGTAGCCCTCTTCGCTGCCCGTACTGAAAATTGCCGAACCGGCAACAAGCACATCTGCCCCTGCAGCGGTGACGAGTGGCGCAGTCTTGGTCGTGACACCGCCATCGATCTCGATGTGGATCGGGCGCCTGCCAATCATGGATTTGACACGGGCAATCTTGTCCACCATCGCCGGGATAAACGTTTGACCGCCAAAGCCAGGATTGACGGTCATGATCAAGATAAGGTCGAGCCGGTCGAGGACGTTTTCAATTACACTCTCGGGCGTTGCCGGATTGAGCGACACACCCGCCTTTTTGCCAAGATTTTTGATTGTCTGCAGCGAACGGTCGAGATGCGGACCAGCCTCGGCATGGACGGTGATGATATCGCAGCCCGCATCGGCGAAGGCCGCCAGATAGGGATCGGCGGGCGCTATCATCAAATGGCAGTCGAATATCGCGTTGGTGCGATTGCGCAGTGCTTTGATAACCGGCGGACCAAACGTGATGTTCGGCACGAAATGCCCGTCCATCACATCAAGGTGGATCCAGTCCGCCCCGGCACGCACGACGGATTCGACTTCATCGCCGAGTTTGGAAAAATCGGCGGCAAGGACGGAAGGGGCGATGATGGTCTTCATGTCCGACTCCGGAAATATTCTGGCGCTGGCTTTCGGTTAGACCGGGTATGGCGCGAATGCAATCAGACCCAATGATCGCAGCGCGAAAAAAACGGGGCCGCGAAGGCCCCGTTCCAATTCCTTGATAAAGCACGGTTCTCAGCCTGCCGCTGCAACTGCGCGCTTGGCCATCGCCTTGATCAGCGCGGCCCGGTACTCGGAAGAGCCGTGCATGTCGCTCATGAGGCCTTTGGCATCAACCTTGACGGCATCAACCGATGAAGCCTCGAACTTCTTGTCGAGCGCGGCCTCCAGACCCTTGTGCCGGAACACACCGCCATCGCCCGCGCCAGTGACGGCAACACGCACGCCTTCCTTGTCCTTGGCCACGAACACGCCGGTCATGGCATAGCGCGAGGCGGGATTGGGGAACTTGGCGTAACCTGCTTTTGCGGGAGCTGTGAACTCGATGCCGGTGACGATCTCGCCGTCCTTCAGGGATGTTTCAAACAGGCCCTTGAAGAATTTGTCGGCTGGGATCGAACGCTTGTCCGTGTGGATGGTGGCATTGAGTGCCAACATGGCCGACGGGTAGTCCGCTGCTGGATCATTGTTGGCAATCGATCCGCCGATCGTGCCGCGATAGCGCACATGCGGATCGCCAATGTGGCTGGCAAGCGCGCACAACGCCGGACAGACCTTGGCAAGCTTCTCATTGTTGGCGACATCAAAATGCGATGTCGCCGCGCCGATCTTGACGCTTTTGCCGGATATGGTCACGCCCGACAATTCCTTGATTTTGCTGATATCAACCAAATCCGATGGCGAAGCCAGCCGTTGCTTCATTGTCGGGATCAGCGTCATCCCGCCGCCAAGCACTTTTGGATCTTCGGACTTTTTCAGAAGCTTCACGGCGTCTGCGACGGAGGAAGCGCGGTGATAATTGGTCTCATACATGGTGCGTTCTCCTTATTTCGCAGCCTGAAGCGCATTCCATACCGCAAGCGGCGTGGCAGGCATGGTCAGGTTGTTGTTGCCGATGGCGTCGGTGATGGCATTGATGACAGCCGGTGGTGAACCGATAGCGCCAGCTTCGCCGCAGCCCTTGATGCCGAGCGGATTGCTCGGCGAAGGGGTCACTGTGGTCGAGATCTTGTAGGACGGAAGATCCTGCGCGCGCGGCATGGTATAATCCATGAAGCTGGCGGTCAGGAGCTGGCCGGATGCATCGTAATGCGCACCTTCCAGCATCGCCTGTCCGACACCCTGCGCGATGCCGCCATGCACCTGTCCTTCGACAATCATCGGGTTGATGACATTGCCGAAATCATCGGAGGCGACAAACTGGATGATATCAGTCTTACCGGTCTCCGGATCGACCTCAACCTCGCAGATGTAGCAACCGGCCGGGAAGGTGAAGTTGGACGGATCGTAGAACGCGCCTTCCTTCAGGCCCGGCTCCATGCCTGCAGGCAGATTGTGAGCGGTGTAGGCAGCAAGCGCCATCTGGAACCACGGCACTTTCTTGTCGGTGCCCGCCACTTTCAACTCGCCATTTTCAATGACGATGTCGCCTTCGTCAGCTTCCAACAGATGCGCGGCGATTTTCTTGGCCTTGGCTTCGACCTTGTCGAGCGCCTTGACCACGGCAGACATGCCGACAGCGCCGGAGCGCGAGCCGTATGTGCCCATGCCCATCTGCACCTTGTCCGTGTCGCCATGAACAACGGTGACATTGGCGCCCGGCAGCCCGAAGCGCTCGGAAACAAGCTGGGCGAAGGTGGTTTCGTGGCCCTGGCCGTGGCTATGCGAGCCTGTGAGGATTTCAACCGTGCCGACCGCATTGACCCGCACTTCGGCAGATTCCCACAAGCCAACGCCCGCGCCGAGCGAACCCACCGCAGCCGACGGCGCAATGCCGCAGCCTTCGATGTAGCAGCTCATGCCGATGCCGCGCAATTTGCCTTCCTTGGCCGCTTTCGCTTTGCGCTTGGGAAAGCCCGCATAGTCCGCAGCCTTCATCGCCATGTTGAGCGAGGCTTCAAAATCCCCCGCATCATAGCAGAAGATCACCGGCGTCTGGTGCGGGAAGGTGCGGATGAAGTTTTGACGGCGCAGTTCCGCCGGGCTCACGCCAAGCTCGCGCGCTGCCGTTTCAATCATCCGCTCGACAGAATAGGTCGCCTCCGGACGGCCCGCGCCGCGATAGGCGTCAACCGGCGCTGTGTTGGTGTAGACGGCGCGCATGTTGCAGTGGATCGCCGGGATATTGTACTGGCCCGACAAAAGCGTCGCGTGCAAATAGGTCGGCGTCACCGACGAGAACAGCGACATGTAAGCGCCGAGATTGGCGATCGTGTCGGTCTTGAAGGCGATGATCTTGTTGTCCTTGTCGAACGCCATCTCTGCGTGGGTGACATGGTCGCGGCCATGCGCATCGGTCAGAAAGGCTTCCGTGCGGTCCGAGTTCCACTTGACTGGAACGCCGGTCTTCTTCGACGCCCACAGGCAGACGATTTCTTCCGGATAGATGTAGATCTTGGAGCCGAACCCGCCGCCGACATCCGGCGCGATGACACGCAGTTTGTTTTCCGGCGCGACGTTGTAGAACGCGCTCATCACCAGACGGGCAAGGTGCGGGTTCTGCGAGGTTGTCCAGCAGGTGAAATGATCTTCCGCCGCATCATAGACACCGAGCGCAGCGCGCGGTTCCATGGCATTGGGCACCAGACGGTTGTTGATGATGTCCATCTTGGTGATGTGGGCAGCCTTTTTGAACGCTGCTTCCACTGCCTTGGCGTCTCCAAGTTCCCAATCATAGATCAAATTGCCTTCCGCTTCCGGATGGATCTGCGGCGCGCCGGCCTTGAGCGCATCGACAGAAGCGACGACGGCTTTCTTGACCTTGTAGGTGATGTCGACTGCTTCGGCAGCATCACGCGCCTGTTGCTTGGTATCGGCCACCACGACAACAACCGCATCGCCGACATAGCGCACAGTGTCCGTGGCCAGCGGCGACCATGCGCCCATCTTCATCGGCGTGCCGTCTTTGGAATGGATCATCCAGCCGCAAATGAGGTTGCCGATCTTGTCGGCCTTCAGTTCCTTGCCGGTCAGAACACCAATAACGCCCGGCATCGCCATGGCCTTTTTGGTATCAATCTTGGTGATGGACGCATGCGCGTGCGGCGAGCGCACGAAATGGGCATGCTTCATGCCAGGAACGACCATGTCGTCGGTGTACCGGCCCTTGCCGGTGATGAAGCGCTTGTCTTCCTTGCGAAGAACGCTGGCGCCAATGCCTTCAATACCCATGATTTTCTCCTCCTGAGAAAAGCGGAATGCGGGAAGCGGGGAAGTGAGAAAAGAGCGCTGCGAGGTTATTCCTTCGCAATTGGCTGCTCCCTAGTAGCTTCTCACGCCGCCTTCTTGCCCTTCGATTTGTTGATCTTCTTCGACGCGTCGAGCACGGCCTTGACGATGTTGTGGTAGCCGGTGCAGCGGCAGATATTGCCTTCCAGCTCGGCGCGGACTGTCGCCTCATCAAGACCGGCCGGATGGCGGGCGATGATGTCGACGGACGCCATGATCATGCCGGGAGTGCAAAAGCCGCATTGCAGGCCATGGTTTTCGTGGAATGCCTGCTGGACAATATGCAGCGCGCCGCCCCCCGCCAAACCTTCGATTGTGGTCAGCGTCGAGCCGTTGGCTTGCGCCGCCAGCATCGTGCAGGATTTCACCGCCAGCCCATCGACATGGATGACGCACGCGCCGCACTGCGACGTGTCACAGCCAACATGGGTGCCGGTCAGCCCAAGATTCTCCCGAATGAAGTTCACAAGAAGCGTCCGGTCCTCGCATTCCCCGGTTATCTTCCGTCCATTGACGGTCATTTCGATTTTGGACATTCATTTCCTCCTCAAGAACATGGTTACTCAGGCAACTGGCGCGCCTGCGATTTGTGCGAATTTTCCGAAAAACTGGTCAGCCAGCTTTTTCGAGGTCGATGCGATAAGCCGCGAGCCAAGCTGGGCGATCTTGCCGCCGACATCGGCTTTGACATTGTAGGTCAAACTTGTGGAGCCGCCATTGTCTGCCAGATGGACATCAGCCGAGCCCTTGGCAAAACCGACAACGCCGCCCTTGCCTTCGCCGGTGATCTTGTAGCTCTCGGGAACGATTTTATCGGACAGGGTGACTTCGCCGGTGAAGCGCGCCTTGATCGGGCCGATCTTCAACACAACTGTCGCGGCAAAAGCATCATCGCCATCGGCAGTCAATTCCTCACAGCCGGGAATGCACTCTTTCAGGACGGCAGGGTCATTCAGCAACGTCCACACTCGTGTCCGTGGTGCTGCAATTTCATATTCGCCACTCAGTTCCAAGCAGTCCTCCTCCAAGCACGCTTGCGGATGAATGCATGAGATTGCATCGGGTCCAATTGTACTTTCGGTCGCTTCCATCCGTTTGGCAATGGCCGATCGTGCGCGGTGCCTGGATTTTACGGACTGGACAAAAGCGGAAAGTTGGGCCATTGGCCGCGCAAGACAAACTGTGACGCAAACACCCTATGAAACCACCGCTGACACTGGATGAATTGCGCGCCGCCGTTGGCAGCGAAATCGGCCTGTCTGAATGGCGCACGGTCTCGCAAGAGATGATCAACGAGTTCGCCGACGCGACCGACGATCACCAGTTTATTCACGTTGATCCAGCCCGCGCCGCCATGGAAACACCGTTCGGCGGCACGATTGCCCATGGCTTTTTGACACTGTCGCTTTTGTCCACTCTCGCCTATGAGGCCCTGCCCGGCATTGTTGGCGCAACGATGGGCATCAACTACGGCTTCGATTCGGTGCGGTTTCTGACGCCGGTCAAGACCGGCAGCCGCGTTCGCGCCCGCTTTGAGCTGGTCAAGACAGATATCCGCAAGTCGGGCCGGGTTCTGAACACATATCATGTTGCCCTTGAGGTCGAAGGCAATCTCACGCCAGCGTTCAAGGCGACATGGCTGACGCTGGCGATGGTTGAAATGGCGGACGCCTGATCGCTATTTTTCCTGCCCGGGCACAGGCTTTTCAAACGTATAGTCTTTCGCCACAGACCGGAATGGCATGGTCAGCAGGCTGAACAATCCAAGTTTGGCCGGATCGCGAAACGCATTCAGCCCGATCTCGACGCCAAGCTGACCCTTCAGGGGATCACGCCGCATGGTGCCGCACAGCCGGTCCCAGACCGACAGAAAATTGCCGAAGTTGGAATTGGTCTCTTGCGGGATGACCGAATGGTGGACCCGGTGCATGTCGGGTGTGCAGAACAGCCAGCGGAGCGCGTAGTCTGACTTTGCTGGAATGCGGATGTTGCCGTGGGTATAAACCGACGCCGCGTTGAGAACGACCTCGTAGATCACCACTGTCCACGCACTGATGCCGAATACGGCAACAAGGGCGGCTTTCCAACCCAGCGAAATCAGGATTTCCAGCGGATGAAAACGCGTGCCGGTGGTCGAGTCCACATCGAGGTCCGCATGATGCACCTGATGCAGCCGCCAGAACGCGGGCAGCGCATGGCTCATGACATGCTGGAGGTAAATGGCAAAATCGAGAATGAGAAAAGCGGCAAGGCCTTCGGTCCAGAGCGGCCAATCAAGCGCGTTGAACAGGCCCCAGCCATTGGCTTGCGCATAAACCGCCATCGCATAGGCCGCCGCGCCGACGGTCAAACGCACCGCAATCACATCAATGATGAGAATGCCAATGTTGGTCACCCAGCGCTCACGCCGCGTCTGCACCCGCGCATGCTGCGGAAAGCGCCATTCGGCGACGGCAACGAGCGCGAAAATGCCAAGGAAGATCGAAAAGCGGATGGTTTCGGCGGACATGGGGGTTCCGTGGGGACTTCGAGTGGCAGAAGCATGTGTTTCTTTTTACACACATGGCGCAGAAGCCGACAATCACAAGCGGTTGTAGCCTGGCCAATGCAACGGACCACTTGAAAGTATAGCGCTAACGCTATATGTTGACGTCATGTGGACAATCGAAATTGATGACGCCGCCGCGCGGGAAATCAGGTCATTCCCTGACGATCTGAAAGGTTATGTCGCAAAGATATTCTCGCTGATTACCGAAGATGGTCCGCAAGATTTACCGCCCGGTTTTTCGCGCCAGATCGATGGAAAGCTCTGGGAATTGAGGCTCAAGGCAAGATCGGGAATAGGCAGGGCACTCTATTTCACAATTAATCCCAAGCGCCTGATTGTCGTATCGGCCTTCGTCAAAAAATCGCAAAAACTGCCGGATCATGAGCGGCAAAAGGCAAAGGCGCGAATGAATGCCAGACTGAAATTGGAAACCGCGAGAAAAGAAGGAAAACAAAATGAAATTCGCTGATCTCAAGAAAGAACTTTTGTCTGATCCCAACGTCGCCGCCGAATATGAAGCACTTGCGCCTCAATTCGCAGTTATTAAGGCATTGATGGCCGCCCGCCGCAAGGCGCGGCTGTCGCAGGCCGAAGTCGCCGAGCGCATGGGCACAACACAGTCCAGCATTGCCCGTATGGAATCCGGCAAAGGCAGCGTGACGATCGACTCGATCCAGAAGTATGCCAAGGCGACCGGGCAGAAGATCAAGCTGGAGTTTGCAGCTTAAGCCACCGAATCCCGCGCCGCATCGCTGAGATAGGTGAACGCATAATCAGCAAAACTGCGCCAGCACTCCACCCGGAACGTCTCTGCGCCCGTCCTGTTGATGATGACTTCGATCTTGCCGAGCAGCGTGCGCGACACAGCGCCGACGGGGAAGGCTTTGTCCGACAGGTTCTGCGGGCAGCCGGCAGACAATGTGCCGCGCGCATGTTTGCCGGACACGAGGATTGCGGTGTTGCGCTCGGAAATGTCGGTGGCTGAATGCAGCGCTTTGGACTTGGCGCAGTCGGCGATGAGATTCTTGCCAGCTTCATCCAGGATCAGCCATTCATCAGGTCCGAGCCAGAAGGCAGTGCGGGCGCCCTTGGTCGCGCTGGTTTTCGGCTTGAGCGGCAGGTCGATGCCGAGCGCTTTCGACAGCGCAGCAACCGAATCCGGCCGGGCGCGCAGCGACAGGCGCGAGGCGGCCGGAAGGGGCGCAACCGTCACATTGGAAAACGCGGCAACCCGGCCATCAAGCGGACCGCGGGCAGTGAGTGCGAGGTCAGACATTGATCCGGCCTCCTTCCTTGTCATAGAAAACAGCATCACAAATTTCAGCTTCGATCACCCGGTCAGGCATTGGCACAAAAACCGTCTGGCCCATCTTGTCGAACCCGCCTTCGACCAGGCCCATGGCAATGGACCGGCCGCAGTTTTCTGACCAGTAGGACGATGTGACATGGCCGACCATCTTCATCGGGATGGCCTGCTTTGGATCAAGCACAATCTGCGCGCCTTCTTCCAGAACGGTTTTGGCGTCCTTGGTCTTCAAACCAACCAGCTGCTTGCGTCCGGGTGCGACAAGATCGACACGCTTGAGACCGCGAATGCCGACAAAGTCGGGTTTGGATTTGGCAATGGCCCATGAAAGGCCCGCATCCTGCGGCGTAACAGTGCCGTCCGTATCCTGACCGACAATGATATAGCCCTTCTCGGCGCGCAAAATGTGCATCGCCTCGGTGCCATAGGGTGTCAGCCCTAGCGGCGCGCCATGGGCGTAAAGCGCATCCCAAACGGCCTTGCCATAATTGGCCGGAACATTGATTTCAAACCCGAGCTCGCCCGCAAACGTCATGCGGAACAGACGGCAGGGAATGCCCATGAAAGTGCATTCGCGCACCGACATGTGCGGAAACGCCTCGTTGGACATGTCAGTGCCCGCCACAAACGGCGTGATGATCTCGCGCGCCTTCGGCCCCTGCACGGCAATGACCGCCCATTGTTCGGTGGTGGACGTGAGCCAGACATTGAAATCGGGGAATTCGGTCTGGAGATAGTCTTCCATATGGCTCATCACCCGCGGCGCGCCGCCGGTGGTGGTGGTCACATGGAAGCGGTCCTCGGCCATGCGCCCGACCACGCCATCGTCATAGATGAAGCCATCCTCGCGCAGCATGATGCCATAGCGGCAGCGGCCGACGCCGAGCTTGTCCCATGAGTTGGTGTAGAGGATGTTGAGGAACTTCGCCGCATCCGGCCCGACCACTTCGATCTTGCCCAAGGTTGACGCATCGAACATGCCAGCGGTCGTGCGAACCGCCTTGCACTCACGGTCCACGGCCTGGTGCATGTCCTCGCCGGCCTTGGGGAAATACCAGGCGCGCTTCCACTGGCCGACATCTTCAAACACCGCGCCCATTGCGGCTGCGCTGTCGTGGCAAGGCGTGCGCCGCGTCGGGTCAAACAGCTGACCCTTCGCGTGGTTGACGATGGTGCCGAATGTCACCGGCGTGTAGGGCGAGCGGAACGTCGTCAGGCCCACCTGCGGGATCGGCTTGCCCAGCGCCTCAGCAGCAATCGCAAGCCCATGCATGTTGGATGTCTTGCCCTGATCGGAGGCCATGCCATTGGTGGTGAAGCGCTTGACATGCTCGATGGAATGCATGCCCTCGCGCACCGCCATGCGGATGTCCTTGGCGGTCACATCATTCTG
The DNA here is from genome assembly GCA_049696015.1 of Rhizobiaceae bacterium. Taxonomy (GTDB): domain Bacteria; phylum Pseudomonadota; class Alphaproteobacteria; order Rhizobiales; family Rhizobiaceae; genus JANMEX01. The sequence goes on along the minus strand of JBAVTG010000018.1, from coordinate 114 downwards.
GAAATCGACAAACGCTTTGACCGTGTCATCCGGACCCGCGCCCGGCGCAGAACCCGACATGCCGCCCGCGACCGAGCCGCCGGAAACCTTCGGCGCTTTGGTCTTGCCGCCGCC
>JBAVTG010000017.1:0-7033 GCA_049696015.1 Rhizobiaceae bacterium | reverse complement strand
CGGCAAAGCCATGGGCCAGATTGGCACAGCCGAGCGTGGCGCGGTTTGGCTTGTTGGATGCAGCCGTGCGAACGCGATCGAGGTAAGGCTCGCGTGTCGGCTTTGACCGCTCGACAATGCGCTGTGTCACAGCAAGAATGGTTTTGTTGGCGCTCATCGGGGCGCTCCCTCCAGCGTTAGGCGTGATAAATGTCGACAGGCGTGCGCGCTTGTCTGAGAACGGCGCGCACCGGCATGTCTTCGACAGTGCCTTCACCGAGCGCCTTTTCCAGCGAAGCGGCCTTATCCGGACCTTCGATATGAAGATACAGCGCCTTTGTGTTCAAAAGAACGGGCAAGGTCAGCGTGATCCGGGTCTCGCCAGCGCCCGGCGCGGCAAGCGGCAGGGCCGGACCATTGGATGTCAGCGCTTCATGCAACGTGTTGCCGCCGGGAAAAAACGAGGCGGTGTGCCCGTCATTGCCCATGCCCAGAATGACGGCATCAAAGGGTGATGCCAGATCGCTGAGGTGCCCGTTGGTACGGGCGAGGGCAGCTTCATCCGGCTCATCGCCGCCCGACCAGAGCGGCACGAACCTGGCGCTGGCAGCAGCGCCGGTGAGCAGGTTTTCATTGACCAGTCTTGCGTTGGACCGGTCAGAGTCCGGCCCGACCCAGCGTTCATCGACAAGCGTGACGGAGACTTTGGACCAGTCGATCGGACGCAAAGCGAGCGCCTTGAAGAAGAGTTTCGGCGTTGAGCCGCCGGACACGGCAAGCACAGCCGCGCCGCGCTCGTTGATACCCGATAGCAGGTTTGCAGCCACGCAATCCGCCAACGCATCAGCGAGCGCCTGCACAGACGAAAACGTGTGACGCTCAATCGCCATCAGCCTTCTTCCTCGTGCCAAGTGCGTCCGTCGCGTTCGATCAGCGCAATGGCGGAAGACGGACCCCAGGTGCCGGAGGTGTAGCCCTGTGCCTGCTGCGCCGTCTCTTCCCAGGCATTGAGGATCGGATCGATCCACATCCACGCAGCCTCGACTTCGTCGCGGCGCATGAACAGCGTCTGGTTGCCGCGCACGACATCCATGAGAAGGCGCTCGTAGGCATCGGGATTGCGCACCTTGAAAGCGTCGGCAAAGGTCATGTCGAGCGGCACGTGGCGCAGGCGCATGCCGCCGGGTCCCGGATCCTTGATCATGATCCACTGCTTGACGCCCTCGTTCGGCTGCAGGCGGATGACCAGCTCATTGCGGAACACCTGTCCGGCAGCCTCGGCAAAGATCGAATGCGGCACCTGTTTGAAACAGATGACAATCTCCGACATGCGGCCCGCGAGGCGCTTGCCGGTGCGCAGGTAGAAGGGAACGCCGGCCCAGCGCCAATTGCCGACCTCGGCTTTGATGGCGACAAAAGTTTCTGTGTTGGACGGCTTGCCGAGCTCTTCCTGATAGCCGGTGACAGCGCCGGAGCCGGACGCGCCGGCGCGGTACTGGCCGCGCACGGTCATCTGCGCGGCATTGGCGCCGTTAATGGGTTTGAGCGAGCGAAGCACTTTCAGCTTTTCGTCGCGCAGCGCATTGGCATCCATCGACGATGGCGGCTCCATGGCGACAAGGCAGAGGAGCTGCAAAAGATGGTTCTGCACCATGTCGCGCAGCGCGCCGGCGGTATCGTAATAGCCGACGCGCCCCTCGAGGCCGACGGATTCGGCCACGGTGATCTGCACATGGTCGATGTGCGCCGAGTTCCACAAGGGCTCATAAAGCGAATTGGCAAAGCGCAGCGCCATCAGGTTCTGCACTGTTTCCTTGCCGAGGTAATGGTCGATGCGGAAGACCTGATGTTCGGCAAAATCATTGCCGATAATGTCATTGAGCTGCTTGGCTGAGGCAAGGTCGCGGCCGAGCGGCTTTTCAACAATGATGCGCGAGGATTGCGTGATCAGTCCGTAGTGCTTCAGCTTGTCGGCAATATCGCCGAACAGCGACGGCGAAACGGCCAGATAAAAAGCGCGGACCCGTCCCGGCGCCGCGTCGTTGAAAAAAGCGGCAAGCGCGGACCAGCCGGTGTCCGCCTTGGCATCGACGGAAATGTAATGCAGGCGCTGCACAAACTCTTCGATTTCCGTGTCAATCCGCTCATCGGCCTTGACAAATTCGCTGATCGCAGCACGGGCGAAGTTGCGGTAATCGTCAGTGGACATCTGGGCGCGCGAGGCGCCGACGATGCGGGTCGGTTCCGACAATTGGCCCGCGACCTGGCGCTGGTAAAGCGCCGGAATGAGCTTGCGCTCGGCAAGATCGCCCGTGCCGCCAAAGACGACACAGTCGAACGGCTCGACGGGGATGATCTGACTCGTCATCGAAATGTCCTGTTCTTTCTGGGATAGTCGTTAATCTATAATCTAATCGATTTAAATTGGCTAGACCCGAATTTTGCGCTGATTGTGGTGATTAATGTGCGCTCGAGGCAAATGGCAGCGATGCGGACAGAACGACAAGTCTCGATTATCTTGGCTACTTGATTTTCGGCAAGTTTGGCATCGTCAATTTGTGCCAATTCCGCCAACTGGCGGACAGGGGACTATCTTCTCGGACCGTTAACCGCCGCTGGCATTTCGCCAACGAATTGATCGAAACAGTTTCGAATCCTCTGGATAATCTTAGCGCTGCCTTCAAGTTCATACTTTTCATTGAAGCCGTCAGACGCAAGATCGATTGTGTGACCATTCTCGATGAGTCCCAACAGAGAGATGTGGTCAAGGTCGGCGATCTCCAGAAGTGTCTGGTTCTTGGCTTCAGCCGCGATGCGAAGCCGGGGATAGAAATCGACCAGCGCAACCATCGCGTATCGGCGCGGCTGTGGCAGCCGCCAACCGGGATTGGACAATTGCAGATTCCAGCTCCCGTCTCTTCGTTTTGTCAGGGTAAACACGGTGCCATCGTCAAATTCCGTGCTGGCCCAACATTCTTCAAAATCCGAACGGTCTGGACCGCCTTTGGTGCCCCCTTGCCAGCGGCCGTCGACAAACGGGATCGTGGGCACACCGCTTGCTTCGGCGATAGGATGCAGGAGGCCTGTGAAAAGCACCGCGAGGAACAGACGATTGTACATGGCCAAAAGCCTTCCGAGAGTTGGTATCCCTTAGCTTGCTTCTACAGCCTAAACCTTGCCCCCGCTGGTTTTCAACGGCGGCGCTTCGCAGCGGTCATCTTATGCTTAGGGCGCGCCTGCCCACTCGGCTCTTTTCGGCTTTTTGCGTAGCGAAATCAATCGAAGGCCTCGGTTGGGTTCCATGCAGTCATCGTCATGTTGCATAAATCGTGATTTCCGCCGCATGTGACATTTTAAGGAATTCGGCCTAGTTTGGCGCCAGATTAATGCCCTTTGGGGCGATTCCCTGCGGAGTTTGGTGTGGAAACAGCCGTCATCAGCGCAACCGGCGTGTTTACGCCTGATCTTTCCATTTCAAATGCCGAGCTGGTTGCAGCCTTTAACGCATGGGCGGACGGCGAAAACAGCCGCAATGCTGCCAGAATCGCCGCCGGCGAGATGGAGCCGATCGGGCCTTCATCGGAGGAATTCATCGTCAAGGCATCCGGCATCGAGCGGCGCCATGTGCTCAACAAATCCGGTGTGCTTGATCCCGCCATCATGCATCCGGTGCTGCCGGAACGGTCCGATGACCAGATATCGGTGATGGCCGAAATGGCGGTCAGCGCCGCAAACGAGGCCTTGGCCAAAGCAGGCAAAACAGCAACGGACATTGACGGCGTCATCTGCGCGGCGTCCAACCATGAGCGCGCCTATCCGGCCATCGCCATCGAGGTGCAGCAGGCGCTGGGTATCAAAGGATTCGGCTTTGACATGAACGTCGCCTGTTCGTCGGCGACCTTTGCCATCCAGACCGCTGCGGATATGATCCGCGCAGGCTCGGCCCGGGCGATCCTGATCGTCAACCCGGAAATCTGTTCGGCGCACCTGGAATGGCGTGACCGCGACTGTCACTTCATTTTTGGCGACGTCTGCACCGCCATTCTTGTCGAGCGCGCCGATCTGGCTTCGTCCGCGCATCAATACGAAATTGTCTCCACCCGGCTGATCACCGAATTTTCCAACAACATCCGCAACAACAACGGCTTCCTGCGCCGCACCCGCGAAGGCCACATGGCGGACCGGCGCGACATGCTGTTCCGCCAGGAAGGGCGCAAAGTGTTCAAGCAGGTTGTGCCAATGGTGGCAGAACTGATTCTGGCGCATCTGGCCGACAATGCCATTAAACCGGATCAACTTTCGCGCCTGTGGCTGCATCAGGCCAACAAGGCGATGAACGATCTCATCGGCGCCAAGGTTTTAGGCCGAACGCCCGAAAAGCACGAACAGCCAAACATTTTGCAGGATTACGCCAACACATCGTCAGCCGGGTCGATCGTCGCGTTTTCGAAATATTCGGATGATTTGAAATCCGGCGATCTCGGCGTCATCTGCTCGTTTGGCGCGGGATACTCGGCCGGGAGCGTGATTGTCAGGAAGGGGTAGTGCGGCATGTTGCTTCCGGTACTGCTAGTCATAGCTGTCGTTTTGACTCTAACCGACGCATTCGCCCATGATCTGACAAAGCTGCCGCTCGGTGACAATCTGAAGTCCGATGCGCCGAAAGTTGGCTGGCTGTGGCCGTGCCGGGTTGAACCTGAAGCAGGTGGCGCGCAGGTTTTAGGGCCTTGGATCAAGCCCGACGCCACTTTTGACAAAACAGCCAAGCCCATCGTGCCCGGCAATGCCCGTTGGAAACGCCAGATGACGATGGCGCTCATTGGCGGCGAGCGTGAATTTATTTTCAATGCATTGCCGGACCATGGAACGGGTGACTTCCCGATTAAGCCGGGAACAGCAGCTTACGCATACGATACCAACCCAAATTCAATCCGTGAAAAGAACTTAATCATTCGATTGCCAGCAAGACCGGAGCTCCTGCCTCAACCTATGTGCGCGCCCGGTGCTATCGGTATCCTTTTGTCGGGTGCGGTTCTTTTCAGCGGACTGGATGCGCCGGGGCGCGATGCAGTCGCGCATGAAATACAGGACGGCTGTGATGGTCACCCACAACCCAGTGGCATTTACCACTATCATAACTTGAGTGCCTGCGCTGAAGGTGCAGCCAAGAAAGAGGAGCATTCTCCACTTGCCGGCTATGCAATCGACGGGTTCGGGATATACGGACGCCACGGCGAAGGCGGCAAAAAATTGACCAACAGCAACCTCGACGTATGCCATGGCCACAGCCACGAGATTGTATGGGACGGCACAGCGACCTCAATGTATCACTATCACGCCACAGACGAGTTTCCCTATGTCGCTGGTTGCCTGCGCGGAAAGTTCACCCGTGGAAATGTCGAGATCCTCGCGGGTCCGCCGCCACGTTAATGCTTTCGCCTTACAGGGAATGTGTGCGGTTCTCTTCAGGGGAGCAATCGCCGTGCGGAATAAAAACGCATAACTAACGTTTAACCAATGCACTATGTGCATTGCTGCACTGCAACATCAGCGCTACTCATTGAAAGCGCTTTCGATTAGATATGCTGCATCGGTCAAACAAAGAAGCGACCGGTGGCTTTCTCGAAAGGAGAAACAAAATGAACGTTATGAATTCGTACAAGACCTGGCGCAATTACCGCAACACGGTTGCTGAATTGTCCGGCCTGTCGAACCGCTCGCTTGCCGACATGGGCATTGTCCGCGGCAACATCAGCGAAGTCGCCCGCAAGGCTGTCCGCTAACAATTCGGCCTCGCGCCACAAGAACTGACGGGCCAAGAGCCTGGACGATCAGCACCCGCCAATTGGCGGGTGCTTTGTTTTATCGACTTGCAATATCACGTGAATTGACTTCGCCCGCTTGGGTCGCATCTCTTGAAAACATATTGTCCGCCCTACTTAATTTCCGGCAAAAGGATATTTCAAGATGAGACAAGTGCGACGCATATTGATTCTTGGAAGTGGCACAGACGCCCTTGATGCCTCTGATTGGCCGCGCGAAGACTTCGACGCAATCGTCGCAATCAACAATGCCTGGCAGGTCCGGCCCGATTGGACGCACTTGATCTATCCCGAAGATTTCCCTCCCGAGCGCCGCCCGCAACACATTGATGCAGGCTCTCAGTCGATTGTGACCGCGCAGGAGTTTGTCCCGGTGCAGAACATGTTCGGCGGTTTTGTCTATGCCGGCGGCACGATGGCGTTCACAGCCGGTTACTGGGCCTTGGGCGTCTTGAAGCCCGATGTCATGGCCTTTTTCGGCTGCGACATGATCTATGCTGCCGCGAACACGCACTTTTACGGCAGAGGCACTGCCGATCCGCTGCGCAAAGACATCACGCTGCAGAGCCTTGAAGCCAAATCAGCCCGGCTGATGCTGATGGCAGCAAGGCAGGGTTGTCTGACGGTCAACTTGTCGCGCCAAAAGGACTCGAGGCTGGTCTTCCCCCGGTTCGCACGCGAAACAGTTGCAGGTTGGACATCGATGGAACTGCGCGAGGCGTTTGATCAATCCAACGCCATATCGGATGCAGATGCCGCCGAAGACGTGATCCAGCGCGAAGCGGATCTTGGCTATATGGCCAAATCCGGACGGTATTGGGACGAACTGGATCGGTTTGACCCGGCTGAACTGCGCAAGTTGGACGCGCTGTGGCTGCAAGCCGCGCTGCCGTCAAATCCGGTCTCTGAGCGCATACCAGTTGAGCGCGAGAAACAACAGCGGCGCGCGTAAGGCGCGGCCGCCGGGGAAGGGCGGGATCTTGAGTTCGCGCAGCGCGCGCAGTTTGTCGTCGTCGCCGGTGAGCGTTTCGGCGTATAGCCGTCCGGTGAAATTCGACAGCATGACACCGTGGCCGGAAAAGCCGCCAATCGAGGTGAGGTTCGCCATCACCTCGCGCACGAACGGCTTGCGCGGCAAAGTGATGCCGACATAGCCGCCCCAGGCATGGGTCATCGTAACATCCGCCAGCGCCGGATAGACTTCAGCGATCTGGCGGCGCACGCCCATTTCG
>JBAVTG010000016.1:0-11038 GCA_049696015.1 Rhizobiaceae bacterium | reverse complement strand
CAAGGCACCTAGAACAGACGGAGAGGTGGCAGAGTGGTCGAATGCACCGCACTCGAAATGCGGCATGCCTGTGAGGGCATCGGGGGTTCAAATCCCTCCCTCTCCGCCATTTATCTTACCACTTGCCTTAGCCAACAACAAAGTTGACCAACCGGCCTGGCACCACGACTTCCTTGATGATGGTCTTCCCATCCAGCAACGTCCGAACGCGCTCCTCTGCCTTGACGACATCGAGAAGGCTTGCCCCGGCCAATCCCGCATCGGCGAGCACTTTGTGGCGCATCTTTCCGTTGATTTGGATGGCGTATTCACGCAGTTCATCTTGCGCCAAAGCCGGATCGAATGACGGCCAGGGCGCATAGGCAAGCGTAGCCTTATGTCCGAGCGTCGCCCACAATTCTTCGGCAAGATGCGGCGCAAATGGCGCGAGCAGCAAGACGAAGGTTTCCACCACAGCGCGCGGCTTTTCTTCAAGGCCATTCAATGCGTTCGACATCTCCATGAGTTTGGATATGGCCGTGTTGAAGCGGAAGGCTTCAATGTCCTCGCCGACACCGCGAACGGTCTTGTGCATGAGACGCAGGATCTCTTGCGAGGGCTCGACATTGCGCACCTGGCCATTGAGCTTTTCATCTTCATTGGTGACAATCCGCCAAGCGCGGCTGAGAAAGCGGCTGACCCCGGCCACACCCGCCATTTGCCAGGGCTTGGCCACATCAAGCGGTCCCATGAACATTTCATAAAGCCGCATCGAATCCGCGCCATAGGCATCAATCACCTCGTCGGGATTGATGACATTGTACCGCGACTTCGACATTTTCTCGATCTGCTGGCTGACAGGCGTCTGGCCCGCAAACCACTTGCCGTCCCGCTCAACGACCTCGTCAGGAAGGTAGTATTTGCCGACGGCATCCCGGTAGGAAAATGCCAATATCATGCCTTGGTTGAACAGTTTCTGGAACGGCTCTTTGGTTGAGACAATGCCGATATCAAACAGCACCTTGTGCCAGAACCGCGAATACAAAAGATGCAGTACCGCGTGCTCGGCCCCGCCGACATAAAGATCGACCGGCAGCCAGTATTTTTCCACCGCCGGGTCAATCAGCGCAGTGTCATTCTTCGGGTCGGCAAAGCGCAGATAATACCAGCACGACCCTGCCCATTGCGGCATCGTGTTGGTCTCGCGCAGGGCAGGCATGCCCGATTGCGGATCAGTCGTTTTGACCCAGTCTTCGGCTCTGGCCAATGGCGGCAAGCCTTCGTCGGTCGGTTTGTAATCATCAAGCTCTGGCGCGAGGAGCGGCAGCGAATCTTCCGGCAACGGCACAATGGTTCCATCTGCCCGATGGAGGATCGGGAACGGCTCGCCCCAATAGCGCTGGCGCGAAAACAACCAATCGCGCAGGCGGTATTGTACCCGGCGCTCTGCGCAGCCTTTTTCCTCCAGAAAGGAAATGGCGGCGTTTTTTCCTTCTGTGACATTCAAGCCATTCAACAGCTCCGAATTCACCAGCGGGCCATCGCCTTCCCAGGCCTCGATTTGAATATCGAGTGTATCCGGCGCCTTGACGACTTCGATGATGGGAAGTTGGTAGGTACGCGCAAACTCGTGGTCGCGGCTGTCATGGGCGGGCACAGCCATAATGGCGCCCGAGCCATAACCCATCAGCACATAATCCGCGATCCAGATGGGAATGCGCGCGCCATTGGCAGGATTGATCGCAAATGTGCCGGTGAACACGCCGGTCTTGGTGCGCAGCTCGGCCCGCTCCACTTCGCTGAACATTTTCGTGCGCGTGATATAGGTCTCGACCTCTTGGCGCTGATACTCGCTTGTCAAATGGGAAATGAGCGGGTGCTCGGGCGAAACAACAAGGAACGTCGCCCCGAAAATCGTATCTGGCCGCGTCGTATAGACTGTGAGCTGTTCCGCACTGTCGGCGACGGAAAACGTGACGGTCGCGCCATCCGACTTGCCAATCCAGTTGCGCTGCATGGCCTTGACGCCTTCGGGCCAATCCAGTTCATCCAGATCATCGAGAAGCCGGTCGGCATAGGCCGTGATTTTCAACATCCATTGGCGCATTAACCGCCGTTCGACCGGCTCGCCCGTTTCGACATATTTGCCGTCCTTGACTTCTTCATTGGACAACACAGTGCCTTGGGCGGGGCACCAGTTGACCGCGACCTCCGCTTGATAGGCCAGGCCCCGCTCATACAATTTGAGGAAGATCCACTGCGTCCAGCGGATATAGGCAGGGTCCGTTGTCGAGAATTCCCGGCTCCAGTCATAGGAAAAGCCCAGACGTTTGATCTGGCCGCGGAATGTATCAATGTTTCTCTTGGTGGTAATCGCAGGGTGGACACCCGTCCTGACCGCATAGCGCTCTGCCGGCAGGCCATAGGCATCCCAGCCCATCGGATGCAGCACGTTGAACCCGCGCATGCGCTTGTAGCGGCTGACAATATCGGTCGCAGTATAGCCTTCGGGATGGCCGACATGCAGCCCATCGCCCGATGGATAGGGAAACATGTCCAGCACATAGTATTTCGGCTTGGCCAGATCGACTTCCGTCTTGAAAGTCGCGTTGTCCTCCCAGAACTGCTGCCATTTGGGCTCAATTCTCTTTGGATCATAGGGCATTGATCAAACCTCGATAGTCATAAATCGCGAACGCAGTGGCGGCCCGCAAATGGGGAAGGAAAGGCATAATTTCGTTTTTTCCGGACGGGCTTATCGCATGCCGCAACCGAAATGCACACCTTATGAACGAGCTGTGCTGTTAATGGCGTTGGGACCGTTCGACAAGACTGAAATGCGGATGATCCCGGTATGCTGGAGGGGCTTTTTCAGGGCGTAAGCTGTGATGGTTTCTTGAAATTGTCCAGCCGCTGCGCCCGGCAAGGATGCTTGCGGAATTCATCATGCAGAAGACTGTCAACGATCAAGCTTTGGCGATCTTCAAGTTCCGGCATGAAATGGCCCCATTTCGATTCCATCAGCGCCGCCATAAGACCGCCATGCCGCATAGCCTTGGCGGGCTTTGCACTGACCCAGCTACGGAACCAAATGCAGAAATCTTTGGCCTGCCTCTTGCTCGTTTTTGGTTTTGCCCTGTCGGCCTGCATGCCGCAGGAGGGCCTGATCATACCCTATACCCATGTCAAGCCGAACCGTCCGAATCCGGTGCTGATGGGCAACTATTGCGGACCGGGAACCCGCTATGGCACGTTGGCAACAGTGCCTGTCAACGAACTGGATGAAGCCTGCCGCAGGCATGACGCCTGCTACATCGCGGATGTGGAACACTGCACTTGTGACCGCGAATTGCATGATGCCGCCGTGGCCATCGAAAACAATCCGGCGCAAACCAAATCGCTGAAAGCCAAAGCGGGGGCCGTGCGCGCCCTCTTTTCGACCCGCTATTGCGAGTTATTTCCCAGAGGCATTTTTCGTCCGCGGGACAAATCAATATTGATGACCATGCCAAGCGCCGGCGCGTTCGAATAGCCAACTTCTCAAAAACTGTTTCCAAATGAAATAAGCGCGTGACATCAATATCACGCAGAGCTTATCCTAGCCCACGTACACATTTCAGGGGCGGGCATGACCGAAAGCGTTGAAAACAAGCAGCAGGCACAGCGCGAAAGCCGGTTTGACGCTGGCGAAATAGGCGATCTTGCCGGTTTGGCTCTGTTGACCGTGTTTGGCATTCTGCCGTTCATCGCCGCAATTCTTCTGATTGGTTTTCAGGCTTGGGGCTGGATCAGCACCAGCCTGTGGCAATCCTGGTCACTGATGGACGGGCTTGGCACGCTTGGCGAAACCGCGTGGATTGCAGGGCCGTTGCATAACCCGGTGCTCTACGCGATTTTGAATGCCGTCCCGCTCAGCCTTGCGTTGGCGGGTTTGGCGATGCTGACATTTTGGCTCTCGGAAAAATTCGGCTGAGACAAATCATGGCGCCCTGTCTTTTCGGACAGGATTTCGAGAGGCGTTCATCTGCTTTCATGGGCATGCATTGAACATCAATATCTGTTGCGGTCATGCAGCCGGTCCGGGCTTTCAACAAATCGGATGGCGCACAATCGCACAGGCGGGTGTTCACGCGCAATTTGACCGCCGGTAGCGGATGCCGCCAGCTGCGTCGGCATGGAGCGCCCGCATTTGGCGCTTTTGCATGGTCCGGGCGGCGGCAGCGACAAGTCCGGCGCCTTCGGTGTCGCCAAAGGGCCGTGAAAAATGCACGATACCAGATGAACCGCTTATCCGGGCAACAATCAGGACTTCACGATCGCCAGTGTCAGACTGCCATTCAACAAGGTCTCCCTTGTGGAGACGCATGACCAGCTTTCCGCCGAGGCGATTTGCCTCCCATTGCGGCCGCCAGTCCGGCTGCGCCCGTTGATGGCGCGCTGCGGCAAACGCCCTCCACAACCCGTCCCGCATCTGGACAATGTCCATGTGATGGTTGTCCGCTGAAAGAACAGCCGCCAGAAACCGGCCAGCGGCGTCGCGCAGAATTATGGCTTCGCTTCCCGGCTGCATGATCTTGACCCGCCGTGTCCGCCCGAAAACCTGTTTGACGGCCTGGCTGTCTGCAGGATCGAGCGCGGCGGCACGCTGACGCAAGGCGGAATCGACGATTTTTCCAAGCATGGGTTTGGTCAATGAGCCGACCGGTTTGCGGCTGGTAATGAACAAAGGCGCGGACGAATCACTGTCCTGCCTGCGCAAACCCTGGCGCGTCGCCTCGTGCATGCAGCCTTTCGTGGAATGCTCGGCACGAGATGACAAAGAAATTGTCTTCAAGGCGTTCTCGATTCGCCCGCGCATGACTGGCGGAGCAAGGACAGGCCCGTCTGGCGCCTGCGCATCGTCAGCAGCCAGGATCGCCGCCAGCATAGCATCAACAGCGTGGTGCCTGAGGTCAGAGCGGTTTTTGCTCTGCCCGGTCTCAAACAGCCGGCGACGCAGTGCAGTTATCCTCCCGACAGAAATCATTGTAACTTCGCCCTGCGACAGGCGCTCTTTGGCAAAAGCGCTGGCCAAGCGAACCACATTGCGCAACGCATCCGCGTCGGTGGCGCTGACCCGCTTGTCCGCGCCGCTTGCCCGCGCCGAGGCCGGCCCGGGACCGCTGCCCTTCGCACGGTTTGCCGTCGCCAGGCCAAGGCGAAGGTTGCGCCGTCCGCCTTTGCCGCCGCGCACTCTGGGTAGAGTATGATCGATCTCAATTTCTGCGGAAAACGCGGCCGCAACATCGAAATTTTCACCCGTCAAAGCGCATCGCGCCAATCCGGTTTGCGCGTCTGCTTGCTGCAGATACAATTTGGCGCGCAACAGCCGCCGCTGGGTTGGCGCGTGGCCTGCCAGTTCCAGGATTCTGGTGACGTCTGGAGTGACAATCGGCGCTTGAGTGGAATGACACAAGGCGGGAATCGGGGCCTCGAATGCAACCTCATCTGCCGGGCCAAATCTTGCCGCCAAGGCATGCCAGACTGTTCTGAATTCGGCAAAAGCCATTGCAGAAAGCGGCGAACCGAAGTGCGGCAATTCTTGTGCAGGCTTGGCTTCACGCCGAAAGAAGACAGCCGCGCCGATTTTTTGCCGCATCGTTTCGTCTGTCAACGCACCATGCCAACGGCTTTGAAATTCAAGAAGCGCAGCCAGATATGTCCGGATGGGCTGGCCTGCAGGTCCGTAATTCTGGTCACCTCGATGCCGGTGGATGTTGAACACAATGCGGGCAAGCGCCTGTCCGGGCAGCGCGTGGGTAAGTGATTGCGCCTGCCAACTGCGCAATGTCCCGCCATCTTGGCGCTGCCATGGCGCCCCGTCTTCGGGCGCTGCAAGGCCGCAAGCGGCAATAAGTATTTGCAAATGGCGCAGACGGGCGCGCCGTCGCTGCCGCGACTTTTCGCGCGCTTCAGGCTTCAGGCGCTGCTTCATGTTCTGGACGATTCTCTGGCGCGCCAGAGCGTGCAGGCGCACACCGCACGCCTTGATTGTCCAATGGCCGCTTTCGACCTCCACGACCGCCCAGCCGAGCGCTGATGTTCCCGGATCAAAGGCAAAGATCCGCCTCATGGTGCACCGCCCCCGGCAACTCCGCCAAAACGGCGGATTTGGCTCAAATGCAACGGTCGGGCGCAGCGTTTTGGCAAGCGGTTTCGTGCAACTTGGTAAAGTTGAAGCCCGGACCGGTTCGCTTTCCGTGAACCCGGTCTTGTACCAGCAGCAAGGGGCGGGCTCCGGTCCGCCCCCGACATCCAGACAAGATTTCCAGATTGCCCTCGTCGGCAAGGCTGCTGTGCGGCAATCGAAACACCAAGGCTGCGCCAGTCTGGAATCCGGCGCTTTAGGCGATTTTGAACGCTGCCCTTCGCCGTCTTGCGCTGGCTATGCAGACATTTGTGTTCCCGGAAAATTCGGCTGAAAAAGACGTATTCAAATCAGCAAAAATCAAGATATAGTCTTCATGGGGCGCGATCAGGGAGAAAATCCATGGTTTCGTCAGTGCCAAAGAAAATGTTCACATCGGCCGAGATCAGCAAGCATCGCGCTTCGCTTGACGTTTTTACCGATTCCGCAGCCGATTTCCTCGACTGGGTTTATGCCGATCACCTCGCTTTCTATAACAAGTGGGGTGTCTCGAAATATTACGGAAACCGCAAACCCGAGCACAAAACCCGTGAACTGCGCATCAAGCAACTGAAGAAATTCGGCAAACCTGAGTTCCTGGTCGACCAGCAGGTCTCAACCGCCTGCATCCTTCTTGCGATGCAGGCCATGGAGCACGGGTTCAACGCCACCGGAATGGCCAATACATGGAAGAAGATCAACAATCAGCTGAAGATTGACCAGAAGTTCTACGGTACGGATCTGCAGATCATGCTGCAGCAGCTCGGTTGGAAATTATATTACTGGAATCCCGACCCGGCCCAAAACGCCAAGTGGGATGCGGAAGACCAGGCGCTTAATCCTCTGAAGGCAGGGCGCAAATGGATGCCGGTCTGGGGTGGCCACGCCTTGCGTTATGCAAGCGCCAAGAACAACGGCACCTACTATGACGCAAAGGTCGATAACGTCACCAAGCTCGTGGGCTTTGGCAAAGTTCAGCCGCCAAGCTTCAAGACTGTGCCGATCTTTGTTGGCATTGCGCACGCCGGCTACCATGTCTTTCCGGGCCGCCGCGGCGATGTGGTCGAAGCCCACTCGATGCGCCAGATGATTGCCAAGGACAACATTGAAGTTGCCCCGTTCAATCCGCTTGCCACGGGCGGCGCTCCGCGATGGACCAACTCAGAAAAATACCGGTCTGGCGTCATTGCGGTTCCGCAGGATTTCTGACCCCCCAACTCACGGCTCACATAAGTGGAACTTCGGAGGCTGTCATGCTTAAGCGCGCGATATTGATTGTTCAAAATCATCTGAAATCAAAGGGCTTATTCGCCCCAAATCCGGACGGAGTGTCAGGGCCGATCACACAGGCGGCGGTCATCAAAGGACTGTCGCCGCGGATTGCGGAGCTCCCGGCGGGAGCGCTCGGCTTTCCGGCGGAGCGGTGCATGACGATGATGCTGCAATTGATAGCCAAGGACAAAGGCATTGATGTTGTCACCGTCGATGGCTTCTGGGGGCCAGTGACGCAAAACGCCTATGAGTCGCTCGTCCAGCTTATTGACACCGGTTCCTTGCCGCCCAACTGGCGCGACGATGAGCCGTCCGACGCAAATCCGCATGTGTGGCCGCGTGACCGTGGAAATCAGGCCGAGATGCGCGCGTTTTATGGTCAGCCGGGAAAACCGCCGATGACCAAAGTGCGCTGTCCGTGGAAACTCAAGCTCGCCTGGGACAAGAGCACGGTGATGAACCATGTCGGTGTTCATGCGAAGGTCGCTGACAGCGTGGGTGACGTTTTTGAGAAAGTGCACAAGCATTATGGCGACGCTGAACTGAAACGCTTGCGGCTTGATCTGTATGGCGGCAGTTTCTTCGCCCGCAAGAAGCGTGGAGGCTCGACTTGGTCCACGCATGCCTGGGCCATCGCGCTCGACTGGGACCCGGAACGCAACCAGCTGAAATGGGGCCGCGACAGAGCTTCGCTCGATGCGTCCGCCTATGACTTCTGGTGGCATGCATGGGAAGCTGAAGGCTGGGTCAGCCTTGGCCGTTCGCGCAATTTCGACTGGATGCACGTACAGGCGGCGCGGCTTTGAGGACAAAAGGAGATTTTCAGCATGCCGGTTGAGAAAACCCCACCTCGCATTGTGCCGCGCTATGCCTCGGCCGGGTCAAAAGAAATTTGGCTCACGTTTGATGACGGGCCAAACCCGGTTCACACCAAGAAGGTTCTGGCTGTGCTTGCCGCACACAATGCCAAGGCAACCTTCTTCGTCATCGGCCGTCACTGCGCACTCTATCCCGACACCTTGAAGCGCATTGCCGCCGACGGGCACCGCATTGGCAACCATACCTACAATCACCCCAAACTCACGACGCTTTCCGCTGCCAAAATCAAAGAGGAAGTCCTCAAGACAGAGAAACTCATTGCGCCGTTTATCAAAGGCAAGAAATTGTTTCGTCCGCCCTATGGCGCGCACAATGGGATGGTCGATGAAGTCATTGCCGAGCTTGGCTATCGAACGGTGATTTGGAACGTCGATACGGTTGATTGGAACGCTGCCTTCAAGCCGGACAAATGGGTCGGCCACGGCATCAACCAAATCAAGGCGCGGCAAAATTCTGTGGTCCTCAATCACGATATCTGGTCAACAACTGCCGGAAATCTCGATCAGTTTTTGACGAAAATCAAAGCCATCAAGGGCGCAAAATTTCAGCCGGCAGCAACCTTGTAAGCCCAATCAGACAAAACTGCCGCGTTCGCGCTCGACCAGCCCTTGTATGAACTGCACCACGGTGTTGATGCGGCGCAGCGAGCGCATGCTTTCGTGGATGACAGTGAAGTAGGCGCGGCGGATCTCGATCTGCGGCAGCACCGGCACAAGCTCGCTGTGACTACTGGCAATGAACGTGTGCAAAATTCCGATGCCCGCGCCCGACCGCACCGCCTCAACCTGACCCAATGCCGAAGAAACCGCAAAGCGCGGCCGGAAGTCCCGCGCAATTTCATTGGCGTAGGCCAGCGAGGGCGATGCCAGCAAGTCTTCGACATAACCAACCAGCCGGTGAGCCGAAAGATTGTCAACAGAGGCCGGCATCCCGGTTTCGGACAGATAGGATTTCGACGCGTAGAGCCCAAGCCGGTAGTCTACCAGCCGCGAGGCAACGAGCCGTCCTTGCTCTGGCCGCTCGACCGTAATGGCAATGTCAGCCTCGCGCCGTGACAGCGAGAACGAGCGCGGCACCGGCACCAATTCAATATTGAGATCAGGGTGAAGCCGCGTCAGTTCGCCCAACCGCGGCGCAAGAAAGGCGACGCCAAACCCGTCCGGCGCGCCAACCCGCACAGTGCCTGAAATCGACACGGACGCATCGCCGACACTGGCGCGCGCGGCCAGCATTTCCGCTTCCATCCGCTCTGCCGCCAACAGAAATTCCTCGCCTGCCCGCGTCAGCTCAGTCCCCGATGGCCGGCGGGTGAACAACTGCGCTTTCAGATCGCTTTCCAGCGCCGTCAGCCGTCGGGCGACCGTTGCATGGTTCAACCCCAGCCGCTTGCCCGCGCCCAAGATCTGCCCCGAACGGGCCACAGCAAGAAATATCCGCACGTCATCCCAGTTCATGCCCCCTCCGAGACTTTAATTTTTGCACAATAGATGCGCTGATCCTCGCATTGCAATGCATTTTTTAAAGCGCATAATCAGCCCATCAAATCTGGAGGAAGACCCATGAAGGAAGTTGGACATTTCATCGGCGGCAAACATGTTGCCGGCACGTCGGGCCGTTCGGCCGAATATTTCCAGCCGATGGACGGCACGGTTCTGGGCCGCGTTGCGCTCGCCAGCCAGGCTGAAGTGCGCGCGGCAATCGAAACCGCCAAGAAAGCGCATCCGGCATGGGCCGCCACCAACCCGCAGCGCCGCGCCCGCATTTTGATGAAATTTCTCGAACTGGTTCATGCTGAATATGACTCGCTGGCCGAGCTTCTGGCTCGCGAGCATGGCAAGACCATTCCCGATGCCAAGGGCGACATTCAACGCGGCCTTGAAGTCATCGAGTTCTGCATCGGCTCGCCGCATCTCCTCAAGGGCGAATTCACCGACGGCGCCGGCCCGAACATCGACGTCTATTCGCTGCGCCAGTCGCTCGGCGTTGTCGCTGGCATCACCCCGTTCAACTTCCCGGCCATGATCCCTTTGTGGAAAATCGGCCCGGCGCTGGCCTGCGGCAACACCTATGTGTTGAAGCCGTCCGAGCGCGATCCTGGCGTGCCGATGCGCATTGCCGAACTGTTCATCGAGGCCGGTCTTCCCGCTGGCGTCCTGAACGTTGTCAACGGTGACAAGGAAGCGGTGGACGCGATCCTTGACGATCCGGACATCAAGGCGGTCGGCTTTGTCGGCTCGACGCCGATTGCCCATTACATTTATTCGCGCGGCTGTGCAGCTGGCAAGCGCGTCCAGTGTTTCGGCGGCGCCAAGAACCACATGATCATCATGCCGGATGCCGACATGGACCAGACCGTCGATGCGCTGATCGGCGCAGGCTACGGCTCAGCCGGCGAGCGCTGCATGGCCATCTCGGTGGCCGTCCCGGTCGGCGAAGACACCGCCAACCGGCTGATGGAAAAGCTGGTCCCGCGCGTGGAAAGCCTCAAGGTCGGCCCGTCAACGGACGCTGGCGCGGACTTCGGCCCGCTGGTCACCAAGCAGCATCTCGACAAGGTCAAGGGCTACGTCGATCTTGGCGTTGAAGAGGGCGCGGACCTGATCGTCGATGGCCGCGGCTTCACCATGCAGGGCTATGAAAACGGCTACTACATGGGCGGCTGCCTGTTCGACAATGTCACCACCGACATGCGCATCTACAAGGAAGAAATCTTCGGACCGGTGCTCGCGGTCGTCCGCGCCA
>JBAVTG010000015.1:0-10524 GCA_049696015.1 Rhizobiaceae bacterium | reverse complement strand
TTCATCACCGCCGTGAACGGATTTGCCAATCACCGAGCGCATAGCTTGATCGCGCAGAAGCCTGCCGGTTTCATCATCCATCAAGTCGAAATGGCCGGCAATATTGGCTTCCAGCGGAAAGCGCTTGAGAACGGAAGTGCAAAAGGCATGAATGGTCTGGATTTGCAGCCCGCCCGGCGTTTCCAGCGCATTGGCAAACAGGGTGCGGGCCCGTTTCAACAGAGCCGCATCGGGCCTTATGCTTTCGATCTCTCTGATCGCCTCTTTGAGGGGCTCATCTCCAAGCGCCGTCCAATGCGACAGGCGCTCGAACACACGGTTTTCCATCTCTGCCGCGGCTGTCTTGGTATAGGTCAGACACAGAATGCGTGAAGGCTCGACGCCCTTGAGCAAGAGCCGGATAACGCGCTGCGACAAGACATGGGTTTTACCCGACCCGGCATTGGCTGACACCCAGACAGTCGTATCCGGCCGGGAAGCGACCGCCTGTTTGCTTTTGGTAATGTCATCAACAACGAACGGCTTCTTTCCCTTCATTGTGGTTCGCCTTCGTCATCGCCGTCAGCTCCGGAAGACCATTCCAGCACGCGGGCCAGATGGTCATAATCGCCGCCGGTCAATTTGTCGGTAACCGGCAGAACATGGGATCGGTAAGGCGTATCAGGATTGTCAAAATGAGCGATAAGCTGAGTGAGCCGCAGCCATGCGCGCTCGCCAAGCTCGGCGGCGATCACTTCGCCCTCACCCTTTGCGCTTGGCGCTTTTTGAAGTGACTCCAGACTGACTTCGCCATTGGCTTTAAGGCGCATATAGGCCAGCTGCGATGTCTCCATTGCTTTCAGGTCTGCGAAGCCGCCGCGTGCCAAAAGCGCCGCTTCCAGCGGCAACTGCGGTGCCAGCAGCGCTCGTGCCTGCTTGAGCGATGGTCCATTGCCGGTCTTGTAGTCGATGATCGCCGCCGTCCCGTCCAGCAAAATATCGATGCGGTCGGCGCGGCCGGAAAGCGTCGCCCTTGTTCCGTCAATCGGCACAGATCCAGATGTCAACTCAACATGGCATTGCTGTATCGCGCCAGCCCGGTCGGCTTCAATCCGCAAGAAGCCCTCGGCCGTCTTTTCAAACCGCCGCCACCAAACGGCGTGGGTTTCGGCGGGCAAAAGCGCGCGGCGAAAGTGCTCCCGCCCTGTCTTCAGCAGGTCTGAAACTTCACCAGGCGGCGTGCCGCGATATCTGACAAAGTCTTCCAGGATCTTGTGGAACAGATTGCCCCGCTCGCGTGCGTCTGCCTCGCGCACAAGATCGGGAACAGGTTCAAGGCCGAGTATCTTCTTTGCATAAATCGCATAGGGATCGCGCCGCAATGTTTCAATGTCGGTGACGCTGAAGTGGACGGGCCGGACGGCGCCTGGCGGTTTCGGTTCGGGTGCCTTGGCCCGATCCGTCTCTTCGCCCGTGTCGATCTGTGCGGCCCAATCGAGATACTTTGCCGCGCGGAACTGCATCGCCTCTGCCGCATCTTCACCCAACACGGCATGCAGCCGTTGCAGCCAGCGTGAAGCCACGGTCGGCGCGCCTTCTGATCGCGCCGCGCGCGACAGGATGACTTTCGGCAGCCCCATCAACATCTGGAAATCGTGTGCGGCAAGGCCGGTGCGCCGCTCCGGCGGCTCAAGCCCGATGCCGCCTTTCATTGTGCGCGACAGAAAAGGATCGTCAGATGGGCGCGCCGGCCAAGCCTTTTCATTCAGCCCGCCTAGCACGACGGTCTTCACATCCTGAAGACGGGCTTCAAGCGCGCCCCAGACGAAAACCCGCGGGTCCGAGCCATGGCGCGGCTTGACGGATTGGCCGCTGGCAAATGCCCGCCAGACCGAAGGCCATTCGCCTGGCGGAAAACGGAAATCACCGGTGAGCGCGCACATAGCGCGAAGCTGCTCGGCAAACCGCTCGCCAGCGTCGCCGCCATAAAGCCGCGACAGGCCAACCTGCGCATCCTTGCCGAGTGCTTCAAATGCCTTGACGCTGGCAAGGCAGGCTTCAGCGACACTGATGTCACCCGCCTTCTTGAGGTTTTGCAACGGTTCCAGTGCAGCACAAAACGCCTGGCACAAATCAACGGCCGTCTCGATCTCATCGGGCAAGAACCGATGCGTCCACCTGTATTCCCGTCCGCCCTTTTCCAGCGGCTTCTGGGCAGAGTGCAAATGTGCCAGGATTGTATCGAGATCAAGCGGCAGCACCTCGCCGCGCAGAAACAAAAGGTCGATCACCTCGGCGCCGCGTCGCGCCTGTTGGCGGGTTTTGCCCAATGCAGTCAGCGGATGCTGGAACAGCGACAGCAGCGTTGCCGGATCGGGTGCTTCAAACACGGTTTGCAGCAGCATTTGAAACAGCGTTGCCGGCGCGGTCAGTTCAAGCGGCGTGCCACCGGAATCATCCGCCTTGATGCCAAACCGCTCCAACTCGGCGCAGACGCGCCGAGCCAGCGTGCGGTTGGTTGTGACCAGCGCTGCCGGCACAGCGCCGTCCTCGACCGCTTCGCGCAGAGCGATGGCGATGGCAAGCGCTTCGACAGATTCAGATGGCGCAACCAGTTCGCAGACTTGATCCAGGTCGAATTGCGGCTTGGCCGCATCCGCCCATAGATCGGTCATATCGGCCGGTAGCAGCGCCAGTGTGACCAGCCTGTTACGGGCGGTCCGTTCAGCCGGCAACGTGCCAATTTCCGCGACGTCCTCGCGTACAGTGCCGCAGATGCCGAGCAGCTTGTGCAGGCCGAATTGAGGATGACCAAATGCGGAAGGGGAGTCATCCGTCGCGCCGATTGCATCCCACGCGGCAGCTGACATGTTCGCCGCAAGATCCAGACCGGGCAATACCAGAGCGCCCTGCGGCAAATAGGCAATAGCTTTCAAGAGTTCGGCGGTCGCAGGCATCGAGCCCGTCGAGCCTGCTGCGATCACCGGGCCTTGGCTGCCTGAGCGGGCAAGCCGCGCAGCTTCTGCCAGGATCAGGGCATTGCGATGCGCAGCTGGCTCAAGGAGCATGCGCTCGGCCAAATGCTGCGGCCAGAAAGTCGAAACAATCTCCATGAAACTGAGTGTCAGCTGCCACCAGCCGGCAAGCGCTTCGGGTGCCAGCGCTTTCAGCTTCTGCCAATCGCCGCCGTCCCGCTCCACTTCGTCCATGAGCATGGCAAGGTCACGCGCCATCCACACGGCGTCGGCGCTGGTGGCCGGCAGCACCATCGGATCCGCTTCGAACAGCATTCGGGTTTGTTTCGGAATCTGCTCTGACCATTGCCGTACCAGCCGCGCCAGCTGCAAGACGCGCTCTTCCGCCCCGATCGGTTCGGCAAAGCCAAGTGTTTCTGCTGCGCCACCTGGCAAGAATTCGAAATCCTCCTCGAATTCGCCAAGCGGGCGAATCGTCGGCAAGATGGCCGCGCCGGTACCGCTTCGGATCGCAAATTCTGAACGCAATGCACGGGCGGCACGTCGTGTCGGCACATAGATGGTCACCGATGCCAGTGCCAGCGGATCACCGGCGGGATGAAAACCCGGCACCAACGTGCCGTCAATGAGCTTCTCTGCCAGTGTCGGCAGAAAAGGCGCGCCGGGCGCGATTGTGAATATGTTTGCTTTAGCGCCGAGGCTCACAGCTTGGCCCCGAACGCGGCAACGACGCGCTCGGCCGGTTCGATGGCATCGGGTGTGCCGACGGTAATCCAATGGCCGGTCATCGGCAGTCCAAACAAACGGCCGCTCGAAATAGCCGCATTGAATTCCTGATTGAGCGAATGCGAGTCAGTGTTTGCATCGGCAAAAATGCGCGGATGTAAAATGGCAACCCCGGCATAAATGTAACCTTTGCCGCCACCTTCGGCAAAGCGGGCGAGCCTGCAGTCATGGCCGAGTGTGAAATCGCTCTTGTCCCCATGCCCTGTTGCATGGTCATGGTCTGCCAGCATCAAGAGAATATCCATTGTCGCCGGATCGAAGGCTGTGGCGAGCCGGATAAGATTTGGCTCATCTGCATCCAGCCAGAATGTATCGGAATTGATCAGGAAGAACGGATCGCTCCCCAAAAGCGGCAATGCCTTGATGATGCCCCCGCCCGATTCCAGCAAAGCCTCCCGTTCATCTGAAATGCGAATGGCAATATCGGCGCGCGATCCAAGATGGGCTTCAACCTGATCGGCCAAATAGTGGACGTTGACCACGGCAGTGCGCACACCGGCATCGACCAGATGATCCAGCCCCCAATCCATCAGTGGTATGCCCGCAACAGGCACCAGCGGCTTGGGGATTGTATCGGTGATTGGCCGCATGCGTTTGCCAAGACCCGCTGCAAGCACCATGGCGGTATGGGGTAGGATGAAATTCTGGTTCAAAATCGAATCACTCAAGGGTTGCTGATCGGCAGACCCATATCAGCATAGAAAGCGGCGAGCCGTTCAAGTCCGGGCGCGCTCAAAGTGCGCGAGACATAAGTTTCAATGCGCGGCAGATGTTTCAAATAAGCAGGTTTGCCGTCACGGCGATCAAGCCGGACGAAGATGCCGAGAATTTTTGTGTTGCGCTGCAGCGACATGATGGCGAACTCTCGCCGCAGTTGGCCCCTGTCAAATCCGGGCGCCTCTTTGCGCCGTTCGGCGTATGCTTGGAAAACTGCCGCTTCAATTGGAGCTGAAACAGAAACCCGCGCATCTTGCGCCAGAGAGGCCAGATCATAGGCATAAGGCCCCCAAAGCGCGTCCTGAAAATCAAGAATGCCGAGCCGGTCGCTGCCGGTGCGATCCGGGCGCCAGATCAGATTGGGCGAATGATAGTCGCGCAAGACAAGTCCATAAGATGATTTGTCAAGGCTGGTGAACAGGTCATCCCAAATCCCGATGAAGGCATTGCGTTCGGACTCTGTTGCAGCGCGGCCAAGCCGGAACGGCAAATACCAGTCGAGTGCCAACAGCACTTCAATCATCAAAGCGTCGCGGTCGAAAACCGGGATCGTCCACTTGACTCCGCCGCCCTGAATGCTTGGGCCGATACTGGCGGCATGGATGTCGGCCAGAACCTGCGCGGCAAAGCAGTAGCGGTCTTGAAGCGGGTTTCCCTGCGGATCGAGAAACGAGCCGTCGCCCAGATGCTCCAGAATCAGGAAATTATCCTCAAGATCGCAGAAGAGGATGCGTGGTGCCGCGAAGCCTTTTTCGATCAGCGCTGAACTGATGGCAACAAAGGGATGCACCGTCGGATTGGTCGTATGCGCGACATCGCGGTAGGGCTTGCCATTCCAGACCGGTGGTCCTGCGGGCGCGGCGCGCTGGTCCATCACCACCAGTTCATTTCCGGCAAAATCTTCAATCAGTTCATATACGCGCGGCGAGGCGTCGCCGGCAAAAGGACGCCGCAGCGCCTCGCCATTGCCGGAGCGTTGTAGAAACGCGCGAAGAGCCAATGACCGGCCAATACGCTCTTCTGCTTCGCCAGCGTCAATGATTGCCTCGCGCCCGTCACCCTTGTGGCGAAGCTCAATCCGGATGGCAGGCGACGGCAAAAGGTCCGCAGCTTTTTCGGGCCATTCGATAAGCGCGATTCCGGCTTCGAGCGCCTCGTCGAGCCCAAGTTCATCAAGTTCTGATGGAACGCCAAGTCGGTAGAGATCAAAATGGCCGACGGGCAAGGGTGTGTCGTAGGCCTGCACCAGCGTAAATGTCGGGCTTGGCACGTCAAGGTCCGGATCCTGCGCCAGCGAGCGGATCAACGCACGGGCGAGGGTCGATTTGCCGGCTCCCAGATCACCGGACAAAAGCACCAGATCACCCTTGATGAGGGCGCGCGACAAATCATTGCCGAGAAGCCGGGTTGCTTGATCGTCAGCAAGGTCGACGGAAAAGCCCGCCATAGCCTATTCTGCAGCCGCCCTGAATGCGGTCGGATCTGACGGGAATCGGCAGTCAACCCGCGTGCCTGTGCCCGGCTGTGAACGGATGGTCACCAAGCCATGATGCAATTCCACCAAACCCTTGACGATGGACAAGCCAAGACCGGCGCCGCCGCGCCGCCCGCCCGCCCCATGTGCGACGAAACGGTCAAACACCGATTGCAGCACCTCGGCCGGAATGCCCGGGCCGGCATCATGTACGCTGATGATTATGTCTGAGCCTTCACGTTGCGCGGTCAACGACACAGTTGATCCTTCCGGCGCGTGGTCGGCAGCGTTGCTCAAGAGATTGCCGATCACCTGGCGCAACCGCTGCGCATCGGCACGGAAACGGCCGGCGTCCATGTCGGCGTTGGCTTTCAGGTTGACTCCCGCATCGGCAAAGCGGGCCGCGTAGCTTTGCTGCACCGAATCAAACAGGGCTGGCACATCAATATCGCTCACATCCAGATCCATGATGCCGGCGTCTACTGTTGCCAGGTCGAGAATATCGTTGACAGTCGTCAACAGCACTGATGACGAAACGGCGATATGGTCAAGATAATCGCGCTGGCGCTCGCTGAGTGGTCCGGTTGACGGTTGCTGCAGCAACTCGGTGAAGCCGATGATGTTGGTCAGCGGCGAGCGCAGCTCGTATGACACGTGCTGGATGAAATCATTCTTGAGCATATCAGCGCGTTGCAAGGCTTCGTTCTTGTCCTTGAGCGCGCGCTCAACATGGGCGGTATCGGTCACGTCAATAAAGGTCAGCATGGTCTGACCTTTGGGCAGCGGCACTTGCGCATAGGCGAGAACAGCGCCGGAATTGAGCTCGAAATGGCCCTGACGCGAATCGCGAGCGTCATCAAAACCGGTTGTCGAGCCAACGAAATCGGCCCAGATCTGGTCAGGCGCCTTGTCTTTGCACGCGGCGCGGATGGCCGAAATGTGGACGCCTTCCTTGGCAAGATCGGCGGGCAGGGACCACAACTCGGCAAAGGCCGGATTGGACAAGCGCACTTTGCCGTCCGAGCCAAACACGGCAACACCTTCGGCCAGATTGTCGAGTGTCTCGCCCTGGACGCGGATGAGCGTGTTGTAACGCGTTTCCAGATCGAATTTTTCCGTCATGTTTTCGAACACGACGATGGCGCCGCCCTTGGGCTGGGGATTGGCAAGTACCCGCAGCGTTTTGCCGTCCGGCAAATGCCACCAGTCCTCGCCGCCCTCCGGCGCGCGGTAAACCGACAAGACCTGTTCGCGCCAGCGCCGCCAGTCCGGCTGTTCGGGAAGTTTCCGGTCGGCGCGCAAGCGGTCAAGGATCAACCCGTGCTCGGGCGCGGATTCAAGGAAGGGAACATCCATGTCCCAAAGCTTCTGGAACGCATTGTTGAATGACCGCAATTTCTGGCCGGAATCAAAAATCGCCACTGCAGTAGTCAATTGGTTGAGTGTGTCCGACTGGCTGCGCAGCGTCCGCTCGAAGTCTTCCTTGAGCGATTCAAGTTCGGAAATGTCGCGCGCCATACCGGCGGTTCCGCCGGATGCAGCCACATCCAGAACGTCGAACACCCGCCTGTCGCCGCCTATCACTGTGGCAACCTGATCCTGGAACAGACCGCTTTGCTGGCGCTTTCGTTCAATGAGTTCGCGGGCCTGTGTACCGAATAGTTCCCCTGGCTGGCTGTTTGCCGGGACAGAAGGTTTGCGCAACGCGTCTTTGGACATCACGTCCTGATAGGCTTTGTTGGCCCAGGCAAGGACGCCTGTTTGTTCGCGTCGCCACACGGGAAAAGGAACACTGTCCAGCAGCGACAGGAACAGGCTGTTGGTGGTTTTCAGATCATCGGTATCGTGCTTGAGGCGGGCAACCTGCGCCTGCAGATCACTCAAGCCGACAAACCGAACATAGGATGTGGTGCCGGTGCGCCGACCCTGGATATCAATCATCTGGCCGGTGATGGTTTCACCGGTGAATTCAAAGCCGGCGCCGCGGCTGCGCAAGGTATGTAAAGCGCGATCAACCTGCGCGGCAGATTGCGGGGTCATCCAGCGGCCGAAGGCCAGAAAATGCGAACGTTCCGCTGGCACACCGCTGGCAGGCGGCATCGAGCCGATGATTTCCGGTTTTTCAGATCGGCTGTCCCAAATGATTATCCGCGCATCACGGCTGGCCAAAAGGGCATCGGATCGCTCGAGAGAAGCGGTCAAATCAGCAACATGGGCGCGCAAAGCCTGGTTTTCGCCAGAAACCTTGCCCCGTTCGCGGATCATCCACACAGCCGACAGCAGAGCCGCGCCCATGGCGCCCAGAAACATGGAAACTTCGATGACCTGTAGCGACGTCAACTGGCCGGTAAAGCCGAGCAGGCCGGCTTGCTGCGCCGCAGCTGTCCGTGTGCCGGCAAAGAATGTCGAGCCAAGAAGGCACGCCCGCAACGGCAGCGCCGTCACATCCGTTCGCATCTGCACTTGTTTTACCCCGCCCTGCCCGATCCTGCCGGTACTCGAGGTCACATCGGGCGCTATCAACAGTCTGGGGATTTCCCCTGGCATTCCGGTCATCTCCGCCGCTTGCATCAATGGACCGCCCTGTCACGCCGCTCTCTGTCCGCCAATCAAGGCAGCCGGAATGGTCGCGAATCACTGCACCATAAACGCTCCCCGAATCGCCGTGAAGCCTTCGTGTGCACAAAATAAAACCCGCGCCGGAGTCAAGTGGCGCGGGTTCAATATCTTGTGGGTAGTTCAGAAAAACTTAATAGCGGTAGTGGTCCGACTTGAACGGTCCCTGTTGCCCGACGCCGATGTAAGCAGCCTGTTCAGTTGAAAGCGTCGTCAAGCGCACGCCGAGCTTGCCGAGATGCAGGCGCGCGACCTTTTCATCGAGGTGCTTCGGCAGCGTGTAGACCTGATTCTCGTACTTTTCGCCATGCGCCCACAGTTCGATCTGCGCCAGCACCTGGTTGGAGAAGGAAGCGGACATCACGAAAGACGGATGGCCGGTCGCGTTGCCAAGATTGAGCAGACGGCCTTCCGACAGAAGGATCATGCGCTTGCCGCCCGGAAACTCGATCATGTCGACCTGCGGCTTGACGTTGGTCCACTTGAAATTCTTCAGCGCGGTGACCTGAATTTCATTGTCGAAATGGCCAATGTTGCCGACAATCGCCATGTCCTTGAACATGCGCATATGCTCGATCGTCACAACGTCCTTGTTGCCGGTCGTGGTGATGATGATGTCTGCGTGCGGGGCTGCTTCTTCAAGCGTCAACACTTCAAAGCCGTCCATGGCCGCCTGCAAGGCGCAGATCGGATCCACTTCGGTGATCTTGACGCGCGCGCCGGCGCCCTGCAGCGAGGCGGCGGAGCCTTTGCCCACATCGCCGTAACCGCACACAACAGCAACCTTGCCAGCCATCATCACGTCGGTGCCGCGGCGGATGCCGTCAACAAGTGATTCCTTGCAGCCATACTTGTTGTCGAACTTCGACTTGGTGACACTGTCGTTGACGTTGATCGCCGGGAACGGCAGCAGGCCCTTGGCATGCAGCTGATACAGGCGGTTGACGCCGGTCGTGGTTTCTTCGGTGACGCCCTTGATCGCATCGCGCTGCCTGGTGAAGAAGCCGGGCGTAGCCGCCATGCGCTTTTTGATCTGCGCAAACAGGATTTCTTCTTCTTCCGAGGACGGGTTGACCAGAATGTTTTCGCCAGCCTCAGCGCGTGCGCCGAGCAGGATGTACATGGTGGCATCGCCGCCATCATCGAGGATCATGTTGGTCGGCTTGCCATCCGGCCACTGGAAAATCTTGTCGGTGTAATCCCAGTATTCGGTGAGCGACTCGCCCTTGACGGCGAACACCGGCGTGCCGCCGGCCGCAATGGCAGCAGCGGCATGGTCCTGCGTCGAGAAAATGTTGCATGAGGCCCAGCGCACATCCGCGCCGAGAACCTTCAGGGTCTCGATCAGAACGGCTGTCTGGATGGTCATGTGGAGCGAACCGGTGATGCGCGCGCCCTTGAGCGGCTTGGTCGTGCCGAACTCTTCGCGGCAGGCCATCAGGCCGGGCATTTCGGTTTCGGCAATATCGAGTTCCTTGCGGCCCCAATCGGCGAGCGTGATGTCCTTGACGACGTAATCATGTTTGGAAGTCATGTGTATCTCCGGGAGTAGGGGCGGCGGGGCGGATGTGCCCGAAAAGAGTGACCGTCCATGAATGCGCGGGCTCATAGCAGAGAAAATCGAACGCGGCAATAAGACATAAAGAAATCTTTATGTGGGCATGTCCATTGGTGCGAGAAGGCCCCTCTCCGGCAAGGGCTTCGCGCACTGCCCCTCTCCGTCGGCTTCGCCGACACCTTGCCCGGGGCGAGCCACAGGTCTCGCCCGTCCTTCAGACCCCGCAAGCGGGCGAGGTTAAACGCTTCGGCATTTGCGCCTTCTTTGCGCAGCCGGCAGCAAGTGCACAAAGGTTCAAGCGGTTCAACCTCGCCCCGCTTGCGGGGAGAGGTGTCGCGGGCGTAGCCCGTGACGCAGAGGGGGTGTGCCAGATCAACTGCTGTCCAGCCGATCATTCGCCAGTCCGTGGCATTCGCGCA
>JBAVTG010000014.1:0-1796 GCA_049696015.1 Rhizobiaceae bacterium | reverse complement strand
AAATCCCGAGATGTCCAAACCAAATGACGCCTTAATAAAGACAAACTTTTTACACCAAAATGCCACATCTTAATCCTGAATGACGGACTGTCATCGTGGGATATGCATTGCTCATCGCAGTTGCAATTGTCATCGCTGCCTTCGCGTTCAAAACGCGCAGCGTTAATCCCCACACTGTCGCAGAATCCGAAATCCCGGCATTCCTCCCGCAGGGCGCTCTCGGCAAATTTGCTGGGGTGCTCAACAGCGTCAACAGCGAGAGCGACCCCGACTTTCTTTCCGCTTTGAAAGATTTGCGCAAAGACAAGAAAACGGTGCTTGCGGAAGCCGCACGCTGTCTGGCGGAGCCTGCGGAAGGCAACTTTGCCTTGCGCCATTCGGTTGTCCTTGCCATCGCCGCGATGCGTGACCCTGCCGCCTTGGACTTGTTGAGCGAAGTTGCACTCAATCCGCAGCCGCTGCCCCCGAAAGAAAGGCCGGGCGGAGGCGAAGTCGCGCTCAATCCGCAGCCCCTGCCACCTGTTGACGGGCCTATCGAGGCGCACGGCGCGGAAGATATTGTCCAGGGCGCGATGGTTGCGCTTGATGCAATCGACGGTATTGAAATGCTGGCCGATGATGGCAACGCCAAAGCCCTTGATGTGCTGGTCAAGGCTACACAGGTAAATTCGAACGCCATACGGGGCGCGGCGTTGACGGCGTTGGGCGCGCGCGGCGACCGCTGGGAGCATTTGCAGCGCGCCATGGCGTCGCTGCCGTTTGAGCTCAATGCGCTGGCAGGATTGCGCCGGGTGAATGTGCGCGACGTCCCGCAAATCCGTGATCCGCGCATGCATCTCATTGGCGATGGAAATCTGGCAACGCCCGCGCCTGCCTTGCGTGGCGATAAGGGCTATCAAACGCGCACACCCGTGCCGGGCGCGCCGCAAATCCGCAAAGGATGAAGCCATGGCCGATTGCACCTACAGCGTGCCTGATCTTGGGGCCAGCGGCGACACGCTTTATGGAAGCCGCATTTGCGATCAGCCCTTCATTGACTGGGCATGGGATGCGCACGGTTTCAATGGAACATATTGGCAAGGCGGGTGGGGCTTTGACGACGTTTGCAATGTTCGAAAGCCGCTTGCCCGCTGTCTGAACGCCATCTGGCTGCTCAACTATTCAGCCGAGGACTACAACAACGAAGAATGGAATACCAACGCGCTGCAATGGGGCGGCCGCTATGTGCGTGAGCAGTTCAAGCATTACGATGATTTGCGTGCTGCTTGTGGCGACGGAACCGCGACAGCGGTGACGACCGGCTGCCAGCAGGCGCGGCAGTGGAACGCCTGGCGCTGCACGGCAGGCTACAATGAAACCAAAAAAGACTGCCGTTCGTGGTTTTTTCTGTTTGCCTGGATTTGCCACCTTTGGGCGATCGTCAAGCGCTGGGTTTGCACCGCCTGGGGATTTGTCGCCGAGACGTTCTGCTCGCTATGGTATGGCACTGTTGGCGGCGGCCAGAATGTCACGCTCACACTTTGGTTTTTTTACCCGCTCGACGGAAGGGGCAACCCGGATGTCATTTCGCGCGCGGGCACGCTGATCCATGAAGCGCGCCATATCGGCAACAAGCCGCACAATGCGCAATTTCCGGCCGGATCAGCCTACGGGGCTGGCGGCGACGGCGCTGACTCCGATTGGGGTTACGAAGGGGCATGGATGTTCAACGTGCTTTATCTCTGGTGGTTCTACGCCGCCGGAACACGCACAACGATAGCAATGCGCCAAGCGGCGAAACAGCAGGCCAATGTGAT
>JBAVTG010000013.1:0-7178 GCA_049696015.1 Rhizobiaceae bacterium | reverse complement strand
GAGACCGACTCGCCATCTGCAAGATAGCGGTCCGGCGTGGCATCTTCCATCTCGCCAGGCACCCCAAAATCCGCTGATCGCCTGGTGATGGAGTGGAGCAACGGTTCGTCGTCCTTGTGCGGGCCGATAATATCGACGCCCAGCAGCGCCTTCAGACGCATCGCGCCGCCAGCATGATCCAGATGGCCATGCGTCAGCCAGATGGCCTTGACGCTGACGGATTTGGATTGGATCGCTTCGGCAATGCGTTCGACATTGCCGCCAGGATCAACCACCACACCCTCAAGCGTTTCCAAATCATACAGGATCGTGCAGTTTTGCTGAAAAGACGTGACCGGAACGATGATGCCCGTGAGCTGACCCATTTTATCCTCGCGAAAAACAATGTGCCTTGTAAACGAAAACGGACGGCTTGCGCCGCCCGTTTTTATAAACTGTCTGTTAGACAACCAGATTGATCAGAGGCCCGAAATCAACGGCCTTTGAGCATTGCTCCGGCCAACGCGCCAAGTACACCACCGCCACCAGCGCTGGAAACGACCTGGCCAAGGATGTTGCCAATGTCCATGCCACCGGCAGCATCACCGCCGAGCATGCCGCCAAGAGCGCCGCCCAACAACTGGCCTGCGCCAACACCGCCCACTGCACCGGCAATCAGCTTCGGCAGAAGGGCACCGCCAACCTGCTTGAGAATGCTGCTGACAATGCCGCCGCCCGCTGCGCCGGAAATTGCCTGAATGATGATCGGAAGAAGTGCTTCCATGATTTTTTGATCCCGTTTTTACCCGTCGCGATTCACGACCGCAAAAGGAAGTAAGCGCCATATTAGACCAAAGTCAAACATGTTTAACGCTCTGTTCACCATATTTCGCCCGCTTACCGGTAAACCCGTGTTTCATGGTTAACCTCAGTCAGGAGCACAGATCAGGCGTTAACCTCGGCTGAATAGTCTTCGATGAGCGCCCGCGAAATATTGCCCGGAACAAAATTATACGGCCCGATTTCTGAAACTGGCGTGACTTCAGCACCCGTTCCACAGATGAAGCATTCATTGAATGACGCCAGTTCGTCGGGCATGATTCTCCGCTCGACGACACGCATGCCGCGCCGGGTTGCAAGGTCAATGACGGTTTTGCGGGTGATGCCGTTGAGGAAACAATCGGCAATGGGCGTGTGCAGTTCACCGTCCTTGGTGAAGAAGATATTGGCGCCGGTGCATTCGGCCACGCGGCCCTGCCAGTCGAGCATCATCGCATCAGCATAGCCTTTACGCTCGGCGCGATGCTTTGAAATCGTGCAGATCATGTAAAGACCAGCGGCCTTTGAATGGCAGGGCGCGGTTTGCGGATCCGGGCGGCGATAGTCGGCGATGTCGAGCTTGATGCCCTTCATCTTTGTGTTCACATCAAACATCGACGGCCAGTCCCACACAGCGATCGCCGTGTGGATTTTTGCATTTTGCGCTGCAACGGCCATCATTTCCGATCCGCGCCAGGCAACCGGACGGACGTAGCAATTCTTGAAGCCGTTCTTGTCGACAACCAGCTGCTTGGCCTCGATCAATTGATCAACCGTGTAGGGAATTTCGAAATCCAGATACTCCGCCGATTTCAGAAACCGCTCCGAATGCTCACGCGATTTGAAAATCTTGCCGCCATAGGCGCGCTCGCCCTCAAACACCGAACCGCCATAATGCAGGCCATGGGTGAGGATGTGGATTTTGGCATCCTGCCAATCGACAAGCGATCCATTCATCCAGATCACACCCTGCATTTGGTCAAAAGGTATCGACGCCATTGGTCTCTCCCGAACGTGCCGGCAAAGTGCCGGCCGGCCTGCCTCCTGCAGGACTTGAATTTCAATGATCAGCCCCATTCGGCCAACGCCGGCCACGAAGCGCAGCTTTACGTTTCACGCAAAATGTGGCCAACAACAAAAAGACGTTACGCAGGCCGAAAAAATATGTCAATAGTGCTGACATAATCTGGAGTGCACATGGCGAAACCCGGTTCCTTATCGGTACCCGTGACAGATCCGCCGACTGCGGAAGACGGAATTGATTTTGGCCTGATCGAGGCGTTTTTCTTCGCCTATCGCGATTTCACCTCTGACGCCGATGCAATCCTGGAAACTTACGGCTTTGGCCGGGCCCATCACCGGGTTCTGCATTTCGTCAACCGCCAGCCCGGACTGACGGTCGCTGAGCTCCTTGATATTCTCAAAATCACCAAGCAGAGCCTGGCCCGCGTTCTCAAGCAGCTGATCGACGGCGGCTTTATCACGCAGGTGCCCGGCCCCAAAGACAAGCGCCAGCGAGAACTCTACCCGTCGCAGACAGGCAGAGACCTTGCGTTGAAGCTCGCCCTACCGCAATCTGGCCGCATCGGCAGGGCACTGGACAATTCAGGCGTGGGGGCACGTGATCTTGTGGACCGGTTCCTGAAGGCCATGGTGGATTGAAATCCCCATAGGCAATCAGAACCGCAGACTTTTCAGGAGGACCTATGTCTCAGACTTTGACGCAAGCACCGAACTTGGATGACAATGCAGCGCATCTGCTTGTCGTGGATGACGATACCCGTATCCGCACATTGCTGTCGCAATATCTGGTTGAGCAGAGATTTCGCGTCACCGTGGCGGCCAATGCGGCCGAAGCGCGCCGCAAGCTGGAAAGCCTCGACTTCGACTTGCTGATTCTCGACGTGATGATGCCTGGCGAAACAGGTGTTGAACTGACCAAATCGCTGCGCGAGACGCGTGACGTGCCGATCCTCATGTTGACAGCCCTATCGGAGACCGATCGGAGAATTCAAGGTCTGGAAGCGGGCGCTGATGATTACATCGCCAAACCGTTTGATCCGCGCGAACTTGTTTTGCGCATCAACAACATTCTCAAACGCGGCGGGCCAGCGCCGGAAGTGCGCCAGGAACAGGTGATCTTCGGACCGTTCACCTTCCACATCAGCCGGCGCGAATTGAAGCGCGGAGCCGAGATCATCCGCCTGACAGACCGCGAACAAGAGATCATGGCCTTGTTTGGCGAACGGGCCGGCGAAACCGTGCCGCGCCATGAACTGGTCGGCAGCGATTCCGAGGTTGGCGAGCGCACCATCGATGTCCAGATCAACCGCCTGAGGCGCAAAATCGAGATCGACCCGGCCAATCCGCTCTTCTTGCAGACAGTGCGCGGCATCGGCTACCGCCTGTCCATTGAACGCCAATCGGCCTGACCTGTGAGAAGCTGACAAGAGCATGGCGATTTCAGAAAGGGACCGGTCAAGGAAAATGCGCAGGCTGCAAAAAGCGGCACGCCTCTTTTCAGACCGGCCTTCCTTCGTCAGGCAAATCTCCGGCTGGTTCTCGCGGCGCATGCCAAAGCGGCTGTATGCGCGTTCTCTGATCATCATCATCACACCGATGGTATTGCTGCAGTCTGTTGTCGCGTTCGTCTTCATGGAGCGGCATTGGCAGACAGTCACCCAACGCCTTTCAACAGCAGTGTCGCGCGATATCGCCGCCATCATCAGCGTTGCCGAAACCTATCCGCAGGATCAGAAATTCGACAATCTGACCCGTATCGCGGGCGAAAATCTCGACCTCAACATTGCATTTCTGCCGCTCGAGCCATTGCCGCCGCCGGGCGTGCGGCCATTTTTTTCAATCCTCGACAACATCCTGATTTCCGAACTGTCGAGCCAGATCAAGCGGCCATTCTGGATTGATACGGTCGGCAATTCCGATCTGGTCGAAGTGCGGGTGCAGATGGACACCAGCATCCTGCGCATTTTTGCCAAGCGCAGCCAGGCTTACGCCTCTAACACCCATATTTTCCTGTTGTGGATGGTAGGCACGTCGCTGGTTTTGCTGGCCATTGCAATCCTGTTCTTGCGCAACCAGATCCGCCCGATCCAGAAGCTCGCGGAAGCGGCCGAAAGCTTTGGCAAGGGCCGGCCGATGCCACGCGACTTCCGCCCGCGCGGGGCCGAGGAAATCCGCCGCGCCGGCCTTGCCTTCATTCAGATGCGCGAACGCATCGAGCGCCAGATCGACCAGCGCACCGCCATGCTGACTGGTGTCAGCCATGACCTGCGCACGATACTGACGCGGTTCAAACTGCAATTGGCGCTGTTGCCGCCAAAGGTGGACACGTCGGCCTTGGAGGGCGACGTTGGCGACATGCAATCGATGCTGGAGGGCTATCTGTCATTCGCCCGCGGCGAGGGCCAGGAAGAAACAGGCGTTCTGGATCTGGAGAAGCTCTTTGCCAAGCTTGCCGAGGAAGCCAAACTGCGTGAACGCGAACTGGACTATACGCTGAATGGAAAAGGCGATGTCTATGTGCGCCCCAACGCCTTTACCCGGCTGGTCCAAAACCTCGTTTCAAATGCCTTCCGCTATGCCGAAACCGTCTCGATCACGGCGACACATCTCAATGGCTGGCTGACAATCATCGTAGACGATGACGGACCAGGCATCGCGCCCGAGCACCGGGAAGATGTGTTCCGGCCATTTGTGCGCCTGGATGAAGCGCGCAATCAGGATGAAAGCGGAACGGGTCTGGGACTTTCCATTGCGCGCGATATCGCCCGTTCACACGGCGGATCGATCTATTTGGCGGACAGCCCGCTGGGGGGCCTGAGGGCGACAGTTCGGATACCGGCCTAGAACCATCTTCTATCCGGCAGCGCGGTCCAGGAATTCTTCGGCCCATTGGTTCAGGCTTTTGCCGGCGAGTTCTGCCGCCAGCGCGGCCTTGCGGTGCACTTCAGGGCTGACGCGAAACATCACCTGCCCCGAATAGGCTTTCTGCGGTTCTTTCCCGATCTTGGCGCACGTTTCAATGCAGTCATCTACCGCTTCATGAAACGCGCTGCGCAGGTCTTCAACCGTTGCCGCATGAAAGCCTACGCCATCGCGGATTCCGGCAATCCGACCCGTGACAATGCCATCCTCGTCATCATATTCGACGCGCGCTGCATAACCCTTGTAATTCATCACGTTGCCCATGGTGTCACTCCAATGCGCTCCAGAAATTCCCGGGCGGCGCGAACCAGATAGCGTTTGGCCTCTTTTGCCGGATGGGATCGGTGAAAGGTTTCAACCTCACCACCCTTCTCAAATCGAACTCTAGAACCGTTTCCTTCAATCAGGCGAGCGCCTGCGGCCAGCAGAAGTGCTTCAATGTCGGACCAATTCATGGTTCGCGGTACCGGGGCCTTGAAAACAAGCGAAAGCGTGCCGCGATGAAGACTATTCATCACTCACCTAAAGATTCGCTAGCATTATTGGCATGCGTTAAAACAGCTTGCCGCCATTGGGCACGGCCAAATCAATCGCCGCGAGCACGACCTCTCCGTCTGGATCGGGAAAGCCAAGTGTCAGAACTTCGGACAGGACCGGACCGATCTGGCGCGGCGGAAAATTGACCACGGCCATCACCTGCCGGCCGACCAGCGTCTCGGGCGCATAATATTTGGTGATCTGCGCGGATGAGCGCTTGATCCCTATACCCACGCCAAAATCGATACGCAGCTTGATGGCGGGCTTGCGGGCCTCGGGAAACGGTGCGGCTTCGACAATCGTTCCGACGCGGATATCAACCTTGTCAAAGTCAGCGAAAGTAATTTGCGCCCGCACAGGCTCGTCGCTCGCGCCCATGATGTCAGGCGTTTCCGACGGTTTCGAACAGCACGGTTTCAATTGCCTCGCGCCCGGTCAAACCGGACCAGACGACAAACTGGAAGGCGGCGAAATAGGTGTCGCAGGCTTCCACCGCGCTGTCGAACAGAGCTTCCACCTGCCGCTCGGTCGGATCAAGCCCGCCGGACAGCACCAAGGTCTGGCGGAACATGATGACATTTTCCCGGTGCCAGAAATCAAAATGCCCCATGAGCAGCTGCTCGTTGATCAGAGCCACAAGCTTGGCAACCTCCGCCGAGCGGCCACGCGCCACCTTCATATCAAAGGCGCAGGCAAGATGCAGCGCTTCGCAATCTTCCATCCAGGAGTAGGAAACCGTGTAGGCCGACAGCCGCCCGCTGACGGAAATGGCGATCTCGTCGTCGCCCGCGCGCTCGAACGACCACTCATGCTGCGCGGCAACAGTCTCGATCACATCCAGCGGATGGGCTTCACGCAAAGGTCCAGCTTCGGCCAGTCTCATATCAAAAAATATCCGTATCCGCAGGACAGGCGATATGCCCAGTCTCGGTGTTGAAACGCCTTACGAGGAAACCCGGCAAACCTGGCGGAAAACGCCCGACCCGAAGCCTGCCTGAAACGCAGTCAAATCATCCGAAACAAACCGTTCCGAATCATTCAATGATTTCAGTCTATTGATCAAGAATGCCCGCGCCACAGAAATCTGGCGTCAAAGCAAATCCGGTGTGGATAGAAAATCTCGCCGCAAGACAATCCACAAGGCAAGTGATTCAAAAGACTCTGCAATTTGGCTTTTGGCCCATCCGGCTCAGCCTGTGGATTACTTTTGTTTGGGCGCTTTCGCGGGAGCTTTGGCAGCAGGTTTGCCACCTTCAAATGCCGCAACGCGGGCTTCCAAGGCGGCAATCGCCTGCTTGAGGGACGTGTTTTCCTCGCGCGCCAGCCGCGCCATATCGGCAATGGCATCAAACTCTTCGCGCTTGACCAGATCCATCGAATTCAACAGCTTTTCGCCCTGAGCGCGGAAAGCGCCTTCGACCTCCTTGCGCACCCCTTGGGCTGCGCCTGCGGCATCGGTCATCAGTTTGGCAAATTCATCGAGGATGCGGTTTGGGCCGGTAGACATGGCAACTCTCCTTGTGTCTGCTTGACTTAGGAACGCGGGATCGCGAAAGCAAGCTGATGTGTTGCCGCACAGGCTCTATTACGGGA
The DNA here is from genome assembly GCA_049696015.1 of Rhizobiaceae bacterium. GTDB lineage: Bacteria > Pseudomonadota > Alphaproteobacteria > Rhizobiales > Rhizobiaceae > JANMEX01. The sequence continues at coordinate 305 of JBAVTG010000013.1, read as the reverse complement.
AACCAGAATCCTCATGACATCAGCCGCACTGTCCCTCGCCGCCCTGCCCTTTCCGGCCATTGATCCGGTCGCCTGGCAGATCGGACCGCTTGCCATTCACTGGTACGGCATCGGCTATGTCGCCGGCATCCTGTTTGCCTGGTGGTATTGCAAACGGCTTGTGACAAACACGGCGCTGTGGAGCGGCGGCAGGGCGCCAATCACACCGGTTGATCTTGATGATTTTGTCACCTGGGCGGCGCTCGGCGTCGTGCTGGGCGGACGGCTTGGCTACACGTTGTTTTATGACTTCGCCCGCTTTGCAG
>JBAVTG010000012.1:0-4759 GCA_049696015.1 Rhizobiaceae bacterium | reverse complement strand
GGCGCGAATTGGCTGCTTTATGCCTTCATTTGGTGGGTCATGTTCGCATTCGGCGAAGTGGGACAGGCTATCGGGCCTGATTACCCGTGGAGCGAAGCGATTGCCGGGATAATTTCCGAAGCGGTTTATTTTCCGCTGTCGGCTTTTGTGTTGCATTGGATGTCGCTCTGAACGAAAACCAGTTTCATGCAGACAGGCAAAGTAAGTTCCAAAAGCCCCAAGGTCCTATTCCGGGCGGCATTCGCAAAGCAGCTGATGGCTGGCCTTGTACTCGTGAGCGTGCTTTTCGGCTCATTTCAAGCACTCGCCGCCAACCGCACCTACGTCAACCCGCGCTTCGGTACGACCATTACGTTTCCTGACGCGATCTTTACCACTCAGGATCCGCCGCCCGAAAATGGCGATGGTGCCCGCTGGCGGGCGCCGGATGGCGCAGAACTGGCTGTCTGGGGCCAAAACAATGTGCTCGATTACACACCCGATACACTTGCCGATTTCATCAGCCAGGACATGGAGAAGGTCACATACCGTTCGGTCAGCGCGCGCTGGATGGTGGTGTCCGGCCTTATCGGCAACATGATCGTTTATCACCGCGCCGAATTCGGCTCGCAAGGCGTAATCCATACCATGGAACTGCGCTATCCGGCGGCGCAGGCAAAGCACTACGACACGCTGGCCGGGCGGATTGCGGATAGTCTGATCGGGCCTTGAAGCTGTAATCTGGCCATGCGCCGCAGGCTGAGGTCTGCGTTGGAGACGAAGCCATGAAAAAGGTCTGCATTATCGGCATTTCAGGCAAGCTCGGACGTTACATGCTGCGCCATGCGCTGGAGCGCGGCTATCAGGTGCATGGCGTCTGCCGCCCGCAAAGTGTCGGCAAACTGGCCAATGTTGCCGACAGGATCACTCTGTTTCCGGGCCGCACCGATGACCGCGAAGTGATCGCTGCCGCAGTCGCCGGCTGCGACGGCGTGTTGACGGTTCTGGTGCCTTGGGGCATCAGCGGCTATGCAACCCATACCGCCGGGGCCGTGCTTGATCTGGCCGAGCCCGGCGCGCGGCTGGTGTTTTCCTGCGGCTGGCATATCTCGATGGACGGCAAAGACCGCTATTCGCGCAGCTTGCGCCTTCAATTGGCCCTCTTCCGCCCGATCGCCCGGCTGCTGCGCATTGCCGACATTGATGATCAGGTCCGCGCCTGCGCGCTTATCTTTGCCTCAAACCGCGACTGGACTGTGGTGCGTGGCAGCGATCTGGAAGAGGGGGCGAGCGAAGGGCTTCCGCTCTGGTCAGAACATGTCGGCGATCCGGAATTGGCGCACAACCGCACCCGCCGCACAGATTTTGCGCTCTTCATGGTCGCAGCGCTGACCGATGCCAGCCTGATCCGCAAGGCGCCGGCCATTGCCAGCTGCCGTCCGTAGCCGGCGATCAAGCTTGTCGCATTCGCACTCGCCCGCCTCGCCGAAACCGGCTACTGATCACCCGAATCTTCACAGGCATCACCCCTTGGCCCTATCATCCAATTTGCGCGGCGCCCTGTTCATGGCCATTTCCATGGCGGGCTTCACCATCAACGACACGTTTGTGAAACTGGCGTCGGCGGAATTGAACGCCGGTCAGATCATGTTCGTGCGCGGCTTCATGGCCTCGGTGATGATCTTTTTGCTCTGTTGGAAAACCGGGGACTTGCGCCCGCCGCGCTTGCTGCTCAATCGGGCGGTGCTGGGCAGGTCCATCGGCGAAATGCTGGCGACCGTCACCTTTCTGACCGGCCTTGCCCACATGCCGATCGGCAACGCATCAGCCATTCTGCAGGCTTTGCCGCTGGCGGTGACCATGGCCGCTGCGTTGGTTCTGGGCGAGCCGGTTGGCTGGCGGCGCTGGGCGGCAATCATCGCCGGGTTCATTGGCGTCATGATCATCGTTCGCCCCGGCGCAGAAGGCTTTAACGGCTGGTCGCTGATGATCCTCGCCTGTGTCTTCTTTGCCGCCGGTCGTGATATTTTCACCAAATCGGCCCCGGCCGAAATTCCCTCCGCCTTTATTTCACTTTCAACATCCACATTAATTACCATCACCGGCCTGGCGCTGATCGTCCCGTTTGGCGGCTGGGCGCCGTTGAGCCTCAAAATGGTTGCTTGGCTCGCCGCAGCCGCCTTTTTCATCCTGTTCGGATATCTGTATGTGATCAAATCCATGCGGACAGGTGAAGTCGGCTTCATTGCGCCGTTCCGCTATACCAGCCTTTTGTGGGCGTTGGCACTGGGATTTCTGGTGTTTGGCGATGTGCCGGACTTTTGGATGATCATCGGCGCAACAATCGTCGTTGCCAGTGGCGTATATACGTTCCATCGCGAGCGCATCCGTGCCAAAACTGGTGCAACACAGGAGATCCGGCCATGAAGACAATTGCAGGCGTCGTTTTGGCGGGCGGCAAATCGAGCCGCATGGGCAAGGACAAGGCCAAAATCGCACTGGGCGGCAAGACGCTGCTTGACCTGGCGATTGCAGGTCTGGCACCGCAAGTTTCTGTCCTGGCAGTCAACGCCAATGCACCGCATGCGCTGCCCGTTGGCACTCCTCTCATTGCTGATCCGATAGGTGGCCATGCAGGGCCTCTGGCAGGCATTCTGGCAGGCTTGGAATGGGCGGCCGGGCTCAATCCGAAACCAGACCATGTCGCCTTCGTCCCTGTCGATGCGCCGTTTTTCCCGAGTGACCTGGTCAGCCGCCTTGCCGCCGCCGCCGATGGCGATGCCATTGTTGTTGCGCGGGCGGATGGCAACGTGCACCCGGTCTTCTCGCTCTGGCCGGTCAACGAAACCGGCCTGCTGCGGCTCAATCTTCTCTCCGGCGGGCCGCGCAAGGCCATCGCCTACATCGAAACCCAGCCGCATGTGTTTGTCGATTTCGACAGCGACGAGCCGTTCTTCAACATCAACACGCCGCAGGATCTGGAAACCGCTGAAGCCCGATTGGTTCATGCCTGACACACACCATCGCATCCTCGGCATCACCGGCTGGAAGAACTCGGGCAAGACGACTCTCACCGAAAAACTGGTGTCAAACCTGGTTGCGCACGGCTATCGCATTGCCACCATCAAGCACGCCCATCATGCCTTTGACATCGACCACGAAGGCCGCGATTCCTATCGCCACCGCAAGGCTGGCGCGTCGGAAGTCGCCATTGTCTCATCAAAGCGCTGGGCGCTGATCCATGAACTGGAGAACGAAGACGAGCCGCCGCTGAACGAGGTTCTGGCAAGGCTAGCGCCCTGCGATCTGGTGATCATCGAGGGCTACAAGCGCGAGGGCCACGACAAAATCGAAGTGCGCCGGGCTGGCGCGCGCGAAACCACGCCGATTTCAGATCATGATCCCTCAATCATCGCGTTGGTGAGCGACATAAACCAGCCAAAAGCCGCCCTGCCCGCCTTCGATCTGGATGATGTGGAGGCTGTAACCCGCTTCGTCATGCAGCGCTATCCACTGCATAAGTAACCCTACGGCATGTGCCGGTTGCGCCAATTTGCCAGCGATTTTGCCGATTTGCCAATTGCTTTTCATGTGAAAACTGATTGGATTGAACTCAAGACGCGGCAGAGGAGCGCCGTGATCTGCAAATGGGCACTGGCGCAAGGCGACAGATAAGCCCGAAACAAAGAGGTCAAAATGAAAATTTCAAGACGTGTGACTCTCGCCCTGTCGGCCGCTGTGCTCGCCATTGGCGTTTCCGGCGCGGTGGCTGCCGACAAGCTGATCATCGGCACGGAGGGTGCCTATCCCCCATTCAACAATGTCACGGCAGACGGCAAGGTCGAAGGCTTCGACATTGATATTGCCAATGCGCTGTGTGCGGAGATGAAGGTCGAGTGCGAAATCGTCACCCAGGATTGGGACGGCATCATTCCGGCGCTTCAGGCCAAGAAGTTTGACGCCATCATCGCCTCCATGTCGATTACCGCCGAGCGCAAGGAAAAGGTCGACTTCACCAACAAATACTACAACACCCCGCCAGCTATTGCCGTCGCCAAGGATTCGACCATTGCCGACGTGTCGCCAGCAGCGCTCGCCGGCAAGACCATTGGCGCGCAGGGTTCGACCATCCACCAGAACTATGCCGAAGCCACCTACAAGGACTCGACCGTCAAGTCGTATCCGACGGCCGAGGAGTACAAGCTGGACCTTGCCAACGGTCGTATTGACGCGGTCAATGACGATGTCATGGTGCTCAAGGGCTGGGTGGCTTCGCCAGAAGGCGCTTGCTGCAAAATCCTCGGCACCATCACCCCGGATCCGAAGATCCATGGCGAAGGCGCAGGCATTGCAGTGCGCAAAGGCGAAACCGAACTGCGCGACAAGCTGAACGCCGCTATCGACGCCATCCGCGCCAGCGGCAAATATGACGAAATCGCCAAGAAATACTTCGACTTCAACGTCTACGGCGGCTGATCGTTATTCAAATACGGTTTATGCGGCGCGGGGTCACACCCGCGCCGTTTCGTTTGTGCTTGACCTTGTCGCGCCCTGCCGGTCTTCTGCGGGCCATGAAATCACTCGTCAGCCGCTGGCGCGCCCTGCCCAGACTGATCCGCTTCATCATTGCCAATTCGCTGATCGGCGTGGTCATTGGCTGGCTGATCGCGGCAGGACTTGTCGGGTTCAACATCGGTGGCTTTGGCGACCGCTTTGACCATGCGCAGAACAAGCTGGCAGTCGTTGTGCTTCTGGCCGGATCATTCGGGGTGACATTTGG
>JBAVTG010000011.1:0-2788 GCA_049696015.1 Rhizobiaceae bacterium | reverse complement strand
CCAAGGGCACGGTGATTGTGGATTGCTCGACCTCTGACCCGACTGTGAGTCTGGCATTGGCAGCAGAACTGGCCAGCATCGGCGTCGATTTTGTGGACGCGCCATTGTCGCGCACCCCGAAAGAGGCTTGGGCCGGAACCCTTGATTGAATGGTGGGGGCCAGCGACGCCGCCTTTGCCCGGGTGCAGCCGATCATTGCCACCTGGGCGGCCAAGATCGTGCATATCGGCTCGGTGGGCGATGGCCACAAAATGAAGCTACTGAACAACTTCCTGTCTCTGGGCTATGCCGCGTTGTATTCGGAGGCGCTGGCGCTGTCGCGCAAAGTTGGTATTCCCGTTGCTGAATTCGATAAGGTCATTCGCGGCGGCCGGATGGATTGCGGTTTCTATCAGACCTTCATGGGCTATGCGCTGGAAGGCAACCGCGAGGCGCACAGGTTCACTTTGGGCAATGCATACAAGGACATGCGTTATGTGGAATCGATGGCAAATTCCGCAACGGTGGCTACCCCGATGGCCAGTGCCGTCAAAAACTCCTTTGCGTTTGCGATGGCTACGGGCGGTAACGGCGCGGAAGATTATGTGCCGCACTTGTCGGATTTCATCGCCAAGGCCAACGGCCTTTGATCAGCACCCGCACCCCGCCGTCATCCCTAAAGCTAGTCAGGCTTGCAACTATGCTTTGGTGTCCGTTGTCAGAGCATTTCGCACCGATTGCCGCGTAATCTAGTGGATAACGCCTGACACAAGAGTCCTTTTGGGATTCCCTTTGCGTTTGGGCTGTGCGATTGAGTGCCATGCGCACCGGGATCATGTTTGAAGTTTCGCCGCCTGACCGCCTTCGCCTTGAGCGAGTGGCCAAGGATCGCAATGCCGCCCAGAAGCATGCGTGGCGCGCCTTGATTATTTTGCTGTCCGCCGATGGGGTCGGCACGGCTGCGGTGATGCGGCAGACGGGCAAGTCGAAGACCTGCGTATGGCGCTGGCAGGAACGCTTCATGTCCGAAGGTGTCGATGGACTGCTGCGCGACAAGACCCGGCCTTCGCGGATTGCCCCGCTTGCGCCCGATGTGGCCGAGCGGGTGGTGGCCCTGACGCTGACCGATGCACCGGGTGAGACGACGCACTGGACGGCAGACATGATGGCCTGCGCCAGCGGGATCAGCGCCAGCGCGGTGCGCCGCATCTGGAAGGCGCACGGTCTGCAACCGCATCGCTACCGGCAGTTCAAGCTGTCTAACGACCCCAAGTTCGCCGACAAACTCCATGATGTGGTTGGGCTGTACGTCGATCCGCCCGCGCACGCCATCGTGCTGTCGTTCGACGAGAAGAGCCAGATCCAGGCGCTTGACCGCACCCAGCCGGGGCTGCCGCTGAAGAAAGGCCGGCTCGGCACCATGACCCATGATTACAAGCGCAATGGCACGACCACGCTGTTTGCGGCCCTCAACATTCTCGACGGAACCGTGATCGGGCGGAATATGCAGCAACACCGGCATCAGGAGTTCATCCGCTTCCTCAACACCATCAATGCCAGCGTGCCAGCCGATAAGGCGGTGCATGTGATCCTCGACAACTATGCCGCTCACAAACATGCCAAGGTCCGCGCCTGGCTCGACCGCCATCCCCGCTTCACCTTCCACTTCACGCCGACCTCTTGCTCTTGGCTCAATGCGGTCGAGGGCTTCTTCGCCAAACTCGCCAAGCGCCGCTTGAAGCGAGGCGTCTTCCACTCCGTCGCCGATCTCCAGGCCGCCATCAACCGCTTCGTCACCGAGCATAACGACAAGCCAAAACCCTTCACTTGGACCGCAGACCCAAACAAAATCATCGCCGCTGTCAAAAGAGGGCACCAAACGTTAGATTCTATCCACTAGGTCATGATGACAAACTCCGGACCCAGAGCCTTGCAGAGACGATCTGGATGATTGCGAGATAGCTTGCTGCGGTTTTGTCATATCGGGTTGCCAGACGGCGGGCGCATTTGAGCTTGTTGATGCATCGCTCGATGCGGTTGCGCAGGGCGTAGACGAAGCGGTCGACCTCGATGGGCTGCTTTCGGTTCTTCTTGCCGGGTATGACCGGCGTTCCGCCCCGTTGTTTCAGGTCGTTGCGGATGTGGCCGCTGTCATAGCCCCGGTCGGCGATGGTGAGTTTGCTTGGCGGCAAGTCCGCATCGGCAAGCAGGTCGTAACCCTAGCAATCAGAGACTTCTCCGCCGGTGATTTCGGCGCGCACCGGCATGCCGTGCCCATTGGTGATCAGATGAATCTTGGTCGTAAAGCGGAAAGAGGGTCAGAAAACGATTCCGTTCTTTAATCAGTCAACCCCATTTGAGTGTTTGAACATCCGGTGGGTTCTTTACGCGGTCTTTGCCGCAGCATGGCGCCCGAACGTTTGAGGCCTCAAGGTGAATCGCGTGATTGAATGATCACTTCAGGATCGGCGAGGTCACTCAGTGCTACCCGGTTGTGTATTGTCCGGGAAGCTGTCGATCGAACTTCGGGTTCAAAATTCTTTTCGTCGCGCCACATGGCGATCATGGTGACTGCAAGCTTTCGTGCAAGCGCGACGCGGGCTCGTTTGAACCCGCTCTTTGCCGCTATGGCCTCCGCCCAGTTTTTAAGGCGATTGGGTTTGCGCACGCGTGAGAGCATTGTATGCGCCGCTTCATAAAGCAGCGTTCTCGTCATTCCATCTCCTCGCTTGGATATCCAGCCTTGCCAGTCCATTTCGCCGGACTGGTTGCGTCGTGGCGTTAATCCAAAGAATGGACCCGCCGGTGC
>JBAVTG010000010.1:0-11948 GCA_049696015.1 Rhizobiaceae bacterium | reverse complement strand
CGATCAAGTCGAAACTCCGGTCGCGCGTTGACGTGAAGGCGCCGGGCATCATCCCGCGCAAGTCGGTGCATGAGCCGATGTCCACCGGCCTCAAGGCGATTGATGCGCTCATCCCGGTTGGCCGCGGCCAGCGCGAACTGGTCATCGGCGACCGCCAGACCGGCAAGACCGCCGTCATTCTGGACGCGTTCCTCAACCAGAAGGCCGTTCACGATAATGGCCCGGACAAGGAAAAACTCTACTGCGTCTATGTCGCCATCGGCCAGAAGCGCTCGACGGTTGCCCAGTTCGTCAAGGTGCTCGAAGAGCGCGGCGCATTGCCCTACTCGATCATCGTCGCTGCGACCGCATCCGATGCTGCGCCGCTGCAGTTCCTGGCGCCGTTCGCCGGCTGCGCGATGGGCGAATATTTCCGCGACAACGGCATGCATGCGCTGATCGCCTATGACGATCTGTCCAAACAGGCAGTGGCTTATCGCCAGATGTCGCTCCTGCTGCGCCGCCCGCCCGGCCGTGAAGCCTACCCCGGCGACGTTTTCTATCTGCATTCCCGCCTTCTCGAGCGCGCTGCCAAGCTCAATGACGACAATGGCGCCGGTTCGCTGACTGCGCTGCCGATCATTGAAACGCAGGCGAACGACGTGTCCGCCTACATTCCGACCAACGTGATCTCGATCACCGATGGCCAGATCTTCCTTGAAACCAACCTGTTCTATCAGGGCATCCGTCCGGCCGTGAACGTTGGTCTGTCGGTGTCCCGCGTCGGCTCGTCCGCGCAGATCAAGGCGATGAAACAGGTTGCCGGTTCCATCAAGGGCGAGCTTGCCCAGTATCGTGAAATGGCCGCGTTCGCGCAGTTCGGCTCCGATCTTGATGCTGCAACGCAGCGCATGCTCAATCGCGGTGCGCGTTTGACCGAGCTTTTGAAGCAGGCGCAGTTCTCGCCGCTGAAGGTGGAAGAGCAGGTTGCCGTGATCTATGCCGGCGTGAACGGCTATCTCGACAAGATCGCGGTCAATCAGGTTGGCAAGTTTGAGCAGGGGCTGCTTGCCTACATGCGCTCGGACGGCAAGCCGATCCTCGATACGATCCGCACCGAAAAGCAGCTCTCGGATGATACGCGTGGCAAGCTGAAAGACGCCGTCGACACGTTCGCCAAGAACTTCGCGTGAGGCTTTAGGATCAAGCACCCATGGCCTCACTGAAGGACCTTCGCACCCGTATCGCCTCGGTCAAGGCGACGCAGAAAATCACCAAGGCGATGCAGATGGTCGCCGCGGCGAAGCTGCGCCGCGCGCAGGAAGCTGCGGAAGCAGCCCGTCCCTATTCGACACGCATGGGCGCGGTTCTGGCCAACATTGCCGCCAATGTCGGCGGTGATGACGCGCCGCGGCTGATGTCCGGCACCGGCAAGGACGATACGCATCTTCTGCTGGTCTGCACCGCCGAGCGCGGCCTTTGCGGCGGCTTCAATTCGCAGATCGCCCGTCTGGCGCGCGAGCATGCCCGCGTGCTGCAAAGCCAGGGCAAGACAGTCAAGATCGTGACAGTCGGCAAAAAGGGCGCGGACATTCTGCGCCGCGAGTTTGCCGCGCTGATCATTGATCATGTCGATCTCCGCGGCTTCAAGCAGCTCGGCTTCATCAACGCCGACGGCATCGCCCACAAGGTGACCAGCCTGTTCGAAGACAATGCGTTTGATGTGTGCACGCTGTTCTACTCCGAATTCAAGTCGGTGATCTCGCAGATCCCGACGGCACTGCAGATCATTCCGTCCAAGCCCGACACGAGCATTGCCGCGTCGGAATCGGCCTATGAATACGAGCCGGATGCCGGTGCGATCCTGGCTGATCTCATTCCGCGCAACATCGCGGTGCAGATTTTCCGCGCTCTGCTTGAGAACGCGGCTTCCGAACAGGGCGCGCGCATGTCCGCAATGGACAATGCAACGCGCAATGCCGGCGACATGATCAACAAGCTGACACTGTCGTACAACCGCCAGCGTCAGGCCCAGATCACCAAAGAACTGATTGAAATCATTTCGGGCGCGGAAGCGCTCTAAAAGACACTGTTGAACAGGACAGGACGATGGCAAAAGCACCCACTCCAAAGACAGCCAAGGCAGCGGTTAAAGCCGCGCCGGCCAAATCCGCAGCAAAGCCTGCGGCAACCAAGGCGGCGGCTGTGAAAGCAGCGGCTCCGGCAAAAGCGGCTGCGCCTGCCAAAGTGGCAGCCGCCGCGTCGACAAAGTCGCTGATCAAGGCGCCAGCCGGAAATGCCAAGCTTGGCAAGGGTCCGGTTGGCAAGATCGTTCAGGTCATCGGCGCGGTTATCGACGTTCAGTTCGACGGCCATCTGCCGAAGATTCTCGACGCGCTCGAAACCATCAACATCGGCAATCGCCTTGTCCTGGAAGTTGCCCAGCATCTGGGTGAAGGCACAGTGCGCACCATCGCGATGGACTCGTCCGAAGGTCTGGTGCGCGGCCAGGAAGTTGTCGATACCGGATCGCCCATCATGGTGCCGGTTGGCGTTGAAACGCTCGGCCGCATCATGAACGTCATCGGCGAGCCGATTGACGAAGCCGGCCCGATCAAGACGACGGCACGCCGCGCCATCCATCAGGAAGCGCCGACATTTGCCGAGCAGTCCACCGAAGCGCAGGTGCTGATCACCGGCATCAAAGTGGTTGATCTGCTCGCGCCATACGCCAAGGGCGGCAAGATCGGCCTGTTTGGCGGCGCCGGCGTTGGCAAGACCGTTCTCATTCAGGAACTCATCAACAACGTTGCGAAAACCCACGGCGGCTATTCGGTGTTCGCCGGCGTTGGCGAGCGCACCCGCGAGGGCAATGATCTTTATCACGAATTCATCGAGTCCGGCGTCAACAAGAAGGGCGGCGGCGAAGGCTCCAAGGCTGCGCTCGTGTTCGGCCAGATGAACGAGCCGCCCGGCGCGCGCGCCCGCGTTGCGCTGTCTGGCCTGACGGTTGCCGAGCATTTCCGCAACCAGGGCCAGGACGTGCTTTTCTTCGTCGACAATATTTTCCGCTTCACGCAGGCCGGTTCCGAGCTTTCGGCTCTGCTTGGCCGCATCCCGTCCGCCGTGGGTTACCAGCCGACGCTGGCAACCGACATGGGTCAGATGCAGGAACGCATCACCACAACGCAGACCGGTTCGATCACCTCCGTGCAGGCCATTTACGTGCCCGCCGACGATTTGACTGATCCGGCGCCGGCAACCTCCTTCGCCCATCTGGACGCGACCACCACACTGTCGCGCTCGATTGCGGAAAAGGGCATTTACCCGGCGGTGGACCCGCTGGAATCGACCTCGCGGATGCTCGATCCAATGATTGTCGGCGAAGAGCATTACGGCGTTGCCCGTCAGGTTCAGTCGATCCTGCAGCGCTACAAGTCGCTTCAGGACATCATCGCCATCCTTGGCATGGATGAATTGTCCGAAGAGGACAAGCTGACCGTGGCGCGCGCCCGCAAGATCGAGCGCTTCCTGTCGCAGCCGTTTGACGTGGCCGAAGTGTTCACCGGTTCGCCCGGCGTGCAGGTTCCACTTGAAGACACGATCAAGGGCTTCAAAGGTCTTTGCAACGGCGACTATGATCATCTGCCGGAAGTGGCCTTCTACATGGTCGGCACGATCGAGCAGGCCGTTGAAAAGGCGCAGAAGCTCGCTGCTGCGGCCTGATTGCCGGGATTGGAATGAACCATGGCTGACGCCTTCAACTTCGAACTGGTCTCGCCGGAACGCCTGCTCTTTTCAGAGCAGGTGACGGCTGTGGTCGTTCCCGGATCCGACGGCTATTTCACGGTCATGGCCAACCATGCGCCGCTGATGTCGACATTGCAGCCCGGCGTGGTCGAGGCGACGCTGGCGTCCGGCGGCACCAAGAAGATCTTCGTGCGCGGCGGCTTTGCCGATGTCGCCGGTTCCACCTTCACCCTTCTGGCCGAACAGGCCATGCCGGTGGAAGAGTTGAACGCCGATGCCATCGCCGCGCAGATCAAGGATGCCGAAGATGACGTGGCAGACGCCCGCTCCGACGGCAAGAAGGAAGCGGCCAAGCTCAAGCTCAATCAGCTCAAGGAACTGAAGGCCGCGTTAGGCCACTGAGGCTTTACATTCATCTGACAACAACCCAACGGCGCTTCGGCGCCGTTTTTTATGGTCTCTGGTCTGCTTGGCCAACTGCTTGACCAAGTCAGGGGGCGGACATATGTTAAGGCTCCAAGCCCAAGGAAGCGCTAATGACCATCAATGTGAAAGTCGGGCATGCAAAGACCCATCTGTCCGAGCTTCTGGTCGCAGCCGAGGCCGGCGAAGAGGTCGTCATTTCACGCGGAGACCAGCCTATCGTCAAATTGGTGGCGATCCGCAATAAGGACACGGTGAAAGAAGCGATTGCCAGAATTCTCGAAGTTCGCGCGAAGGCAAAACCAGTGACGCTTGAAGAAATTCTCCAATGGCGTGACGAGGGCCGCCGATAGTGCTGAAGCCGGTTGTCCTGGACGCATCTGTCGCGGCTGGCTGGCTTCTGCCTGACGAACAAGCGCCACTGGAACTCATGAAAATGATGGCCGAAACTACAGCTTTCGTGCCTGCGATTTTCCGGACTGAGGTATGCGACCTGATGAACATGGCTGTACGCCGCAGCAGGATTGACCTTGCGTTTGCTGTTGCCCAAATGGATGCACTTGGAAGCGTGTCATTGCAGGTCGCCGCCGAACTCGGGGCTGACATTGTCCTCAAGCTTGCAGTCAAGCACTCGCTAACTGCATATGACGCGACCTATCTTGCCTTGGCCTTGGACAAAGCTGCGACACTTGCAACGAGGGACATGACGCTTCGCGGCGCAGCCGTTGCCGAAGGCCTTGAGACGACGACAGGCTAACCGCCGAATCCAAAGTGCACTGGCGTTCCTCTCTACAGCGACTACGTTGCACATGTCGGCAATGACACCGAAAGCCCAATGGGCTTTAAGCCTTTACGCCATCCAGATGCGTGAACGCTGCGACAACCTGCTCGTAAACCTTGCGTTTGAAAGGGACGATGAGCTCAGGAAGCGTAATCATCTGCTTCCATTCCCACGCATCGAATTCTGGCGTATGGCCGCCGGGCGGCGGGTTGATGGCGATTTCGCTTTCATGGCCGTCAAAGCGGAAGGCAAACCATTTTTGCGTTTGGCCGCGAAACTTGCCTTTCAGCGCAATGCCGATGAGGTGCGCTGGCAGATCATAGTGGATCCAGTCCGGTGCTTCGCCAATCAGCGAGGCGGATTTGATACCGGTTTCCTCGTAGAGTTCGCGTGTCGCGGCTTCCAGCGCAGTCTCGCCATGGTCGATGCCGCCCTGCGGCATTTGCCACAGGTGATCATTGTCTTCCAATTCCCCGTCAGCGACGGGTATACGGTGCCCTGCCCAGACCAGCCCATCTTGGTTCAGAACCATGACGCCGACGCAAGGCCGGTAGGGCAGGCAATCAGCCGGGACGATGCGCCTGTCGGGCTTTGTCATCTCACTGCCCCGTATCGCGCGCGAGCGAAGCGACGCCGACAATCTCGATGCCGCGTTTTTTAGCGCCCTTGGCCCATTCAGTGACAGCTTCCACCGTCACGTCAAAGCCGGTGCCCATGGCAATTGCAGACCCTTTGGCGCGCGCTGTTGCTTCCAGTTGGTCGAGGCTTTTCAGGATGTCGGCCTTGTCCTGAACGCCATCGATCGTCAAGTCTGAAGCTGCGAACGGCGCGCCGCCGCGCTGCGAGAGACTGTCGGCCTGGCTGCGCGCTGAGGTTCCGTCGTCAAGATACATAAGCCCACGCTTACCCAACTCCTGCATGACAGGATCAAGCGCGGCCTCCTCGGCGGTAAACCGCGCGCCGAGATAATTGACGACCCCGACGTAGTTGGTGAGCCGGCCCATGGAATCCTGCAGGACTTTCAGATTGGCTTCCGGCGCGGCCTCGACGATCAAGGTTCCGCGGCCGGGATCAACGCGCGGATAGTCGAACGGCTCCATCGGCACCTGCAACAGGATTTCGTGACCCTTCTTGCGCGCGGCCTGCGCCCATCGCGACAGGGAATTGCCTTGCGGGGCAAACGCCAGCGTTATCTCCGGCGGCAAAGTGTCAATTGCCGCTTGCGTCGAGGTTTGCGAGACGCCCATGCCGCCGATCACAATGGCAACGCGCGCGCCGCGTGTTCCCGACCATGACCGCTGATAGACGTCAAACGGTCTGCGCCCGTCCGCCGCGCGCTTGGGCAACTGGCCGGCGGCGCCTTGTTCGATCAGGTCAGGCTCTGGAATATGCGCCACCCGCGCTTCCTGGATCACTTTGCCCGGATCACGCACCGTCACCCCTGGCGTTGCGGCATTGTCGGGATTGACGCGGATGATCTTGGCGCCGCCAGCGGGAAGCGGCGGCGAGATCGCCTCGTCCCCAGGTTCCGCCACCGAAGCAGTCTCCGTCACGACCGGCTTTTGTTCCGGGACAGGCTCGGCGGGCGCTGCGGCAACAGGTTTTACCGGCGCTTTGGTGATTTGAAACGGCATGCGGTCAAACGCAAACCAGCCTGCCGCGCCCAGCACCAGAATTGACGAAAGCCCGGCAAAAAACTTGCCTTTTGACAGGGCGCCGCCTTGCCGTTTCTTGCCGCGGTCGAGGCCTAGCGGCCTTTCCAGGTGATTGCTCACGCAAATCCCCTGGTTTTGACCCTGTGTCCTGTGCGCGTCATGCGCATCATCGTGCCGTCATCAGTTTGGCAGGCCCTTGGACGGGTCAGCCGGGAATGCCGGGTTCTTCTCTTCGCCGCGCAGCAATTTCAGCGCCGCAGCAAGCTGCACATCGTCTTTCGGATCCGGCGGCACATAGGCATTTGAGCCCGAGCCTTCGTCATCCTCAAGTTTGCCCTTGATGTGGCCCTTCAGCTCTGATTCCGCCGCTTTGGTGTCGACGTTTTTCAGTTCTTCCGGCAGCGGCTGTTCAGACAAAATGTCCGGGACGATGCCCTTGCCCTGAATGGATTTTCCGGCAGGCGTATAATAGAGCGCCGTGGTCAGCCGCAGCGCCCCGCCGGTTTGCCCAAGCGGAATGATCGTCTGGACCGAGCCTTTGCCGAACGACTTGGTGCCAAGCACGGTCGCACGCTTGTGGTCCTGCAGCGCGCCGGCAACAATCTCGGAGGCGCTGGCCGAACCGCCATTGACCATGACGATCAACGGCTTGCCCTCGATGGAGTCGCCCTTTTCCGAATCATAGCGGCGGATGTTCTGCGGATCGCGGCCGCGGGTGGAGACAACTTCGCCCTTGTCGAGGAATGTGTCGGAGACCGACACTGCCTGATCCAGCAGGCCGCCCGGGTTGTTGCGCAGATCAAGGATGAATCCCTTGAGCTTGTCTGCCGGAACTTCGGCTTCAATCTTCTTGATCGCGTCATCCAGATCGCCGAACGTCTGTTCGGTGAATGAAGTGATCTTCATGTAGCCGACATCGTTTTCAACCCGGAATTTGACTGCCTTCACCTTGATGATGTCGCGCACGATGGTGAAATCCATCGGCTTGTCAGCGCCTTCGCGCAGGATCGTCAGTTTGATCGGCTCGTTGACCTCGCCGCGCATTTTGTCGACCGCTTCTTCAAGTGTCAGGCCGCGCACTTCATCGCCGTCGATCTTGGCAATCAGGTCGCCCGAGCGGATGCCGGCCTTGGCGGCCGGCGTGTCGTCGATCGGGGTGATGACCTTGACCAGCTCGTTTTCCATGGTCACTTCGATGCCAAGGCCGCCAAAAGTGCCCTTGGTTTGCACCTGCATGTCCTTGGCGCCGTCCTCGTCGAGATAGGAGGAGTGCGGGTCGAGCGCCGTGAGCATGCCGTTGATGGCGTTTTTCACCAGCTCTTTCTCGTCGGGCACGGTCACATATTGGCCGCGCACACGCTCGAAAATGTCGCCGAAGATCGACAATTGCTTGTAGGTGTCCGAACCGGCGGCCTCAGCCTTTATGCCGGGAACGACATGCAACAGGCTGATGGCGGTCGCCCCCATCAACGCCCCGGTCGCAAGCAGCGAAACCTTACGTATCATTTCCTGTCCTTCCTGCCGTTTCGGCTGCCCACCATGCCGCAGAATCAATTGGTGCGCCGTCTTTCCTGAATTCGATGTAGAGTTCCGTGCCGTCCGTCAAGGCCGCTTGTCCATCCGGACTATCTGGCGAATTTGACGGCGCTTTTGTGGCCATGATCCCGACCGGCTCTCCGGACAGAACAAACTGGCCCGTTGATACCATGATCTTGTCCATTCCGCCCAGAACAACATGATATGCGTCGCCCGCGTCCAATATCAACAGTTGGTGATAAGAGCGAAACGGGCCGGCATACAAAACAGTTGCATCCACCGGGGTCGAAACCAGCGAATTGGGCGCGGCGGCGACGGCAACGCCTGCGGTTTTTCCGCCAAATCCGTCCGGCGCGCCGAAGGGCCGGATAATTTTGCCGGACACGGGCAGTATCAGCGACCGTTTCAGCTGCGACAGGCTGAGCCCTGGCGAAAGCATTGCGACCTGCGTTTCCGCTTGCTGGCGCTCCAGAGCGAGTCGCTTTTCCTCTTCGCGGCGCTTGCGTTCCATCGCGTTCTGCTCGGCGGCGATATCTTTTTCCAGCGCGCTGATCAGGTCTTTCAGGGTTTTCGCCTTGTTGGCCAGATTTGCTGCATTCTTCTTTTCGAAGGTGCGGCTGGTCTCGGTTTGGGCCCTCAGACGCTGCTTTTCCGCGACCAGCGCATCCAGCCGGTGGCGCTCTTCGGTCTGCACCTGAAGCACCTTCAAAAGCGATGCCCTCTCATTGGTGATCGAGGTGGACACGCGCTTGAGCGCATCAAGGTCGGCAATGAGCCGCTCGGTCTCGCCGCGCATCTGCGGCACGACCGCTCCGAGCAAAATGGCGCTGCGCACCGATGAGAGCGCATCATCGGGCTTGACCAGAATGGCCGGCGGCGGGTTGAGGCCCATGCGCTGCAAGGCTCCCAGAACTTCGGCCAATATGGCACGGCGCTCCTTGAGCGAGGCGCGGATTGCCTTTTCGGCTTCAAGCTGGGCCTCAAGCCGCGTCTCGATGCGCGCAATATCTTCGGTCAGCTTGCGCTGGGTCTTGCCGGATTGGATCAGCGCCGCCGTCACCGCCGTCTCGTCGCGTTTCAATTCGGCAATTTCGGCGTCGAGCTGCTCGATCCGCTCCTGCGAAAGGGTTGTGGCTTTCAACAGCGCGTCAAGTTCGCCCGAGCTCTGGCTGCGTTGCTGGCTTTTTGATGCAACCGTCGCCGGTTCCTGTGCCGTGACAGGAAACGTAAGGGAAATGGCTGCGGCGCCGGCGGCACATAGGCCGACAGCGCTGCGAATCACCAAGCTTGGCGTTGCCAGTCTCATGCGCCCATCTAGCCGCATCGGGCCGGTTTGCACCAGTCTTCGCACGTGTCACTCCCGGTGATAGGGGTGGCCTGAGAGAATGGTGACTGCGCGGTAGAATTGCTCCAGTGCCAAAACGCGCACCAATTGGTGCGGAATGGTCATTGCGCCGAAAGAGACAATCCTGCCGGCTTTCTCGCGCAAGCCATCGTCCAGCCCGTCGGCGCCGCCAATCACGGCGACCATTTCGCGCGCGCCCTCATCGCGCCATCGCCCGATCATTTCGGCAAATTCGGGCGAGGTCAGCGGTTTGCCGCGTTCGTCGAACAGAAGAGTGCGGGCCGTTTCTGCCGCGCCTGCCAGCAATGCCTTGGCTTCATCGCGCTTGCGGGTCGCAGCGTCACGGGCACGGGATTCGGCCGATTGGCGAATACCGGAGAATTCGAGACCGACAGATGGTGCAGTCTTTTGCAGACGCCCGGCATAGCGATCCGCCAATTCGCGCTCCGGGCCCGTTTTCATGTGCCCTATACAGGCGAGCGAAATGCGCAATGTTCCCGCGCTCAGTGGCGCGTGGGGTCGAGATCCGGCGTCTGCCACATCTTTTCCAGATTGTAGAAGGTGCGCACTTCCGGACGAAACACGTGAATGATCACGTCGTCGGCATCGATCAGCACCCAATCGGCTGCCTGCAATCCTTCGACACGGACATTGCCATAGCCATGATCCTTCATTGCCGACATCAATTGTTCGGCAATGGCCGCGACATGGCGGCTCGAGCGGCCAGAGGCCACCACCATGTAGTCGGCGAGCGCCGACTTGCCCTCAATGTCGATGGAGACAATGTCCTCCGCCTTTGAATCTTCAAGGCTTGCGAGAACGGTGTTGATCGCGGATTTGGCGGCAACCGCCTTCGATCCGGATTTGGAAAGCTGTTCGGCCTTCCGTGCTGCTGTCGTTGTCAGTGTTTTGCCTTTCAAAGCCAGCTTCGCAGCAAGAGCGAAGCGCTGCTTACACATTGGTGCATATTCGCGACAAATTCAAGACAAGGCTGCGTCCGGCGGGATTTTGTGCGCCAAAGGCCGCCTCTCCACTTCCCTGTCGCTCACGATTTCGCAATGGTTCGGGCAGCAGCCCTTACCACGCCGTCATGCGCAAGGTCGGGCCGGGCGATCACCTGGTCGAGGCTGCACGGCACGTTGCGCGGGTCGATGCCGATGTCGAGCAAGAGGTGATCCGGCAGGTTCTTCAACTCGCTGGCGTGAATGCCTTGCGTGTCCACTGTCGGCAGGAAGCGCTGCAGCAGTGTATGCGCGCGCTCGAAAATGGATGGACTCGCACAGTTGATGGCGATGATGGACATAATCGGTCTCCAATTTTTATATCAAGTTTCACTTGATGTTTGTTTGATGGTTCCATGATGCCGCATTGACCTGAAAGGGGGAAACGAGTAGTTCTTTGCCTATTAGTAATTATTCCTTGAAGATGAAATGCGCCTCGTACCCGGCACACGCGCCCTGCGGACATTGGTTGCGGCAGGAAGACATCTCAACTTCACCCGCGCGGCGGATGAGCTGGGCTTGACGCCAGCCGCCGTCAGCTTTCAGATCAAAGAGATCGAAGATCAGCTCGGCGTGAAGCTATTCGTGCGCACCAGCCGTTCCATCCGCCTCACCGAGCCCGGGACGATCCTGTGCGACGCTGCAGCGGATGCTCTTGATGTGATGCACCGCGCGGTGTCAAAAGCGCAAAAGGCGGCGCGCGGCACAGCCCAGCTGAAAGTGACAGTCGATCCGCAGTTTGCGACCAAGTGGCTGATGCGCCGCGTCGAGCGTTTCCGCAAAGCCCACCCCGATATCGACCTTCGGTTCGACATCGCCTATGAGGTGCGCGATTTTGAGGTGGATGATATTGATGTCGCGATCCGCTTTGGCGCCGGCAAATATCCGGGCCTTGCCGCCAAGAGATTGTTCGACAACGTCATTGTGCCGGTGTGCAGCCCGCGCCTTTTGACGTCCGGAAAACCGCTCAAAGAGCCGCGCGATCTTCTCCATCACACGCTTGCCCACATCGAATGGTCGCGCCAAGGTGTCACCTGGCCCAATTGGCGCATGTGGATGGCAGCGGCGGGCATCGACGATTTTGATGACAGCAACACCCTCGTGTTTGAAACGTCTTCCAACGCAGTGGATGCGGCGATGGCGGGCGATGCCGTCGCTCTGGCCGATTTTGCCATGGTCGCCAGTGATCTTGCCGAGGGGCGGCTGGTGCGCCCGTTTGAACTCAGCATCAAAGTACCGTCCGAATACGCTTACTTTCTTGTCTATCCGGAAATGAGCGCCTCGGACCGGCGCATCATAGCCTTCCGCCACTGGATGCTGGAGGAGTGTGCAGGGTCGGAAATTTGAGCCCGACGGTGCGCCGAAGCCCCATTCCGCGTTGCTTCGTCGGCCCCTCTCCGTCGGCTTCGCCGACACCTCTCCCGCAAGCGGGCGAGGTTAAACACGCCGCCCTTTTAACCTCGCCCGCTTGCGGGAGA
>JBAVTG010000009.1:0-1956 GCA_049696015.1 Rhizobiaceae bacterium | reverse complement strand
GTTTTTTGTTTTCCGATTCTGAATCGCCTCTTGAGTCCAGCCGAAACGGCTCCCATATCCATATCGAAAGCCGGGCCTGCCGAATTCGGGGGCCAGACTCTAACGCCTGTGATGCCATTCGGGTCGCAGGCCCATGGAGACAGATATGAACGTTGAAAAATACTCCGAGCGCGTGCGGGGCTTTATCCAATCCGCGCAAACCTACGCCCTTGCCCAAAATCACCAGCAGTTTTTGCCCGAGCATCTCCTCAAAGTGCTTGTGGATGATCCCGAAGGCTTGGCCGGGTCGCTGATCGACCGGGCAGGGGGCGATTCCGGCGCGGTTCGGGTTGCCATTGAGGCCGCATTGGCGGCGCTGCCGAAAGTATCGGGCGGGAATGAGCAGCTTTACCTGTCGCAGCCGCTGGCCAAAGTGATGGCGACTGCAGAGGAAATTGCCAAGAAAGCGGGCGACAGTTTTGTGACCGTCGAGCGGTTGCTGACGGCGTTGACGATGGAAAAATCTGCCAAGACCGCAGATATTTTATCCAAGGCCGGAGTGAAGCCGCAAGCGCTGAACGCGGTGATCAATGAATTGCGCAAAGGGCGGACGGCTGATGGAGCCAATGCCGAGCAAGGCTACGACGCGCTGAAGAAATATGCGCGGGATCTGACCAAGGATGCGCGCGAGGGCAAACTTGACCCGGTGATCGGGCGCGATGATGAAATCCGCCGGACCATGCAGGTTCTGTCACGCCGGACGAAGAACAATCCGGTGCTGATCGGCGAGCCGGGCGTCGGCAAGACGGCGATCGCCGAAGGGCTGGCGCTGCGAATCATCAATGGCGACGTGCCCGAATCGCTGCGCGACAAGTCGCTGCTGGCGCTCGACATGGGCGCGTTGATTGCTGGCGCAAAGTATCGGGGCGAGTTTGAAGAGCGGCTGAAGGCCGTGATGAGCGAAATCCAGTCGGCGAACGGCGAGATCATTCTGTTCATCGACGAAATGCACACGCTGGTTGGCGCGGGCAAGGCAGATGGCGCAATGGATGCGTCAAATCTTTTGAAGCCGGCGTTGGCCCGGGGCGAACTGCACTGCGTCGGCGCGACGACTTTGGACGAATACCGCAAGCATGTTGAAAAAGATGCGGCGCTGGCGCGCAGATTTCAGCCGGTGTTCGTTTCCGAGCCGACTGTCGAGGACACGATCTCGATCCTGCGCGGACTCAAGGAAAAATACGAGCAGCATCACAAGGTGCGGATCTCTGATTCGGCGCTGGTGGCGGCGGCGACTTTGTCGAACCGTTACATCGCTGACCGGTTCTTGCCGGACAAGGCGATTGATCTGGTCGACGAATCGGCGTCGCGCCTGCGGATGCAAGTGGATTCCAAGCCAGAGGCGCTGGATGAAATTGACCGGCGCATCATGCAGCTCAAAATCGAACGGGAAGCGCTAAAGGCCGAAAAGGATGCAGCATCGAAGGATCGCTTGGCAAAACTTGAGCAGGAATTGGCCGGGCTTGAAGAAGAGTCAGCCGGTATCACCAATGTCTGGATGGCCGAAAAGCAGAAGCTGGGTCTTGCGGCCGATTTGAAGAAGCAGCTGGAGGACGCGCGAAATGAGCTGGCGATTGCCCAGCGCAAGGGCGAATTCCAGAAGGCAGGCGAACTGGCCTACGGCACAATTCCCGATCTTGAGCGCAAGCTGGTCGAATCGGAAGCGCAGGATGGCAAGGCGTCGATGGTCGAAGAGACAGTGACGTCGGAACACATCGCGCAAGTCGTTTCGCGCTGGACCGGGATTCCGGTGGACAATATGCTCGAAGGCGAGCGTGACAAGCTGCTCAGAATGGAAGATGAGATCGGCAAGCGGGTCGTGGGCCAAGGCGAGGCGGTTCAGGCTGTTTCGCGGGCGGTCAGGCGTTCGCGCGCGGGGTTGCAGGATCCGAACCGGCCGATCGGGTCATTCATGTTCCT
>JBAVTG010000008.1:0-6775 GCA_049696015.1 Rhizobiaceae bacterium | reverse complement strand
CTTGAATGATTTGTAGCCATACCAGCCGACAGCGGCGACAACGGCAAAAAAGACGATTTGCGGCACCATTTCCTCCATCCCGCAATGCGGTTTGAACCGGGAGACTCTATGCCGAAAACAAAATCCGGCAAAGTGCAAACTTCAAAGGCCGATCCGCGCCCACAGCGACCGCTCTTCTGCCGTGCCGATCAATGCTTGCGCGGCATCCGCGCCGATCTGGCTGACGGAGGCTGAACCGGAGCGCATGCCGAACAGGCCGCGGGGAGGTGAGATCAAACGCAATCTGGTCTTTTCGCCATAGCGCGCCTTCAGGAACGAGCGCATATCGCCCAAATGATCGACAAGGCCAAGCTCTTTGCCTTTGATGCCAGTCCAGAAAAGGCCTGTGAACAGATCCGGATTGTCAGCCAATCTGCTGCCGCGCCGTTCCTTGACCATCGAAATGAATACATCGTGGATCTCAAGCTGCAGGGATTTGAGATGCTCAATGTCTTTCTTCTTTTCCGGCGCAAACGGATCGAGCACCGATTTATTCAAACCGGCAGTATGAACGCGCCTCTCGACGCCGATCTTTTCCATCAACTCGGTGAAGCCGAACGAGGCTGAAATGACGCCAATCGAGCCGACGATGGACGACGGATCAGCGATGATCTCATCGCCAGCAACGGCAATCATGTAGCCGCCGGACGCCGCTGCATCTTCGACGAACATGAAGACTGTTTTCTTCTTCTCGTCCGCCAAATCACGGATGCGCTTGTAGATCAGCCGCGACTGCACCGGCGAACCGCCGGGCGAATTGATCGAGAATGCAACCGCAGGAGCTTCCTTGTCGGCGAATGCTTTCTCAATGAGTCCGCCTACCGAGGCCAGATTGAGCGCGGGCCGAAACTGGCTGCCGCCCGCCATGATGGCGCCGGAGAGGCGCACGACGGGAATTTCAACAGCGTTTGCGCGGAGGCGGGCGGGGATGATGCGGGCAAGAAAACGATTCACGTGCGGGGTTCCAATTGGTGTGTGTCATGTAGTTGGCAATTGCGGCAGCACAAGTCTGGTTCACGCCGGATCGAACAGGCACGCCTCGCCATTGTTGATGGCTTCGGCGCGCGGCAGGAAGGCGTTGCCGACGGCGCCATGCAGCACATGCGGGGGCTCCAGGGTCAAACCGGCGCGGCTGCCCTTGATCCCGGTGGCGATGATGCGGATGGCTGGTTCGTTCGCGCGTGGATGAACCGGCAGGATTTTCACCGTGCCAAACCGCCCCTTGAGCGCGGCCAGAATATCGCCAATCGACTGCGGCCTGGCAATCAGCGCCACACCGCCGCCGGGGCGCACAATGGCCGATGCGGTGCGCAGCCAGGCTTCGAACAGGCCCTCGCTCATCACATGGGCATTGACCTTGGCAAGGTCCGGCGTGCGCCGGTCATGGGCCGCGTTGAAGGGCGGGTTCATGATGGCAAAATCAAAGCTGTTGTCAGCAAGACCAGAGTCAGCCCGTGGCTTTCCGGTTAAAGTCACATCGGATTCAAGACATGAAACGCGTGGTGCAAGCGATTGATTGGATTCATGTTTCAAGGTCTTGGCGGTATAGGCTGTCATCGCCGGATCAATTTCAACCAGCACCACATTTGCGTCCGCGCACCGCGCCGCAACGGCGAGGCCGGCAGCGCCCGCGCCCGCGCCAAGATCTGCCAGCCGCCCTTTGAAATCGTCCGGCACGGCCGCAGCCAGCATCATCGCGTCAATACCCGAGCGGTGCCCGGCGCCCTTCGGCTGCACCAGCACAAACTGGCCGCGATGGAAAATGTCGACAGTTTCCTGCACTGGCATCATGCCTTCAGCTCATGGTCCAGCCCCGCTTCGCGCACGATGCGCCGCGCCTGATCCAGCCGCTCGCGGTCCACCAGAATGCGGCGCGGGATGATGCCGAGCGAGCCCTCGAAAATGCTCATGTTGGTATCGGCAACAAAATGCTCGATCGCCGCATCCTTCATCAAGGCGCAGACAAAAGAGATGAGCACGGCGTCATTGGTGCGGATGAGTTCGTCCATGGTCAGACATGTGGCGGGAACAGAATGGCTTTGCAAGCGGCAACGCTGTGTAAATGCCCCGCGCCAATTCGCCGCTTGAGGCGGCGCGAATGCTTTCCTATGGTGTAAAAAACCGGCGGAGTAATAGCGTGGGCGTTGTCCTTTCCCTCGACGAAGGCAAGAAGCAGGCGGGCATCAAGCCAATGGTCGATCTGACCGCGCCGGATATGGCCCGCGTCAACGAGTTGATCCTGTCCAAGGCAGGCTCCGATGTCGAGATGATCCCGGAGGTTGCAAACCATCTGATCTCGTCCGGCGGCAAGCGGCTTCGCCCGATGCTCACCCTGGCTGCCGCGCAAATGTTTGGCTATAAGGGCGACAGCCACATCAAGCTGGCGACATCCGTCGAATTCATGCACACGGCGACACTGCTGCACGATGATGTGGTGGATGAAAGCGACCTGCGGCGCGGCAAAAGCACGGCGCGGATGATCTGGGGCAATCAGGCGTCTGTGCTGGTCGGCGATTTCCTGCTCGGCCAGGCGTTCCGCATGATGGTCGATGTCGGCTCGCTCGAAGCGCTGGACGTGTTGTCCACTGCTGCCTCGGTCATTGCCGAAGGCGAAGTCATGCAGCTTTCAGCTGCCAAAAACCTTGAAACCACCGAAGATGAATACCAATCGGTGATCACTGCAAAGACCGCGGCGCTGTTTTCGGCAGCGGCAGAAGTCGGCCCGATCATTGCCAAAGCGACAAAAAGCGAACGCAACGCGCTGCGCTCTTATGGTCTCAATCTGGGTCTTGCATTCCAGCTGGTCGACGACGCGCTCGATTATGGCGGCAATGCCCGCGACCTTGGCAAAAATGTCGGCGATGATTTCCGCGAAGGCAAAGTGACGCTGCCGGTCATTCTGGCCTACCGCCGCGGCACGGCTGCCGAGCGCGCCTTTTGGCGCGAGGCGATTGAGCAAGGCCAGACGAGCGAAGAGAACCTAGAAAAAGCCCTGGGAACTTTGCGCAAACACGGCACGATCCTCGACACAATCCAGCGCGCCCGCCACTTTGGCGAGATCGCCAGGGACGCGCTCGCCCCATTGCCGCCGACCCCGCAGAAGGATGCAATGCTGGACGTGATCGATTTTTGTATTTCGCGGGTGAGTTGAGCCTATTGATTTCCTTCGCTGAGGTGAACAACGGGCCATGAAATATAGAGACGCGGATTTGAACTCGTTTCAATCTCGGTCAAAATACCCAGTTCCTTGAAGCGCTCAACCGCAGCCTTTGCCGAAGGGTAAGTAACTTTGCAGGTCTCGGCGACTTTCGGAATCGAGGTCACCGGCGTGAGAAAGAGATCGTCGGCTATCGCCAAGTACCGTGCCGAACTCCCGGAACTTGCCAATTTGTCTTTGAACTCGATACGGAGTTTTTCGAGGCTTTTGATGGTCTCGATCGCGCCCTGGCATGAGTTTTTGGTCATTTCCAAGAAAAACAGGATCCAGTCAGTCCAGTTCCCGTTTTTGGATACATCAAGCATGAGGTCGACATATCGATCCTTATTTCCTTCCACTGATGGGCTCAGGTAAAGCAGCGGCGCATCCAGGACGGATTTTTCAATGAGATAGATCGGAATCAGAATGCGGCCCACACGCCCATTTCCGTCAGAGAAAGGATGGATCGTTTCAAATTGATAGTGAATGAGCGCAGCGTCAATTATCGGCGGGATGCCGTTTGAATTTTCCCGGTTTATATATTTTTCCAGTTCCGCCATTGCCTGTTCGGTTTCATTCGGCGGCGGCGGAATGAATCGCGCATCTTCAATTCTACGGGTTTTTCCTCCGATGAAGTTTTGCTGGTCCTTGTACGCTCCCGGGCGCTTGCTGGCGCCACGATAGGAGCTTGCTTGTCGCAGCAATGTTTCGTGGGTCTCTTTTATAAGTCTGTTCGAAATCGGCAGGGTCTGCCGCATTCTTTCAGCGCGCTCAAATGCCCGGATATAGTTCCTGACTTCGATTGTTGATTCATCGACCATTCCGTCAACGTCCGCCTCGGCCAATGCCAGCGCGTTTGCCGTGGTGTAAGTTCCTTCCATGGACGAGGAAAGCAGTGCTTCACGGCGCTGGAGCGGGCGGATGACAAGCTTGGGATTCGCCAGCGCCCTTCCGGCAGAGTTCAGTTCACCAAGTGCCTGCATGGTTTCTGCCAATGGCAACACCAAGCGTTCATAATTGATTAGAGGCGGTAGCGGATGAGGCAAGAAAGCCATTTGTCCCGAAAGCGTGGGGATTAAAGTTCCGCTTGGTGAATCTATAAACTCTCTGAAGTCCATTATAGCTGCCTATAGTCGCCGATGCTAAGATTATAGTTTTCATTGAAGAACTATATAAACGGCACGTAATGCGTTTGCAACCGCATTGCCACAGTTCAAGCAGCCAATGCCACTTTCAGCGCCCGTACCAGCCTAGCATCCGTCCAGCGCTTGCCTTCGCGTTCAAAGCCCAAATCCGCCGCAGGCCCTTGCGCCATTGGTACCGGTTTGGAGCAGGACGCGTGCGCTTCGCAGAGCGGCAGACGGGATTTCAGTATTGCAATATTGGCGGCATTGACACCTGACCCCGGCATGATCGTGATGCGGCCCGCCGCCTTGGCGAAGAGGCGCTCGAGCACGGACAGGCCTTCCAGCGCCGTTCTCTCGCCGCCTGAGGTCAGGATGCGGTGAAAGCCAAGATTGATGGCGGTCTCCAGCGCGGCATCGAATTCCGGGCCGCAAAAATCAAAGGCACGGTGCAGCGTCAGGTCCATGCCTTGTGCATGCTGGCAAAGGCGATTGAGCAGTTCACCGTCAAGCTGGCCGCCTCCAGTCAGCGCGCCGAAGACGACACCGGCCAAGCCAAGGTCGCGCGCCATGTCAATGTCGTGGCGCATCGCCGCTTCATCGCTGTCCATGTAGACAAAGCCGCCGCCGCGCGGGCGGATCATGGCGTGGACGGGCAGGGGCGCCTTGGATGCCAGCTTCATCAGGCCGTAACTGGGAGTCAGGCCACCCAGCTCCAAAGCCGAGCAAAGCTCGATCCGGTCCGCACCACCATCGATGGCCGCTTGCAGCCCTTCGGCATTGTCGACACAGACTTCGAGCAGGATATCAGCCACGGGAAAGCTCCGAAAATCCAAGCAGCGCCGCGCCGTTCAACGCCGGATTGAGCTGCTGCTGCGCCATGCGCAAGAGCGGTTCGGGCGTCCTGTAAAGCATCTTGGCGCGCACTTGCTCATCAAGTGCTGCAACCAGTTCGGCGGATGTTCCCAGCCCGCCGCCAACAGGCACGACGGTCGCGCCAACGCTATTCAGCACCAGTGCCAGCGGCGTGCTGACAAGGTCGAGATAGATGTTCATGGTGCGTGAAGATCTGACATCGCCGCCGGTCCATTGCTTCACAATAGCGGCGCTGTCGGCGTCTTCCGCATGCAAATTCAGGTGCAGCCGCTCCAACCCGCGCGCGCCGCCGACGCTATCGACACAGCCAAAGCGCCCGCAGCCGCAGGCAAAGTGCGGCACGTCAACCGGCGGATCGCCTGCGCGGGTCTGCAACGCCGTGCCATGGCCCCATTCGCCGGCATATCCGCCGGGACCGGTGATAATACGCCCGTCAACGATCAATCCGCCGCCGACGCCAGTGCCGAGGATGATGCCAAACACAGTGCGGTGCCCGCGCCCCGCGCCGTCCAGCGCTTCAGTCAGGGCAAAACAGTCCGCATCGTTGGCAGCGAATACCGGCAAGCCGACGGCTGCGGCAAGCTGAACGGCAAACCGCGTGCCGTGAATGGCGGGAATGTTAGCGCAATTCATCAAACCGGTTTGCGGGTCGATGACGCCGGTGGTTGCGACGGAGACGGCAAGCGGCGATACCGGCATGGCGGCAATAAGATTTGTCATCGCAGCGGCAAACGCGTCGAAATCATGAAGCGGTGTCGGCGCTTTACCCGTTTCGACAATGTCGCCGGGCGCGCTGGCAAAAGCTGCCTTGATGAACGATCCGCCGATGTCAAAACAGGCGAGCATCGGCAATTCTCCCGCGGCGCTTAAGCCTGCGTCCCGCCAACCGTCACCTGATCCATGCGCAGATGCGGTTGGCCGACACCGACGGGCACGCCTTGGCCTGCCTTGCCGCACATGCCGATGCCAAGGTCGAGTTTCATGTCATTGCCAACCATGGAAACGCGGCGCATCGATTCAGGGCCGTTGCCGATCAGCATCGCGCCCTTGATGGCCGGGCCGATCTTGCCGTTTTCAATCCGGTAGGCCTCGGTGCAGCCGAAGACGAACTTGCCCGAGGTGATGTCAACTTGTCCGCCGCCGAACGAGACGGCGTAAATGCCGTTCTTGACCGAGGCGATGATTTCTTCGGGCGTATGCTCGCCGGCGAGCATGTAGGTGTTGGTCATGCGCGGCATCGGCGCATGCGAATAGGATTCGCGCCGGCCGTTGCCGGTCGGCGCAACGCCCATCAGCCGCGCGTTCTGCCGGTCCTGCATGTAACCGACGAGAATCCCGTCCTCGATCAGTGTCGTGCAGTTGGTCGGCGTGCCTTCATCGTCAATCGACAGTGACCCGCGCCGCCCGGCAATCGTGCCGTCATCAACGATGGTGACGCCCTTGGACGCGACCTGCTGGCCCATCAGCCCGGCAAAGGCCGAGGTCTTCTTGCGGTTGAAATCGCCTTCCAAGCCGTGGCCGACGGCCTCATGCAGCATGA
>JBAVTG010000007.1:0-32390 GCA_049696015.1 Rhizobiaceae bacterium | reverse complement strand
GAGCAATGCATATCCCACGATGACAGTCCGTCATTCAGGATTAAGATGTGGCATTTTGGTGTAAAAAGTTTGTCTTTATTAAGGCGTCATTTGGTTTGGACATCTCGGGATTTGAACGGCAGTTTATGGCGCCGCTCCCGTCGAACATTCACAAAGGCATCGTATCATGCTTCTTCCACGGCTGCGTCTTGTCTTTCTTCCGCAGCGCCGCAAACGCCCGGGCGATCCTTTTGCGTGACGAATGCGGCATGATCACCTCGTCGATAAACCCGCGCTCCGCCGCCACGAACGGGTTAGCAAACCGCGCCTCGTAATCCTTCGTCCGCGCGGCAATCTTGTCCTTGTCGGCGAGCTCCGAGCGATACAAAATCTCCACCGCGCCCTTGGCCCCCATCACGGCGATTTCCGCTGTCGGCCAGGCATAGTTCACATCCGCGCCGATATGCTTGGAGGCCATCACGTCATAGGCCCCGCCATAGGCCTTGCGGGTGATCAGCGTCACCATCGGCACGGTCGCCTGTGAGTAGGCGAACAGCAGCTTTGCGCCATGCTTGATGACGCCGCCGAATTCCTGTGCCGTGCCGGGCAGGAAGCCGGGCACGTCGACCAGCGTCAGGATCGGTATGTTGAACGCATCGCAGAAGCGCACGAATTTCGCCGCCTTGCGCGCCGAATCCATATCCAGGACCCCCGCCAGCACCATCGGCTGGTTGGCCACCACCCCGACCGTCTGGCCTTCGATGCGGATGTAGCCGGTCAGGATCGAGCGGGCGAACGCCTCCTGCACCTCGAAGAAATCCCCCTCGTCGGCAATCGCGTGGATCAGTTCCTTCATGTCATAGGGCTTGTTGGCGCTGTCGGGGATCAGCGTGTCGAGCCGCATCTCGATCCGCTCCGGCTCGTCAAAGAATGGCCGCACTGGCGCTTTCTCGCGGTTGTTCAGCGGCAAAAAGTCAAACAGCCGCCGTATCTGTTCCAGCGTCTCGACATCATTGTCATAAGCGCCGTCGGCCACGGATGATTTGGTCGTATGCGTCACCGCCCCGCCCAGCTCTTCTGCGGTGACGATCTCGTTGGTGACAGTCTTCACCACATCCGGCCCGGTGACGAACATGTAGCTCGTGTCGCGCACCATATAGATGAAGTCGGTGAGGGCAGGCGAATAGACCGCCCCACCCGCGCATGGGCCCATGATGACAGAGATTTGCGGGATGACGCCCGAAGCCTCGGCATTGCGGCGGAACACTTCGGCATAGCCGGCCAGCGAATCGACGCCCTCCTGAATGCGTGCCCCGCCGGAATCATTCAGCCCGATCACCGGCGCGCCATTCTTCACCGCCATATCCATGATCTTGCAGATCTTGCGTGCATGCGTTTCCGACAGTGAACCGCCAAGCACGGTGAAATCCTGCGCAAACACATAAGTCATCCGCCCGTTGATCGTGCCCCAGCCGGTGACGACGCCGTCGCCTGCGATCTTTTGGCTTTCCATGCCGAACTCGGTCGCCCGGTGGGTGACAAACATGTCGTATTCTTCGAACGAGCCTTCATCGAGCAAGACCTCGATCCGCTCGCGCGCCGTAAGCTTGCCCTTGGCATGCTGCGCATCAATCCGCGCTTGCCCGCCGCCCATCCGCGCCTGTTCGCGCCGCTGCTCCAGCTGTTCCAGCATTTCGTGCATGGATGTGCTCCCGTCCCGGATTTGTTTTGCCGGGAAGCTAGTGGAAATGTGAGGGCGAAGGAAGGGCAGGCGGGTTAGGCCATCAGTCTTAGGTATCCGGCGAAAATCTGGCTGGGGCGCCAGGGATCGAACCTGGGAATGGCGGAATCAAAATCCGCTGCCTTACCGCTTGGCTACGCCCCAAAACCGGGAATTACCGCTCCTTTGCGAAGCAGCTCGCGGTCTATAATAGGGCGGTTGCGCCATTGCAACAGGATGGTTTGGTCTATTGCTCTTGCTGCCAGACTTCCTGCTACGGAATGTTTTTCTGCAATCAGCCGCAGTTTCCGGAATGCGTTTCGCAGTTTTCGCCAGACTCGCATCGCAAAACCTGTTTTTACCTGTTCCATCGCGCTAAACCCAACCGACAAATGGCCCGGTTTCGGGCAGGGCGCGCGCGCCTGCATTCAGGACATGACATGAGCGACCGCAAACTCACCCACCTCAAACGGCTTGAAGCTGAGGCGATCCATATTTTCCGCGAGGTGGCGGCAAACTTTGACAAGCCTGTGATGCTCTATTCGATCGGCAAGGATTCGTCCGTATTGCTGCATTTGGCAATGAAAGCTTTCTATCCGGCCAAGCCGCCATTCGCATTTCTGCATGTGGATACGACGTGGAAATTCCGCGAAATGATCGAATTCCGTGACGAGACAGCAAAGCGCCTTGGCATTGATTTGATCGTCCACATCAATCAGGACGGCGTGCGCGACGGCATCAACCCGTTCGATCATGGATCGAGCGTTCACACCAACATCATGAAGACTGCGGGTCTGCGCCAGGCGCTCGACAAATATGGGTTCGACGCAGCCTTCGGTGGCGCGCGGCGCGACGAGGAAAAGTCCCGGGCCAAGGAGCGCATCTTCTCCTTCCGCAACGCCAGCCACGGCTGGGATCCGAAAAACCAGCGCCCGGAAATGTGGAAAATTTATAACACGCGGGTCGCCAAGGGCGAATCGATCCGCGTCTTCCCGATCTCCAACTGGACCGAGCTCGACATCTGGCAGTACATCCTCTTGGAAGACATCCCGATTGTGCCGCTTTACTTTGCCGCGCAACGCCCGGTAGTCGAGCGGGACGGCATGCTGATCATGGTCGATGATGAGCGGATGAAATTGCGCGACGGCGAAACGGTCGAAAACCGCCTCGTGCGCTTCCGCACCCTTGGCTGCTATCCGCTGACCGGCGCAATTGACAGCGATGCGACTGACTTGGGCGCCATTGTCCAGGAAATGCTGGTCGCGCGCACATCCGAGCGGCAGGGCCGCATGATCGACAAGGATGAAGCCGGATCTATGGAAAAGAAAAAGCGCGAGGGCTACTTCTGATGAGCGCCTCCGCACTGAAGAGCCAGCCGCTGACTGCATACGACGAGAATCCGCAAATCGCCGCGTTCCTGGCCGAGCAGGAAAACAAGACGATGCTCCGCTTCCTCACGTGCGGCTCGGTCGATGATGGCAAATCAACGCTGATCGGCCGCCTGCTTTATGACACCAAACTGATCTTCGAAGACCAGCTGGCAACGCTCGAGCGCGACTCCAGGAAGCACGGCACAGATGGCGACAACATAGACTTTGCGCTGTTGGTCGATGGCCTTGAAGCCGAGCGCGAGCAGGGCATCACCATCGATGTCGCCTACCGCTTCTTCGCCACGCCCAAGCGCAAGTTCATCGTCGCCGATACACCGGGTCACATCCAATACACCCGCAACATGGCAACCGGCGCATCGACCGCTGATCTTGCCATTGTGCTGATTGACGCGCGCCAGGGCGTGCTCCAGCAGACCCGCCGCCACTCGTTCATAGCCTCGCTGCTCGGCATCAAGAACATCGTCGTTGCGGTCAACAAGATTGATCTGGTGGAGTATTCGCAGGATGTCTTCAACAAGATTGTTGAAGATTATCAGGTGCTTGCCAAGGAATTGACGTTTCAATCCATTGTGTCGATCCCGATCTCGGCCCGCTTTGGCGATAATGTCACCTCCCGCTCTGCCAATATGCCTTGGTATCATGGCCCGGTGCTGCTCGAACATCTGGAAACGGTGCAAATCGAACAGGAACTGCAAGGCCTGCCGTTCCGGTTTCCGGTGCAATATGTGAATCGCCCCAACCTTGATTTCCGTGGCTTCGCCGGCCAGGTCGCCTCAGGCAAAGTTGCTGTGGGGGATATGGTTGCAGTCGCAAAATCCGGCAAGACGTCCAGGATCAAGCGCATCGTCACGCATGATGGCGACAAGAGCGACGCCGTTGAAGGCGAGGCGGTGACGCTGGTGCTGGAAGATGAAGTCGAGGTCTCGCGCGGCAACATGTTGGTCGCCGCAGACGCACGCCCGCACGTTGCCGACCAGTTTGCCGCGCACATCGTCTGGTTTGATGAAACGGCGCTGATGCCCGGCCGCAGCTATTATCTGCGCACTGAGACGGATCAGGTCACCGCCGCGGTCTCCGCGCTGAAGCACCGTGTGGACGTCAATTCTTTCGCCCACGAAGCGGCCAAATCGCTTGAGATGAACGAGGTCGGCGCGGTCAATATTTCAACCCAAGCCCCGGTCGCTTTTGATGCCTACAAGGATAACCGCGCCACTGGGGCGTTTGTCTTGATCGACCGGCTGACCAACGCCACCGCCGGTGCGGGCATGATCGACCATCCCCTGCGCCGCGCGTCCAATGTTCACTGGCAGGCTCTGGATGTGAACAAGCAGGCGCGGGCGATGCAGAAGCATCAAAAGCCCGCCGTTCTCTGGTTCACCGGCCTGTCCGGCTCGGGCAAGTCGACGATCGCCAATCTGGTTGAAAAGCGCCTGCATGCGCTCGGCATGCACACTTACATTCTCGATGGCGACAATGTCCGGCACGGTTTGAACCGCGACCTCGGCTTCACCGATGAAGACCGCGTTGAAAACATCCGCCGGGTCGCAGAGGTGGCGAAATTGATGGCCGACGCAGGCTTGATCGTGCTCGTCTCCTTCATCTCGCCATTCAAAAGCGAGCGCCAGAGCGCTCGTGAGATGATGCCCAAGGGCGAATTCATCGAGGTGTTTGTCGATACGCCCATCGAAGATTGCGCGGCGCGTGATCCAAAAGGTCTTTATGCCAAGGCCTATCGCGGCGAGATCAAAAACTTCACCGGCATTGACTCGCCCTACGAAGCGCCGGATGCTCCCGAACTGCATCTTGAGACGAGTGGCCGCGACAGTGCGGACCTTGCCAAGGAAGTGGAGGACTATATCCTGCGCCTCAATTCCTATGACGACTTCACCATCTGAAGCCGCTTCCATGCTTGTTGTGTTCGAGGCGCTTGCCCTGGAGGCTGGCGCTGCGATCATGTCCGTACGCGCGGCGGGCGTCCATGCCCGCTACAAGGACGACCAATCGCCGGTGACCGAAGCTGACGAGCAGGCGGAAAAGATCATTCTGGCGGGGCTTGCCGCGCATTTTCCGGACATTCCGGTTGTCGCTGAAGAACAGGCTTCGGCTGGCCATGTGCCCGAACTGACGGGAAGCAGCTTCTTTTTGGTCGATGCGCTCGATGGCACAAAGGAATTTGTCGCCGGTCGAGAGGATTTTACCGTCAACATTGCGCTGATCGAAAACGGAGCGCCGGTTGCCGGCATTGTCTATGCGCCGGCAAGGGCCGTGCTTTATGCCGGCGCGCTGCAAAGCGCCTATCGCGCCAGCGTTTCCGGTCATGTCGAGCGGCGCATACCACTCAAACCTGACCGCGAGCCGGAACCGCGCCGTATCGTTGCCTCACGCAATCATTTGAACCTCGAAACCGAGGAGTATCTGGCAGGGCTCGCCAACTGCGCCACCGTCAACATTGGCTCGTCCTTGAAGTTCTGCCTGCTGGCGGAGGGGTCTGCCGATCTTTATCCAAGGTTCAGCCGGACAATGGAATGGGACACGGCCGCCGGTGATGCCGTGCTGCGCGCTGCCGGGGGCCGGACGGAAACCGTGGACGGGCAGTTGTTGGCCTATGGAAAGCGCGGGCAAGCCAACGAAGCCGACTTTGCCAACCCGCATTTCATCGCGCGGGTTTAGCTTCCGGAAATAGCGCCAGCGATCGTTGAAATATTGTGCCGCATCATGTCGATATAGGTCGCTGCCGGACCATCAGGTGCAGACAGCGCGTCGGAATAGAGCGCGCCGCCGACACGGATTCCGGCCTCGTTCGCAATCTGCGTGATCAGCCGTGGATCGGATATGTTTTCGACAAACAAAGCCGAAGCTTTCTCGGCGCGAACTTGATCAATCAGTTTGGCCACATCTGCCGCAGACGCTTCCGCCTCGGTTGAAACGCCTTCCGGCGCGCGGAATGTCAGGCCATAGGCGTGGGCAAAATAGCCAAACGCATCATGCGCGGTGATGACGGTGCGCTTGTCCTGCGGTATGGCAGCCACCGCAGCCTTTATCTCTTCGTCAAGCGCTGCAAGTTGGGCATCATAATTTGATGCATTCATTTTGAAATGCTCACACGCGTCCGCATCTGCCAGGCAAAACGCCTCTGCGATATTTCTTACATATAGGCGTGCATTGCTGACGGACTGGAATGCATGCGGATCGGCGCCGTGGCTTTCAACGTCAGTTTCATTTTCGTGCGCATGGTCGCCTTTGCCTGTCCTGATCAAATCAGCGCCCTTTGTCAGTTCCACCAGCTGCGCCTTGGGCGGGCTCGCCTGCGTCAGCCTTTGGATGAAACCCTCAAACCCCAGCCCGTTGACCAGCACGACGTCGGCCTCTGCGACAGCCGCCGCATCTTGCGGCTTGGGCTCGTAAACATGCGCGTCGCTATCCGGACCGACAAGCGTCGTGACAGAAACCCTGTTGCCGCCGACCTGGCGCGCCATGTCGCCAATGATCGAAAATGAGGCAACTACCTTTAGCGCGTCAGCATTTGCTGCCGTGGCAAACAGTGCGGCGCACAGGACGGTCAACGTCATTTTTTTCAACATATTCAATGCCTCTTCCGCATCTGATGAATCATTCTGTCAGGCAACGCGATGGCGGTGCGGGCGCAGACGCGAGAAGATCAATCCGCGCCTTCCAGCCACCAGCGACACGAGGTAGAACCCGCCGGCAAACAGCACGATCGCCGGACCAGACGGCAGCGACGCATGGTAGGACAAGAGCAAACCGCAGGTGCCAGACACCATGCCGATAGCGACAGCCAGTGCACACATGGTGAGCACACGGTTGGTCCAGAAACGCGCCGCCAGCGCCGGCAGCATCATCATGCCGACTGAAAGCAATGTGCCAAGAGCTTGAAAACCGCTGACCAGATTGAGCACGACAAGCATCAAAAACAGGAAGTGCACATACCCGCCGATGCCGCTGACCGAGCGCAGAAAGAGCGGGTCGAGACACTCGGCGACGAGGCCGCGCCAGAACAGGGCAAGCAGCGCCAATGTCAGCAACGAGATTGCGCCAATAAGCAAAATTGCGTCTGCCTCAAGCGCCAGGACTGTGCCGAACAGCACGTGCATGAGGTCTACGCTGGATCCGCGCAGCGAAATGATCAACACGCCAGCCGCCAGAGAAATGAGATAAAACGCCGCCATCGAAGCATCTTCGTTCTGAACGGTCAGCCGCGAAACAGCGCCAGCGCCAAGCGCCACGGCGAGCCCGGCGACCAGCCCGCCAATGGTCATCGGCACGAGCGCCAATCCGAATAGGAGATAGGCCACTGCCGCCCCCGGCAGGACAGCATGCGCCATCGCGTCACCCGCAAGGCTCATGCGCCGCAGCATCAGAAAGACACCGGCCGGCGCGGTTCCAAGTGCCAGCAAAAGCGTCCCGATGAGCGCCTGGCGCATGAAGCCGTAGTCGGCAAATGGCTGGATCAGAAACGCATACATGGCTCAGTGATGCCCGTGGCCGGCGTGATCATGACTATGGCCGTGATTGGCATGATCACGATGGCGGCCCATGTCGCCGGGCGCATCGCACCAAGGCGCGTTTTCGTTCCAGGCTTCGGTGAACCGCCGCGCCCGTGCAAGATTGTCCGCCGTCATGACCTCTTGCGTCGGTCCCCAGGCGATTTCCTGGCGGGCAAGCAGAAGCGTCTGCGGAAAATGCTCGCGGATGAGCGACTGGTCATGGGCCACGGTCATCACTGTCCGCCCTTCATCGTGCCACCCCTTGATGACAGCAATCAGTTCGCCGATGGTCTTGGTGTCGACCGCGTTGAATGGTTCGTCCAGCAGGATCAGGTCGGCGTCCTGCAGGATGACACGTGCAAACAGCGCCCGCTGCAACTGGCCGCCGGAGAGTGTATCCAGATCCCGGTATTCAAATCCCTCAAGTCCGACCGCTGAAAGAGCTGCAAGCACGTCCGCCTTGTCCGCCTTGCGCATCCATCCGGTCAGTCCGCGCCGATGCCACAGTCCGAGCGCGACGAGATCAAAGACGCGCGCGGGAAAATGCCGGTCCACCTCCGATTGCTGCGGCAAGTAGGCTGTGCGCTGGCCCGCGCCCATGGAAAGCCGGCCGGTCATGGGCTGCAGGATCCCGGCAATCGCCTTCATCAGCGTGGATTTGCCAGACCCGTTGGGGCCGGCAACCGCAGTCAGCGAACCTCGCGCCAAAACGCCGTCAAGATGATGAACAGCAGGATGGCTGTTGTAACCGAGCGTCAGATGCTCAAAAACTATGCTGGCCTCTTGGCCCACACGCGCCGCTGGTTTGTCCAACATGGGAAAGGTTCCGGTTCAAGCCCCTTGGCTTGCGCCAAAGCTAACGTAATGTTATTACATTCGTCAACCAATTTGTTATGTTATTACATGTTTGCCTTAGCCATCGGAGCGCGCAATGCCTGAAAGCCCGTCTCTGACCAAGAACCAGTCCCTGGTCCTGCAGGTGCTGCAAGACGCGGAGGCGCCGCTTTCAGCCTATGTGATATTGGCCCGGCTGCGTCCGTCCGGTTTTCGTGCGCCGTTGCAGGTTTACCGCGCGCTTGACAGGCTCATCGAGCGGGGCGCTGTTCACAAACTTGAGTCCATCAACGCATTCCTGGCCTGCTTCCAAAACCATGATCACGGGCATCATCACGGCGTTGCCGGTTTTGCCATCTGCGACAGTTGCGGCCATGTCAGCGAGTTCGAAGACCATGACATCTGCCACCGTCTCGAAGATTGGGCCAGATCCAGCGGCTTTGCTGTCGAAAAATCAGCAATTGAACTGCATGGCCGCTGCGCCGCCTGTTCGGCTGGCGCAGCCTGAATTCAGCCAGCCATCGTCGCCTTGATCACAGGCGCCACTTCGCCAAGTCCGCGATAGATCATTTCCAGCGAGACATACAAAATGATCGCAAGGCCGACATAAGCGATCCAGCGGTGCTTGGACAAAAGCCGGGCAATGAACGACGCGGCAAGGCCCATCAGGGCGATTGACAGGATCAGGCCGATCACCAGAACTGTCGGATGATCGCGTGCCGCACCGGCTACAGCCAGAACATTGTCGAGCGACATGGATACGTCGGCAATGACAATCTGCCACGCAGCCTGGGCAAAAGTCTTGCGCGGCTGGCCGCCGGCGACGGAACCATCGGCATTGATATCCAAATCCGCCAGCGCTTCCTGCGCCGCCTGTTCATCGGCGTCATGACCCTGTCGCAACTCGCGCCACATTTTCCAGCAAACCCACAATAGCAGAATACCGCCAGCCAGAAGCAGGCCGACGATAGCGAGCAGCTGTGTGGTGATCGCTGCAAAACCAATGCGCAGGACTGTTGCCGCAATGATGCCGATCAAAATGGCTTTGTTGCGCAATTCTTTCGGCAAACCGGCCGCCGCCAGGCCAATCACCACAGCATTGTCGCCAGCGAGCACCAGATCGATACCGATCACCTGCAAAAGCGCAGTGAAGCCCTCAGGCGTGAAAATTTCCGCGAACATATCCATCATGATTGGTGTTTGCCCTGATCAATTCTGCAAAAGTCTCGAACCGCATTTGGGCTAACTGGCAGCAAAGAACAAGATGCTTTTCGCTTGCCAACTGTGTTTTGCAAGCGGCTTTGTCGTCTTGCGCCACTCGAATTGCTTGACAACCAACGACCGGCATTGGCCAATCCGGATTGATGATGCAAATCGGAGCCATCGTGTGCCAATAAACTGGACAGGCTATGACAATGGCATTCGCGCCCTCCATGCCGATGGTGGTGCGCTGGATAATGTGTTGTCGGCACTGTCGGCGTTGCAACCTTATGACCGCTGGTTCGCCATAGTCTTTTTCTCCGATGCTGCCATTGACCCGGATACGCTGGCGCAGCGCCTCTGCGCGCAATGCCCGGGCCTTGAAGTCACCGGTTGCACGACGGCAGGCGAGCTGACCCCGGCCGGAATTCTGGATGGAGACCTGCTCTTCATCCTGTTCCCCCGTGATACATT
This sequence comes from Rhizobiaceae bacterium, assembly GCA_049696015.1. GTDB lineage: Bacteria > Pseudomonadota > Alphaproteobacteria > Rhizobiales > Rhizobiaceae > JANMEX01. Next base: position 22,287 of record JBAVTG010000007.1, on the reverse strand, counting down.
CACGGTCTCTTCCTTGGTCATTGACGACATGGCTGCAGGTGGCATGGGCGGCATTGCCGCAAGTGTCGGCGCCTTGCGTGAAAGTCACGCCGCAAAAACCGAAGGGTCTGACCATGACCGGGCTTTTGCCTTGTGCCTGATTGACGGCATGTCGAACGCCGAAGAGGCGGTGACAGCGGCAATCTTTTGGGGCCTCGATGACATACCGCTCATCGGCGGCTCGGCGGGCGACCACATGGAATTTCGCAAAACCTTCATCATCGCTGAGGGCAGAGCCAGCTCGGGCAGGGCGGTCATCCACATTATGTCGACGGCCTTGCCGTTCCAGATTTTCAAATCCGACAATTTCATCCCCTCGACGCAGAAACTCGTCGTCACCGCCTCCGATCCGGACCGGCGCATTGTCTATGAGTTCAATGCAGCGCCTGCCGCCGATGAGTACGCGGCTGCCATCGGCATCGACCCGCAGTCTTTGACACCGCTGTCCTTTGCCTCGCATCCGGTTGTGGTGCGGGTTGGCGGCGAATACTTTTGCCGGTCTATCCAGAAGGTGAACCCCGACCGGTCGCTGTCATTTTTCTGCGCCATTGATGACGGTGTCGTGCTGACAGTGGCGCGGGCGCAAGGAATGGTTGAATCGACCCGCAATACGTTGAACGACATCGCGGCACGTCTCGGCGGCATTGATGTCATCCTCGGGTTTGACTGCATCCTGCGCCGGCTGGACGCGCAAAACCGGCAGGTGTTCCGCGGTATGTCCGAACTCTACCGCGACAACCGGGTCATCGGGTTTGGCACCTATGGTGAGCAATATCAGTCGCTTCACCTCAATCAGACATTGACCGGCATTGCCTTTGGCAAGCCCGGAAAGGCGGAGGTTGCGCCGTGACCATTGAGCTCGTCTCCGATATCAACCGGCTCAAGCGCATCAATGAGGCGCTGATTGCCCGCGTCGAGCGCTCCATGGACCAACAGGGAAATGCCTTTACCCTGTTTCAGACCGCCATCAATCTGGATGGACGTGTGCGGGCCAAGACGGACGAACTGAAACAGACCTTGCGCCGGTTGGAACAATCAAACCGGGATTTGTCGGTTGCCAAGGAAGCAGCGGAAACCGCCAATGCCTCCAAAACGCGGTTCATCGCTGCCGCCAGCCATGATGTGCTCCAGCCGCTGAATGCAGCGCGGCTGTCCGTTTCGGGTCTGGCCGATATGCTGACCGAAGGCGAGGGCGCACGCCTGGTGCATCAGGTGGAGCGCTCGCTCGACACGATGGAAGAGCTGCTGCGGACGCTGTTGGACATTTCGCGCCTCGATTCCGGCGTGATGCAGCCGGAAATCACTGCATTTCACTTGCAGGATGTTTTCGATGCCCTCGCTTTGGATTTTGCGCCGCTGGCTGGCAAAGCCGGACTGAAACTGCGGATCAGGCCGACAAAACTGCCGATTGCCTCGGACCGCATGATGTTCCGCCGCATTCTGCAAAACATCCTGTCAAATGCCTTGCGCTATACCGGACAAGGCGGTGTTCTCGTGGCGGCGCGCCTGCGTGGCCAAACGGTCCTGATTGAAGTGCACGATACCGGCATCGGAATTTCGCGGGAACAATCGGCCCTCGTTTTCGAGGAGTTTCACCGCTCGCCAGAGGCGGCCTCCGCCCACGCCGGCGGTTTGGGGCTGGGTCTTTCCATTGTCCGGCGCATGAGCTCGGCGCTTGGCCATCGTCTCGAGTTCAGTTCAACTGTCGGTAAGGGCACATTGTTTCGCCTCGCCGTACCGTTGGCTGCAGCTCCCTTGCAAGCATTTGCAGCCTCGGGGGCTGTCCCCGGCGATAGCCCCGTCTATGGCCTTTCAAATGCCAAAGTCCTGCTGGTCGAAAATGATCTTCGGGTGCAAGAGGCCATGGAGAGCCTTTTGGGCAGGTGGAATTGCAACACCCGTGTTGCCGCAAGTCTGGGCGAGGCGATGACGGTATTGTCTGGCAGCGGTTTCCGGCCGGACATTATCCTGGCCGACCAGCATCTCGACAGGTCAACGCTTGGATCGCAGACAATCACAGAGGCGCGCAGGCTTCTCAAAAGCAATGTCCCGGCCATCATCATCACCGCCGATCCGGACATGCATTTGGGCCAGTTGGCAAAAGCCGAGCGCATTGAGGTGATGCAAAAGCCGGTGCGCCCGGCTGAATTGCGTGCGCTGATGGCGCATCTGCTGGCGTGAACAGGTACTGAAATCCTAATTGCGGAACAGGTCTTTTCCGTCGAGCTTCGACACTTCTATGACGGCCTGTGTGCGCGAAAACACGCTTAGCTTGCGCAGAATTTCTGACACATGCGCCTTGATTGTTGTTTCGCCGACCTTCAGTTCAAAAGCGATCTGCTTGTTCAAAAGACCGAGCTTGATCATTTGCAGGACCCGCAATTGCTGCGGCGTCAACGACGAAATCTTGGCCAGGAGCTCGGATTTTGAATCGTCCGAACCCGCCTGCGGCGCGTCGTAGCCGGCAGGAACATGGATCAAGCCATTCATCACGTCCCGGATCGCGGCGGCAAGCTCGGCTTTCTTCGATGATTTGGGAATAAAGCCGGCAACGCCGTAAGACAGGGCTTCCGAAATAATTCGCGCTTCCTCGTGCCCTGAAACAACCACAACCGGCAACCGCGGAAACTGGGTTCTCAGTTCGAGCAAACCTTCAAAACCTCTGGTCCCGGGCATGTTGAGGTCCAGCAGTGCCAGGTCAAACGCGGGATTGTCCGCAAGCGCTTTCAGCGCTTCATTCATCGACCGCGCCTCGACAGCTTCCACATCGGCAAATGCCAGGACGATGGCGCTCTGCAGCGCCTCGCGGAAGAGTGGATGGTCATCGATGATCAAGAACCTCGCCATGCATCTTTATGCGCGGAAAATGCCATGCCTGTCATCTTCATTTCGTAAGTGGCAAATTGTGCTTTGGTCCGAAGCACTACTGCGCTTTGGTGATCCAATCGGCGGCGCGTTCGGCTATCATGATTGTCGGCGCGTTGGTGTTGCCGCCAATCAGCGAGGGCATCACCGAGGCGTCAACGACGCGCAATCCATCAAACCCGTGGACGCGCAAGTGCGGGTCGACCACGGCCATTTTGTCTTTGCCCATTTTGCAAGTGCCGACCGGATGATAAATCGTGTCGGCGCGGGCGCGTATATGCTGCTCCCAGTCCGCATCGCTCTTGGCATTTGCTGTGTAAAGTTCCGTTTTGCGGTAAGGCGCCAGCGCAGGAGCATTCAAGATGCGCTCGACAATCTTCGCGCCCTTGATTGTGAGTTCAAGGTCCTCCGAGTTGCTGAGATAGGCAGGGTCGATCTGGGGAGCAGCCAGGGGTGCAGCACTGGCCAATGTGACCGAGCCGCGCGATTTTGGCCGCAGCACGCAGACGTGGCATGAAAAGCCGTATCCGTAATGCAGTTTGCGCAAATGATCATCGACCATTCCCGGCACGAAATGGAGCTGGATGTCCGGTCGCTCAAGCGCCGGATCAGTCTTCAAAAATGCAGCGCCTTCGGCTCCCGGCGACGCAATCAGTCCGGAACCGTCCTTGCGCCAACGCAACATTTGGCGAAACAGTTCCAGTGCTCCTGCCGGGCTCAGCGCCAGTCCGCCGGCGATTTTGGATGTCCAGGCGAGGATGAAATCCAGATGGTCTTGCAGGTTCTGCCCGACGCCCGGCACGTCGCGCCGCACTGCAATGCCGTGTTTTCGCAAGTGGGTTTCCGGACCAATGCCGGAAATCATGAGCAAATGCGGCGAGCCGAAAGCGCCGCCGCACACAATAACCTCGCGCCGGGCCTTGGCGAGAGAGGTCTGTGCCCCTTGAACATACGCGACGCCGATGGCCTTGCGCCCGGAGAACAGCAGTTCGCTTGCCCGCGCCCGCGTGATGACAGTCAGATTCGGCCGGTTCATCACCGGGTGCAGGTAGGCGGCGGCTGACGAGCAGCGCTCGCCTTTGCGGCCTTCATCAAAAAATTGCGTGACCTGATAGAGCCCGGCGCCTTCTTGGCGCGGCCCGTTGAAGTCCGGATTGAACGGATATTGGCATTGCGTTGCCGCCTCGATGAATGCCTTCGTCACCGCTTGCGGCGTGCGCTGGTTGGCGACCTGCAGGGGGCCGCTTGAACCATGCAAAGCGTCTGCGCCATTTTCATTGCGCTCTGATTTCCTGAACCAAGGCAGCACGTCATCCCAGCCCCAGCCATCAGCCCCGCCTGCCTGCCAGTCGTCATAATCGGATGGCGCGCCACGGACATAAAGCATCGCATTGATCGCGCTGGAGCCGCCAAGAGTCCGTCCGCGTGGCTGGTAACCGCGCCGGCCGTTCAAGCCTTTTTGCGGAACGGTCTGCAGTGCCCAATTGTTGATCTTGCCATATCCCGGCAACATGACGGCAGCGCCGAGCGGTGCTCGGATCAACACATCCTTGCCCTCGCCTCCCGCTTCCAGCAGGCAGACCGTAACGTCCGGATTTTCAGACAGTCTGGCCGCCAGGACGCATCCTGCCGAACCGCCTCCAGCAATGACATAATCAAATTCCACGGCGACACTCCGCTTTAGTGGCGATAGTGACGCTCGTCAGGTCATTCTGTCTAGTAAGTCAGGTCAAAAATCGAGAATCGGCGGGTGCACGGGCAAAAGAGGGAATGTGCGCAGCAGGTCAGTTCAATGCGCTGCCGATTGCGCTATTGTTGTTGCCCCATAGATTGGACATCTCTCCGGCCAGCAAGCCAACGCCGGTGATGACCGCAAGTGACAATACAGTGGCAATGATGCCGTATTCGACAGCTGTAGCGCCCGTCTCGTCTTTCCAGAACCGTCTGAACATTGTTCTGTCCCTTGAACATCCCCGTTCAAGGCCGGGACAATAGTGGATAGGAATGAATCAATCGTATCGGGGCCGTGCGCGCTCCGCCGCGGTCATGCCAACAGCCATTCGGCCGTTTGCTCATCAGTGATCAAGCCGTTGACGATCCGGCGGCGAAGCGCAGCCAATATGCCGACCAGTTTGCGCTCGCCCATCGCGGACGCTACCACGAGCGATCTCTCTCGCGACGGGATGGGAGCGGACGCAACACGGTCATTGGTGATGCCGTCAATCATCCGGCCGGCTTCATCAAAGGTCCAGCCAACGATTTCGCCAACCGCGCCAGCCTTTTGCAGCGCCTTCAGTTCCGCCTCAGATATAAATCCATCAACAAACAGCGGCGCGTCAGGTCCAAGATCACCGATGCCGATAAATGTCACATCCGCTTCTGCCGCCAGTTTCAAGGTCGAGCGGATCATTGGTTGATCATGCAACAGATCGCGCTCCTCGCGCGAAGTCGCAAAAACCGGCAGCGGCATTGGAAAGCTGCGCGCCTTCAAGGCATCCGCGATGTTGAAAATGACGTTGTAATAGGCAGCCGATCCATCCGGCGCCACGTTGCCGGTCAAAGAAACAACCTTGTGCCGGCTGCAATCCATCGGCGGCAATTGATCAACCGCCGCCTTCAGCGTCCTGCCCGTGCCAATGGCCATTGTTATCGGCGTTTCCGAGCGCAGCCATTTCTCAATTTCTGCAGATGTCGCCTGCGCTACGCCAACGGTAGTCGAACTGGATCCGGGATCAGACGGCACGACCTCCGCCAGATCGAGCGCAAACTTCTTCTTCAATTCGCCCGCCAGCGTCAGGCAATTGGCAATGGGGTGGTCCAGCCTGACTTTCACAAGTCCCTCGGACATCGCCAGTGACACCAATCGCTGCGCAGACTGGCGCGAGACCCCGAGTTTTGTGGCAATCTCTTCCTGCGTGTTTCCGGCTATGTAATATAGCCAGCCGGCGCGGGCCGCATCATCCAGACGGTTGTTGCCGGTTTCGCTTCTGCTCATATCGCCACTCCCAGCGCGCATACAGCATCTGCGGCAAGAACGCTGTCAAGCAATTGTTCAGTTTCTTTGCAATTGCTCATGCCGCTTCGAAATCAAGAGTGGGCTGCGATCTGAATCTCGTGCCGAGATAGGCGCTGACATCTCCACATTGCGCCGTCGGCCGCCTGCATGCTGCGCTGCAAACGGTGCACTGCAGCATCGAATCTCGCTTGACTCAAAATTGACAAAGTGAGTAATTGCCCAAGACCGAGGCAATTGCTCAATTTGGTCAGTTTAGGGAGGACTTCCATGAAGTTAAATTCAGTATTCTTGGCAGCTGCGTCAACGCTGGCTTTTGTCAGCTTTGCCCAGGCCGAAACCACTCTTACTATCGCCACCGTGAACAACGGCGACATGATCCGCATGCAGGGTCTGACCGACGATTTCACGTCGAAGAATCCGGACATCAAGCTCGAGTGGGTCACGCTCGAAGAAAACGTGCTCCGTGAAAAAGTGACGACGGACATCGCTGCCAAAGGCGGCCAGTTCGACGTTCTGACCATCGGCACCTATGAAGTCCCGATCTGGGGCAAAAAGGGCTGGCTGCTGCCGCTGACGCAGGTTGACGATCCTGCCGACCTTCTGCCCGCCATCGCCGGCGGTTTGACGGTTGACGGCAAGCTGATGGCTGCGCCGTTCTATGGCGAGTCCTCAATGGTCATGTACCGGACCGATCTGGTTGAAGCCACGGGCATGAAAATGCCGGATGCGCCGACCTGGACCGAGATCAAGGCGATTGCCGACAAGATCACCAACAAGGACAAGGAAATCTACGGCGTCTGCCTTCGCGGCAAGGCCGGCTGGGGCGAAAACATGGCGTTCATCACCGCCACGTCCAACTCCTTTGGCGCGCGCTGGTTTGATGAAAACTGGAAGCCGCAATTCGATCAGCCGGAATGGAAGGCGACACTCGACTTCTATCTCGACCTGCTCAAGACCGATGGCCCTCCGGGAGCATCCTCAAACGGCTTCAATGAAAACCTCGCCCTGTTCAATGCCGGCAAGTGCGGCATGTGGATTGATGCCACAGTTGCTGCTTCGTTCGTAACCGGCAAGGACTCGACCGTTGCTGACAAAGTCGGCTTCGCATTGGCTCCGGACAATGGTCTGGGCAAGCGCGGCAATTGGCTGTGGGCCTGGTCGCTCGCAATTCCGGCTGGCAGCCAGAAGGAAGAAGCTGCGCAGAAGTTCGTCTCTTGGGCGACTTCCAAAGCTTACACTGAACTCGTTGCCTCCAAGGAAGGCTGGGCCAACGTTCCTCCAGGCACCCGCACCTCGCTCTACGCGAATGCCGAGTACCAGAAGGTGCCGTTTGCCAAGATGACCCTTGACTCGATCAACTCTGCTGACCCGACCAAGCCGACCGTCAAGCCGGTTCCTTATGTTGGCGTGCAGTTCGTTGCCATCCCCGAGTTTGCAGGTCTTGCAACCAAGGTCGGCGAAATCTTCTCGGCGGCCCTTGCTGGCGAAAAGACTGCGGATGAAGCCCTTGCCGAAGCGCAGGATGCAGCGACCCGCGAAATGACCAAGGCTGGTTACATCAAGTAACCGTTCCTCCCGGAACAGCCCGGCTGCCCGGCCCATAGCCGGGCAGCCACCCAACCCGAAAACGTGCACAATTCAGCTTTGAACCAATGGGTGATCGTCATGGCCACGCAGCAGACCCGCACGCTTGGAAAACTGGCTGTGGCCCCGTCCGTGATCGCTCTGTTCTTGTGGATGATCGTTCCGTTGGCAATGACTGTCTACTTCTCGTTTCTTCGCTACAACTTGCTCGACCCAAATGTCGCCTGCTCGCTGACGACCCCGGGCCAGCTGCTGGATGAGGCCAACCGTTGCCTCGCAGGGTTCTCGAACTATTCCTATTTCATGACTGACCCGGCCTTCTTCAAAGCGATGAAAAACTCGCTGGTCCTGGTTGGCTGGGTACTCGGCATTTCAGTGGTCTTCGGCACGCTGCTGGCGCTCCTCCTGGACCAGGCGTTCTATGGCCGCGGGTTTGTGCGCATCATGATGATCGCGCCGTTTCTTGTCATGCCGACCGTCAGCGCCCTCGTCTGGCAGAACATGATGATGGACCCGGTGTCCGGCTTTTTTGCCTACATCGCCAAATCCCTGGGGTTGCAGCCAATCGACTGGTTCACCCATTATCCAATGACCGCCGTCGTCATCATGGTCGCCTGGCAATGGGTGCCTTTCGCCACCTTGATCCTTCTCACCTCGCTTCAATCGCTGGATGGCGAACAGAAGGAAGCGGCGCAAATGGACGGCGCCCCGCCGCTCTCGTTTTTCTGGTACATTGTGCTGCCGCATCTGATCCGGCCGCTCACGGTCGTCATCCTGATCGAGACGATCTTCCTTCTCAACGTCTTTGCCGAAATCTATGTGACAGGCACCGGCGGCCGAACGGGCAACCTGCCGTTCCTCGTCTACCAGTATGGCCTGATTTCCAATGACATCGGCGGCGCTTCCGCCGGCGGCATCATCGCAGTCATCCTTGCCAACATCGTTGCCTTCTTCCTGATGCGGATGATTGGCAAGAATCTGGACGCATGATCATGGCACGCAAAGAATCCATGCAGCGCAAATTGGTTGTCACTGTTCTGGCTTGGGCGGTGGGTCTTATGGTCTTCTTCCCGATCCTTTGGACGGTCTTGACAAGCTTCAAGTCCGAGGGCGACGCAATCGCGATTTCCAGTTTCTTTTCCACCGGCTGGACAACCGAGGCCTACGGCGTCGTTCAGGAGCGTTCCAACTACTTCAAGTTCGCATGGAACTCGGTGGCGTTGGCGCTCGGGTCAACTCTGTTCGCCCTTGTCATTGCCATCCCGTCTGCATGGGCCATGGCTTTTGCGCCAGGCAGGAGAACCAAGGATCTGTTGATGTGGATGCTGTCCACCAAGATGATGCCGCCGGTCGGCGCGCTGATCCCGATCTATCTGATCTTCCGCGACACCGGTCTGCTGGACTCCCGCGGCGGCATCATCACCGTCCTGATGCTTCTCAACCTGCCGATCATCATCTGGATGCTCTACACCTACTTCAAGGAAATCCCGGGTGAAATTCTCGAGGCGTCCCGCATGGATGGCGCATCGCTTGGCAAGGAGCTGCTTTACGTCCTGACGCCGATGGCCATCCCGGGCATCGCCTCGACGCTTTTGCTCAACATCATTCTCGCATGGAACGAAGCATTCTGGACTCTGGCTCTGACAACGAAAGACGCTGCGCCGCTCACCCAGTTCATTGCCTCATACTCAAGCCCCGAGGGTCTGTTCTGGGCAAAACTTTCGGCGGCATCGACCATGGCCATCGCACCCATTCTGGTGCTCGGCTGGTTCGCACAAAAACAGCTTGTCCGCGGTCTCACATTTGGAGCGGTGAAGTAAAATGGGCACGATCTCTCTCAAGAATGCACGCAAGGTGTTTGGCGACACAGTCATCATTCCAGGCGCCAGCCTTGACATCCATAATGGCGAGTTCGTTGTGTTCGTCGGCCCGTCCGGCTGTGGCAAGTCCACCTTGCTGCGTATGATCGCCGGCCTTGAAGACCTCACCGCCGGTTCCATCCTGATCGACGGCAAGGACATGACAGACGAGGCGCCGTCCAAGCGCGGGCTGTCGATGGTGTTCCAGTCCTACGCGCTCTATCCGCACATGAGCGTGCGCGGCAACATCGCGTTCGGCCTGAAAATGGCCGGGCTTCCCAAGGCGGAAATTGAAGCAAAGGTCGCCAAGGCAGCCGAAAAGCTCAACCTCACCGAATATCTGGATCGCAAGCCGCGCCAGCTCTCCGGCGGCCAGCGCCAGCGCGTCGCAATCGGCCGCGCCATTGTGCGCAATCCGTCAGGCTTCCTGTTCGACGAGCCGCTGTCAAACCTTGATGCGGCGCTGCGCGTCAACATGCGCCTGGAGATCATGCAGATGCATCAGGATCTCGGCGCGACAATGGTCTACGTGACACATGATCAGGTCGAAGCCATGACCATGGCGGACCGGATTGTTGTGTTGAACCGCGGCAACATCGAACAGGTCGGTTCGCCGCTCGAACTCTACAACAAGCCGGACTCGTTGTTTGTCGCCGGCTTCATCGGTTCGCCGAAAATGAACCTGTTCTCAGGCCCTGCCGCAGCAGAGCACAATGCCGAGACAATCGGCATCCGCCCCGAACATCTGGCGATTTCAAAGACCTCCGGCAAATGGCCGGCCAAGATCCGGCTCGCCGAACATCTGGGCGCCGACACATTCCTGCATGTCGATGCAGGTCCAAACGGCATGATGACGGTGCGCGCCGAAGGAGAGTTTGAAGTCAGGCCGGGCGAACAGATTTTCCTGACGCCGGACCTGAAACGCATTCACCGGTTTGACAAGGAAGGCAAAGCGATCCGTTGAAGCCCAAGCGGCAAAACGGCAGCTGAAGGGACGTTGCTATGAGTGTTCATATTTCCGCCGCAACCCTGTCGAGCCTGAAAGGCGCGGCAACCGTGCCGGCCTACCGGCGCGAGCAGCTGTCGGCTGGCATCATCCATGTCGGATGCGGCAATTTTCACCGCGCCCATCAGGCTGTTTATCTGCATGAGCTGTTCAATCGGGGCGAGGGGCTTGATTGGGCCATCGTCGGCGCCGGTGTGCGCGAGGCGGATGACCTGATGCGGCAAAAGCTCGTCGCGCAGGACCTTTACACGACCGTTGTCGAGCAGGAGGCAGGCAAAAGCGCGGCCCATGTGACAGGCGCGATGATCGATTTCATCAAGCCGGGCGATACCGCCGCGCTGATAGCCCGGATGGCGGATCCAGAAATCCGCATCGTGTCGCTGACGATCACCGAAGGCGGCTACTACATCAATTCAGCCACTGGAAAGTTTGATCCGTCCCATCCGGACATGGTCCACGATGCTGCCCATCCGGACACGCCAAAAACCGTGTTTGGAATCATGCTGGCAGCGCTTGGCATCCGCCGCAACAAAGGCATTGCCCCTTTTACTGTCATGTCCTGCGATAACATTCCGCACAATGGCGTTGTCGCGAAAAACGCGGTTGCAGGCCTTGCGGAAGCAACCAATGGTGAATTGGCAGCCTTTGTGCGCGCCAATGTCGCCTTTCCCAATGGCATGGTCGACCGCATCACGCCTGCCACCACCGACCGTGAACGCCAGCTCCTCAAGGATGAGTTCGGCATCGAAGACAATTGGCCGGTGTTTTGCGAAGATTTCAAGCAATGGGTCCTGGAGGACAATTTCACGGCCGGCCGCCCGGCGCTTGAAAAGGTCGGAGTCCAGTTCGTATCTGACGTCTCGCCGTTCGAGTTGATGAAAATCCGCATTCTCAACGGTGGACATGCGGTCATTGCCTATCCGTCCGCTTTGCTTGACATTCATTTCGTCCATGAAGGCATGGAACATCCGCTGGTCAAAGGCTTCCTCGACAAGATCGAGACAGACGAGATCATCCCGACCGTGCCGCCCGTTCCGGACACCGACATTGACGACTATTACAAGCTGATCGTCCGCCGCTTCTCCAACCCCAAAATCGGCGACACCATTTCCCGGCTGTGCCTTGACGGTTCAAACCGCCAGCCGAAATTCATCGTCCCGTCGATCAATGACCGCCTGAATGCCGGCAAGGGCATCACCGGCCTTGCGTTGGAGTCCGCGCTCTGGTGCCGCTACTGCTATGGCGTTACCGATAGCGGCAAAGTGATTGCCCCCAACGATCCGTCCCAGTGGGACCGGCTGCAATCCACCGCCAGGCTTGCCAAGGACAGGCCGGATGCCTGGCTGGAAATGCAGGACATCTACGGCGACATTGCAAAGTCCGCCATTTTCCGCGAGGCTTTCGCCAAGGCGCTCAATGCGCTGTGGAAAGACGGGACGAAAGTCACGCTGGAGCGCTACATCGCCAACCAGTTGTGACGCTTTCGCCCCTGGTGGCGGAGCGTGGACATGATGGACCCAATTGGCAGAGTGGTTTCGACGGGGCAGGGCGTACAAGCCTGAGCCATGCCAAAACCGCAGCTTGTCATATTTGATTGCGATGGCGTGCTCGTCGATTCCGAGCCGATTTCGCTGTCTGTGCTGATTGATGTCATTGCCGAAGCTGGCGGCGAGCTCGACCGGCAAGCGGTTCATGAGCGGTTTCTTGGCCGTTCCATGGCCAGCGTCGTGGAGATGTTGCGCGATGAGCATGGCGTCAGCCTCGGGCACTCTGCGCTGGAGGACATGCGCCACCGGCTTTATGAAAAGTTCCGCAAGGAGCTGGAGCCGATAACCGGCATAGCCGAAGCGGTCGCAAATTTGCCGATGCGCTATTGCGTGGCCTCTTCCAGCCAGATCGAGCGGATCGAACTGTCGCTGGAAATCACCGGGCTTTTGCCTCTGTTCAAAGGCCGGATATTTTCCTCCTCCATGGTGAGCGTAGGCAAGCCGGCGCCGGATCTGTTCCTGCATGCTGCGCGCGCTTTGGGCGTCGCGCCATCGCGGTGCATTGTCATTGAGGATTCGCCTGCCGGGGTGCTCGCTGCAAAAGCGGCAGGCATGACCGTATTCGCCTTCACCGGCGGCGGCCATGCGAGCGGCGGCCTTCATCGCGCCGCGCTCGAGAAGGCAGGTCCCGACCGGATCTTTTCCGACATGCGCGAACTCCCGTCGCTGCTCGGCATTGATGCTGGCAAAGCTACAGTGCCCGTTCCAGGCGGCAAGCTGGTCGTTGCCGTTGATGTTGGCACAGCCAGCGCCCGCGCCGCCGTGTTTGATACGTCGGGCAGAATGCTTGCCCGCAATGAGCACCCGATCCGGCTCTGGCGCGCCGGGCCTGACTTTGCCGAGCACGATTCGCAAGATATCTGGAATGCGGTCTGCATCGCCGTGCGCCAAGTCGTGGACGCATGCGGCGGCACGCCGGACCAAGTGGCAGCCATCGGTTTTGATGCCACCTGTTCGCTGGTCATACGCGGCGGCAACGGCGCGCCCGTCACTGTTTCCCCCAGCGGTGAACCCAACCGCGACACAATCGTTTGGCTTGATCATCGCGCTTTGAAAGAGGCGGACGAATGCACGCAAACCGGCCATGCTGTCCTGGAGCATGCTGGCGGCGTCATGTCGCCGGAAATGCAGATACCAAAACTGATGTGGCTCAAGCGCCACTTGCCGCAAAGCTGGAACCAGATGGCGCATGCCTTTGATCTGGCTGATTTTCTGACGTGGATGGCAACCGGATCGACAGTGCGCTCGCAGTGCACATTGACATGCAAATGGTCGTATCGTCCTCATGTGACACCCGCCTGGAGCCAGGATTTCTTCGGGCAGATCGGACTGGATGATCTCGTGGAAAAAGCCGGATTGCCGGATACCGCCGCACCCGTCGCCAACAGCTTGGGCCAGTTGATGCCGCGCGCCGCTGCAGAGCTCGGCCTTTCGACGCAATGCATCGTATCGACCGGTTTGATTGATGCCTATGGCGGGGCGATTGGCGTCCTTGGCGCATATGCCAGTGACCCGTCATTGCTGGACCGGCATATGGCGTTGATTGCCGGCACATCAAGCTGTGTCATGACCATGTCGCCGCAGATGCGCTCGTCCAAGGGCGTTTGGGGTCCCTATCTGGGGGCGTGCATTCCCGGTTTCTGGATAAACGAAGGCGGCCAGTCGGCTACTGGCGCCTTGCTGGATCATGTCATCAGGGTTCATTCAGCGGGGCGTGATCCAACAGCCGCGACACATGGCGCGATCATCAAACGGATCGGCGAACTTCGTGCCGCCGAAAGCGGCGCCCTGGCCCGCCGTCTGCATGTCCTTCCGGATTTTCATGGCAACCGCTCGCCGCTCGCTGACCCGCAGGCGCTCGGCGTTGTCAGCGGCTTGGCTATTGATTCCTCGTTCGACGGTCTTTGCGCTTTGTACTGGCGCACCGCAGTGGCCATTGCGCTTGGCGTGCGCCACATCCTCGAATCGCTCAACGAAAACGGCCAGACCATCTCGACGCTCCATGTCACAGGCGGCCATACCCGCAATGAACTGTTGATGGAACTCTATGCAGACGCCACCGGGTGCACCGTTTCCGAACCCAACGCCGAAGACGCGACCCTTTTGGGAACAGCCATGGCAGCGGCCTGTGCCGCGGGCCTGTACAACTCCCTGCCTGCCGCCTGCGCCGCGATGGACCAGGGCGGACGAGAACGCAAGCCGGACTCCGCCGCAAAGCTGCAGTTTGATCGCGACTATGCTGTCTTCGTCGCCATGCACAGACATCGCGCCGAAATTGAACGGATTTCAGGACAATAATGGCGGCCGGGATCGCGGCGCGGCGCATGACCCGCGCTTGATGAATTTTGTCGCCAGATCGACATCCGGCCGCGCTGCTGGCCGGCCTTGCATCAGATCAATCAACATCCGCGTTGCAGCCTCGCCCTGTTCAACGGGTTTGGAACGGATGGTCGTCAGCGGCGGTTCCAGGAATGCGGCAAATGGCAGATCATCATAGCCGATCACCGAAAGATCACCCGGCAGCGACATGCCGAAGTCACGCGCCGCGCGCATGACGCCGAGTGCAATCGTGTCATTGCCAGCCAGAATTGCGGTGATGTCCGGCTTGAGTTTCAACAACGCCAGCGCTGCATCGTAGCCGCTGGCGGCACTGAAATCGCCATAGGCAATCTGCTCGTCCGGCAGGCTGAGCCCATGTTCCTGCAGCGCCTCGCGGAATTCGACAATCCGGTAGTCGGTGGCATTTGATCCCGGTCTGGATATCGCTATATGGCCGATCTTCTTGTGGCCAATTCCAACCAGATAGTCGACGGCTTCCTGCAAGTCCGATGTGCCAGGAATATTGACAGTCACTTCTTTGGGGTGGCGGATCGTGCCAAGCAGGACGATTGGGAAATTCCGTTCGATTAGCGCCGCCAGCTGCGGGTCTTCGGTCCGTGGGTTGAGCACAATCATCCCGTCAATCCGCCGTGTCAGCACCAGATCGGCATAGGCGCGTTCATCTTTGGCGTCCGGCAAGCTCTCGACCAGCACATTGTAGCCTTGTTCGGTGGCAATCTTCGAAATCGCGTAAAGCGTCGGCGGAATGAACCCGTCCACCAGCAAAAGATCCGGGTTGGAGACAATCAGCCCAATGGTCTTTGACGCGCCGGATGCCAGCATCCGTCCGGCGGAATTCGGCCTGTAGCCAAGCCGTTCCGCCGCCTCCTTGACGCGAAGCCGCGTCTCGTCCGCAAGCACCACTGCAGTCGAACCGGACAGCACCATCGACACAGTCGTGCGCGACACGCCGGCCGCGCGCGCCACATCATGGCTGGTCACCTTGGGTCTTGATGCCGCGTTCAAAACGATTCCCTGAAACGATCCCGTTGACAGCTAACAGGATTTGCGCTTAGATCAAGCTAACACGTGTTAGTAACCACAATGACGGGACTGACACGTGACAATCTGTAAGGCCGTTTGGGAGGATGGGTCTTGACCGCAGCCGCTGTTATTGTGCCTTCGCCGCCCGTCGGACGAACGCTCCGTGATCGCAGATTGCGTGCCAATCTGGTGGGCTGGGCGTTCATTTTGCCGGCGCTCATCGGCTTTACGGTCTTCTATCTTCTGCCGATTTTCCGCGCCGTCGAAATCAGTTTCACCGATTGGAACTTGCTTCGTCCGGGCAAGTGGGTCGGCTTTTCCAATTACGCCAAAGTCTGGAATGACAAGAATTTCTGGCATGCGATGAAGATCACGGTTCTTTACGTGCTCTACAACATCCCGCTGCAAACCGCGCTGGCACTCGCCATTGCAGTTCTGGCGGACCGGCTGTCGCAGTCAGTCCTGCTGCGCGCTGTCATTGTGGCGCCCTACCTGATTTCGAATGTCGTGGCGGCGATGGTCTGGCTTTTGATGCTGGACCCTCTGCTTGGCATGACCAATGCTTTCATCAAGTTCATCGGCGGCAGTCAGGTGCCGTTCCTGACATCGCCGGATTATGCGCTGATGTCTGTAGCCGGCATTTCAATCTGGCGGCATGTCGGGTTCACGGCGCTGTTATTCTACACAGGCCTCAAATCCATTCCGCAAAATCTCTATGAAGCCGCCCGCATTGAAGGCGCGAGCGAGTGGAAGCAGTTCCGCTATATCACGCTGCCGCTGCTGCGTCCGGTCATGGCATTCATCATGGTCACCAGCGTCATCGGTTCATTCCAGGTGTTTGACGTCATTGCCGTCACCACCACTGGCGGCCCCGCAAATTCCACCCGCGTCATTCTCTATTACATCTACGAGAATGCCTTCCGCTTCAACAAGATGGGCTACGCCTCTGCGTTGTCTGTCGTCCTGTTCGCCCTGCTGATTGGCATCACCCTTATGCAGATGCGGGTCATGCGCGGCGGCGATTCGGATTTGGCTTGAGGAGCGCACAATGAAGTCGATGTCGCTCGGCCGCCTCTTCGCCTGGTTCTGCATGGTGCTGTTCTGCGCCATTTCGTTGCTGCCGATCTGGGTGGCGATCAAGACAGGTCTGTCGCATCCAAATTCGGTGTTCACCTCCAACTCGGCAATGTGGCCGGTCGACGCGACGCTCGGAAATTTCAAGCGGGTTCTGGATTTGCCGCATGATATCGTCCTGTCATCCATCAAGGCCTCGCCGATCAATTTTGCCATCGCCATCCGCAATTCGCTGATTTACACGGCGCTCATTGTTTCAGGCCAGATCTTCTTTTCGGCCCTTGCCGCATACGCATTTGCCCGCATGGAATTTTGGGGCAGGGACGTCATGTTCTATGCCTTCATCGCCGCGACCATGATTCCATCGATGGTGCTGTTCATCCCCAATTTCATCCTGATCAAGGAACTTGGCTGGCTCAACACGTTTGCCGGCATGGTTGCCCCCAACATCCTCATGGCTCCGTTCGCCGTCTTTTTCCTGCGCCAGTTTTTCCTGTCGACGCCAAAGGAATTGGAAGAGGCGGCGCGGCTTGATGGCTGCAAGCCATTTTCCATCTTCTGGCGCATCGCTTTGCCATTGCAAAAGGGCCCGCTGGCAACGCTTGCCATTCTTCTGTCCATCAATGCCTGGAACGAGTTCTTCTGGCCGTTCCTGACCGGCCATGATGAAAGCGTGCGCGTTATGGCCGTCGCCCTGTCCGACTTCAAGAGCCAGGTTGGCGATGGTCAACCGGATTGGACGGGCATCATGGCCGCCGTTGTTCTGTCAATCATGCCGGTCATAGCGCTGCTCGTGCTCTTTGGCCGGCGTATCGTCGATTCCTTGCAAACAAGCGGGATGAAATGACCCTCAACGGGTCAAGTAAAATGGAGGAGTACCTATGAAAATCGCAAAAATCCTGGCAACGGCCACAGCACTATCCGCGCTGCTTTCGGGCGTTGCCCGCGCTGAAGACGTGACAATTTCATACTGGATGTGGGACGGCAACCAGTCGCCGGAATACCGTAAATGCGCCGACAAGTTTGAAGCCGCAAATCCGGGCATCAAGATCGACGTCAAACAGGAAGGCTGGGACAATTACTGGACCAACCTGACCACCGGCTTTGTCGCTGGCACTGCGCCAGATGTATTCGTCAACCATCTCTCGCGCTTCCCCGAATTCCTCACCAACGGCGTCATGGTTGACCTGACCGAGCGCATCGCTGCCGACAAGACTGACATGACCGGCTACATCCCGGGCCTTGCCGAAAGCTGGAACAAGGAAGGCCACCAGTACGGCTTGCCAAAGGACTGGGACACGGTTGCCCTGGTCTACAACAAGAAGATGGTCGCTGACGCTGGCGTCACCGAAGAAGAAATGATGAACCTTGACTGGAATCCCAAGGACGGCGGTTCCTTCGGCAAGGTGCTGGCCAAGCTGTCGGTCGACGAAGCCGGCAAACATGGCGATCAGGAAGGTTTCGACAAGAGCAAGGTTGCAACTTACGGCATGGTCTCCAACCGCAAGGGCGATTATGGCCAGACCGAGTGGAGCTGGCTCGCCGTCTCCAACGGCTTCAAATACATCGACAAGCCCTGGGGAACCAAATTCTCTTATGACGACCCCAAGCTTGCCGAGACGTTTGACTGGATCAAAGGCGCGGTGGCTTCCGGCTATCATGTGAGCCAGGAAGAAGCCGGCAAGATCGGCGGTTCGTCCTTGTTTGCTGCAGGCAAGGGCGCTTTGTCGCCGGACGGCTCGTGGATGATCCGCTGGTACAAGGACAATTCCAAGTTCGACATCGGCTTTGCGCCCGTGCCGAAGGGCCCTGACGGCCGCCGCTCGATGTTCAACGGCCTGGCTGATTCCATCTGGTCCGGCTCGAAGAACCCGGATCAGGCATGGAAATGGGTGCAATATCTGGGCACATCCGAATGCCAGACCATCATCGGCAATGCTGCCGTAGTGTTCCCCGCCCGTCCGGAAGCCGTTCAGGCTGCCGTTGCCGCCCACAAGGCCAATGGCCTTGATGTGACGGCGTTCGAAATGCTGGCCAAGCCCGAAACCACCTTCCCGTTCCCGATTGCGGACCACGGCAACGAAGTCTCCTCGATCTTCAACGCGGCCATGGACAAAGTCATGCTGGGCGATGGCGCTACAGCTGATGTGTTCAAGGCAGCCAACGACGAGGCCAACGCACTGTTCCAGTAAGGCAAGTCCTGCCTTTCAAATCAGACTTGGCGACAGCTGGCACACTCCCGAGGTGACTGTTGCCAAAATCCGGCGGGCCGGTTGCGTCCGGCCCGTCGGCCAATCCAATTTTGTCTCAAGAGGTTATCATGCGCCGCAATCCGAAAATCACCTTCATTGGAGCCGGTTCCACCGTCTTCATGAAAAACATCATCGGCGACGTCCTGCACCGGCCCGCGCTGAAAGGCGCGACAATCGCGCTGATGGACATCAATCCGGAGCGCCTTGCCGAATCCGAAATAGTCGCCGGCAAACTGGCCAAGACACTCAATGCCCCGGCCAGGGTCGAAACCTACACCAACCAGCGCAAGGCGCTGGAAGGCGCGGATTTCGTTGTCGTTGCCTTCCAGATTGGCGGCTATGAACCAGCGACTGTCATTGATTTCGAAATTCCCAAAAAATACGGCTTGCGCCAGACCATTGCCGATACGCTCGGCGTCGGCGGCATCATGCGCGGCCTGCGCACAGTCCCCCATTTGTGGAAAATCTGCGAAGACATGATGGACGTCTGCCCGAACGCGGTTCTGCTGCAGTACGTCAATCCGATGGCGATCAACACCTGGGCGATTGCGGCCAAATATCCGAAGATCAAACAGGTCGGCCTGTGCCATTCAGTGCAGGGCACTGCTTATGAGCTGGCGCGGGACCTCGATATTCCGGTCGAAAAGATCCGCTACCGCGCTGCCGGCATCAATCATATGGCATTCTACCTGAGCTTTGAGGAGCGCATGGACGACGGCTCGTTCCGCAACCTCTATCCGGACCTGCTTGCCGGTTACCGAGAAGGCCGGTTTCCCAAGCCCAGCCACTGGAATCCGCGTTGCCCCAACAAGGTGCGCTATGAAATGCTGACGCGTCTCGGCTATTTCGTCACCGAAAGTTCGGAACATTTTGCCGAATACACGCCCTATTTCATCAAGGAAGGCCGCGATGATCTGATCGACAAGTATGGCATCCCGCTGGATGAATATCCCAAGCGCTGCATCGAACAGATCGCCCGCTGGAAAGGCGAAGCGGATGCTTTCAAGAGCGCCGAAACCATCGAAGTCAAGGAAAGCCACGAATATGCGTCCTCGATCATGAACTCGGTCTGGACGGGCGAACCTTCCGTTATCTACGGCAATGTCCGCAACAACGGCTGCATCACCTCTCTGCCGGACGATTGCGCCGCGGAAGTGCCTTGCGTTGTCGACGAAAACGGCATCCAGCCCACCTATATCGGCGCGTTGCCCAAACAGCTGACGGCCCTGATCCGCACCAATCTCAATGTTCAGGAACTGACGGTCGAAGCCATGATGTCAGAAAATCGCGAGCACATTTTCCATGCCGCGATGATGGACCCGCATACGGCAGCCGAGCTCGATCTTGACCAGATTTGGTCACTGACGGACGATTTGATCCGTGCCCACGGCTCGATGTTGCCGGAATGGACACATGGAGCGAAAACCAGAATCGCAGCCGAGTAACGGTGATTTTGCGATAATAAACACCGGCGGCCTTGGCTGCCGGTTTCTCACGGGCCGGAGCGTCTGGATCACCCCTGCGCCAGCGCCTGCACCGCGCGCTCCGCTGTGCAGGACATGACAAGCTTGGGGTCGCTGGCCATTTCGGTCATCAAAGTCTGTCCGGCGGCTAGCTGCTTCATGGTGGCGTTCTGCATTTGCTCCATGACTTCGGTCGCATGCTCTTGCATATAGGCACCGGCCTTGGCGTTGATATCTTTGCCGCCGACTGGCGGCTTTCCGCCTGCAAGCGCGGTTTTCACCATCATGGTGACGCCGTCGCTCATCATGGTCTGCTGGAATTTCGGCAGCTCGATGCCAGCGCGCTCGGTGATGCAGGCTGAAGCGCTGCTCAAAATGGCGGCGTCCGCTGCGCTCTGGTTGCGCTCCGCCAAAATGGCGAGCTTCACAGCGGCGTCAGTGCTGGCAAAATCAGCGAGAGATGCTTTTGCGTTCTTCTGCATGACTTCCAGCGCGGACGGCCCTGCGGGCGCGGCAAAATGTTCGGAGCTGCTGATCATGAAAGCCGCGTTCTGAGGCATGATTTGGGCCTTCGGCATAAACAAGCTGGCAATGCCGACGCCCAGAAGGCAGGCGACGGCTGCGACGATAAGAGTTTCCTTGTTCATGAAGCGATCTCCCTTGCGATGAACCGTTTCTACCGCAGCGGCATTAAACTTCAGTCAACGGCGGTACGGCGGCAGTTGCACCATTGCCCGCTCGCTTAGTCTCCACTTCCTCCTCTCTGTCCGCTTCGCGGACGTCTCCCACGAGAGGGGAGATTTGCTGCGCTTTACCTCACCCCCGCATCGGCAGGGCTATCGCATATGGGTGATCGCATGGATGAGATAGTCGTCATTCCATGCGCATTTCTTGATGCGGTGGCTGATTGGGACGTTTGGATGATCGGCCAGTTGGAGAATGTTTCTGGCCATTCGGTTGATCAGTGCGGTGTTTGCGGGTGCATTGTCCTTGCGGGCGCGGCTGAGGTCTTCGCAAAGATGGACGTCCAGCATCCAGTGCAGCCCGTTTTCGATTTGCCAGTGGGCGCGGGTGATGGCGAGCGCCTGCCCGGGGGTGAGGATTTGCGAACTCATGAACATGCGGGCATGAGGGGCCGCGTCATCGCGGCGGGTCGTGATGCGCAGGAAGGCGGCATGGCCTTGCATCAGCGGCGCCGCTGCGATCACTTCGGCCTTGCGCCACTCGCTGCGGCCGTGTGCAAGACCCGTGGTTTCGGCGACAGGATGAACACGGCTTTGCGCAAAAGCCGCCACGGCTTTCTTCAGCCAATGATGCCGGTTGCCCTTCAGCGCCAGCACGTAGCCGCCGCCGCGCGCAATGACCGCCCCGGCCATGCGGTGATGGCAGTGCAATGCGTCGGCAGTGACGATTTTGCCAGTCAGATCAATCAGTTCGACAATCCTGAGGGCGGTTTCCACCTCGTTCTCCCCCGCCATCGGAGCACCCGCCGCCAGACACAGGCGCGTGCCTGCTGCAAAGGCGGAGACCGTCAGCGGCGGGCTCGCCATCCGGCCCGTCTCGTAGGCGCGCCGCAGCGCCTTGCCATCCACAGCCACGACATCCGGCCCTGCGGCATGTCCGCTTTCGGCAAGCGCCTTGGCAAACCCTTGCGCGAACCGCGCAAACACAGCGGCAAAGGCACCGGGATCCAAGAGCCGCAAAAGCCGCGAGAACGTGTCGTGGCTCGGCGCCCGTTCATAGCTGATCAGGCGCGACAGAACCGGCTTGCGTGTCTGGGCAAACAGGGCGAATTCCGTCGCGCTGGCCGCCCCGCACAGGCTCGCCGCCACCATCATCACCAGCAAATCGCCAAGCCGGTGGGCCGAATTGCCTGCACGCGGATCGTCAAGCACACCAAAACACGTCTCCACAAGAGCCATCGCAGTTCCCTCCAAACTGCTGCCCTACAGAATCCCTTATTCAGACCCGCGCAACCCCAAAACGCCATATGCGATTCCCCTGCCCTGTGGGGGAGGAGCCGCGCAGCGGCGGAGGGGGGAAGTCTGCCGAACAGGAATTCCTTGCCCCGCCGCCGCACCTTCCCCGACATCTCCGACACCGGCCAGCGCGGATGGAAAAGTCAATTTGTCAGTGAAAAAACTGGTCGGAGTGATAGGATTCGAACCTACGACCCCCTCGTTCCGAACAAGGTACGCTACCAGGCTGCGCTACACTCC
>JBAVTG010000006.1:0-5347 GCA_049696015.1 Rhizobiaceae bacterium | reverse complement strand
TCTTTTTGCGGGCCTGCGCGCGGCACCGGCCCCTCTCCGGTTTGCTGCGCAAACCACCTCTCCCGCAAGCGGGCGAGGTTAAACCCGCGCCGACCTTTTAACCTCGCCCGCAAGCGGGAGAGGTGGCCCGAAGGGCCGGAGAGGGGCCGAGCGCAGCGAGGCTGAGAGGCTGAGACGGGAAGCGCGCGGCAGTGTTACGATGATTTCGTTCACCGCCCGCAAAAACAAAAAAAGACCGGGTTTTCACCCGGTCTTCCATTCGAACAGTCGATTGTCTCAGCGCCAGTACATCCGTGGTCGCCGGTCAATCTTGAATCCGGATTAGAGAGCCTGAAGCTGTCCAGCCGACGTCTTGCCCGAGCGGGCATCGCGTTCCGGCTCGAAGGAAACCTTCTGACCTTCGTTGAGGGAGCGCATTCCAGCGCGTTCAACAGCGGAGATGTGGACGAATACGTCCGCGCCGCCGTTATCCGGCTGAATGAAGCCGAAGCCCTTGGTGGAGTTGAACCATTTGACGGTACCAGTAGCCATGACGAACCCTTTCGATCGCATGTAGATTGCGCCGTACGACATGCACGGCACTGTATTGTCGATTTTTGAAGGGATTTTCGTCTAGGAAGCGCCGAGGCGCTGGCAGCAACAAAGATCAGTCAAACAAGCATCGATGGCGCTTATATGGGCGATAGCCGGCGATTTGTCAACTTTTGCTTTTGCCACCGCCAAAGAGGGTGCGATTTTCCAGTGCAAAAACCGGCGGATAGCGCCTGTTCCTGCCTTTTCATCGGGGCGCATTGGTGTTACACGCCGCCGTCAATCCTGATCAATAGGTCACCAGCCGGCGTTTCTCAAGCGCATTTCACGGCATTTCTGAAGGACTGACAATGGCCATCATCCGCGAAACCATTACCGGCGCGCATGCGCTCACCTTTGATGATGTGCTGCTGCAGCCCGGTCATTCGGAAGTCATGCCCGGCCAAACCGATCTGCGCACCACAATCGCCAAAGACATCGATCTGAACATCCCGATTATTTCCTCGGCGATGGACACAGTGACCGAATCGCGCCTGGCCATCGCCATGGCGCAGGCCGGCGGCATTGGCGTCATTCATCGCAATCTCGATCCCGAGCGGCAGGCCGAAGAGGTCCGCCAGGTCAAGAAATTTGAAAGCGGCATGGTCGTCAACCCGGTGACCATCGGTCCGGACGAGACATTGTCGGCAGCGCGCGGGCTGATGAATGCGCATGGCATTTCCGGGATTCCAGTTGTTGAAGGCGCAGCGCCGGGCAAGACCGGGCGGCTGGTCGGCATTCTCACCAACCGCGATGTGCGCTTTGCTTCTGATCCGAACCAGAAGATCTACGAACTGATGACCCGCGACAACCTCATTACCGTTTCGGAAAATGTCGATCAGGAACAGGCCAAGCACCTTCTCCACTCGCACCGCATTGAAAAGCTGGTCGTGATTGATGAAAACGGCCATTGCGTCGGTCTGATCACTGTCAAGGACATTGAAAAGTCGCAGCTCAACCCGCACGCCTCCAAGGATGCGCAAGGTCGGCTGCGCGTTGCCGCAGCAACGTCTGTGGGCGACGACGGTTTTGAGCGCTGCGAACGGCTGATTGATGCGGGTGTCGACGTCATTGTTATTGATACCGCGCACGGCCATTCGCAGCGTGTGCTGGATGCCGTGACCCGCGCCAAGAAACTGTCCAACTCGGTGCGCATCATCGCGGGTAATGTCGCAACGCGCGAAGGCACGCTGGCGCTGATTGACGCTGGCGCGGACGCGGTGAAAGTCGGCATCGGTCCGGGCTCGATCTGCACCACCCGCATTGTTGCCGGTGTGGGCGTGCCGCAGCTGACGGCGATCATGGAATCGGTCGATGCCGCCCACAAGCACGGCATCCCGGTGATCGCCGACGGCGGCATCAAATTCTCCGGCGATCTGGCCAAGGCGCTTGCCGCCGGCGCATCGGCATCGATGATCGGCTCGCTGCTGGCCGGCACAGACGAAAGCCCCGGCGAAGTCTATCTTTATCAGGGCCGTTCGTTCAAAGCCTACCGCGGCATGGGTTCCGTCGGCGCGATGGCGCGCGGCTCGGCCGACCGTTACTTCCAGGCCGAAGTGCGCGATACGCTCAAACTTGTTCCCGAAGGAATTGAGGGCCAGGTGCCTTACAAGGGGCCGGTCTCGGCTGTCTTGCACCAGCTGGCTGGGGGACTGCGCGCCGCCATGGGCTACACCGGCGCGGCCAATCTTCAAGAGTTCCGTGACAAGGCGACATTTGTGCGCATCTCGTCAGCCGGCCTTCGCGAAAGCCACACCCATGATGTGGCCATCACCCGCGAAAGCCCGAACTATCCCGGCGGCATGTAAATGATGGGGCTGAAGCGCGGCGACTGGCTGTTGCTTGCAGCCGCTGCTTTGGCCTATTTTGGCTTTTTGCCAGTGCGCTGGGCTGTCGAGAAGAGCGCCGGATGCGCATTTATCGCGCCCGACATGAACTTTCCACCCGATATGGCCGACTATGCCGATGCCAAGTCCTGCCTGACGGGCAATGGCGGGGCAGGGCTTGAAGCCTATGTGGGTTGGCATCTGCTGGGATTGGACCTGGTATTTCCCGCCATGCTCGCGGTGGCGGCTACCGTGATCCTGCTGCGGGTTGGCGAGACCTTGCCGCGCTTTGATCGTCTCAGCGGCAAGGTCAAACTGGCGGCAGCTGCAGTTTTGCCGGCCGCCTACGCGCTCGCCGACTATTGCGAAAACTGGACTGTTGCCCAATGGCTGAAGTCAGGGGATGACGCGTTATTGCCCTTGATCTCGGCGCTCACCACGCTCAAATTCGCCGCACTTGCGATTGCAGCAATGGTTGCCATCGCGATGATTTTATCCGCACTGCGTCACAAGAGGCTATCATGAACGGTGAAGCGATTTTCTGGCCGATGCTGGTGCAGGCCTTTTTGACGTTTGGCATCTATATTCTGGTGTCCTACCGCCGCGTCTCGTCAGTGCGCGCCGGCTTGGCAAGGCCTGCTGATTTTCGCGTGCCCTCAATTGAGCCGGCGCCAAGCGCGACGGCCGCGCGCAGCCTGATCAACCAGTTTGAACTCCCGGTGCTGTTTTATGGCGCGTGCCTCGTGCTTTTCGTCCTTGGCGCAGCCGGACAGATTGCGGTTTTCACAGCCTGGCTGTTTGCGCTCTCGCGCGTCATCCACGCTTTGGTGCATGTCACGTCCAACAGGCTCCGCTTTCGCAGGCCTCTGTTTATCATCGGCTTTTTCAGCGCTTTTGCGTTGTGGATTTTGATTGCGACCAGGCTGGCGGGCCTTTCCTGAATATATAGCTTTTCATACCTGGATTTCCCAATATACGAAGCTTGTTCTATAAATCCCCTGTCACGAAAGGGCGTGATTCGAGGAGGGTTATTCTATGAACAAGCTTGCAGCAGAATTTTTCGGAACATTCTGGCTCGTTTTCGGCGGTTGTGGCAGCGCAGTGCTTGCAGCTGCTTTTCCGGAAGTCGGCATTGGTCTTTTGGGTGTGTCATTGGCGTTTGGCCTGACTGTTCTAACCATGGCCTATACTGTCGGCGGCATATCCGGCGGCCATTTCAACCCGGCTGTCTCGCTTGGTCTGGCCATTGGCGGGCGCTTCGAATTCAAGGACATGATCGGTTACTGGATCGCGCAGGTTGCCGGCGGTATCGTTGGCGCAGCAGTGCTCTACTTCATCGCATCCGGAAAAGCCGGCTTCGTTGCAGGCGGCTTTGCCTCCAACGGCTATGACGCGCTGTCGCCCGGCGGCTATTCGATGCTGGCGGTCCTCGTCATGGAAGTGGTGATGACGGCGTTCTTCCTGATCATTATTCTCGGGTCCACACACAAGTCCGCACCGGCAGGGTTTGCGCCGATTGCCATCGGTCTTGGCCTGACGCTGATCCATCTGGTGTCGATCCCGGTCTCCAACACCTCGGTCAATCCGGCACGTTCGCTTGGCGCGGCAATTTTTGCAGACACTAGCGCGCTGGGTCAGGTCTGGCTGTTCTGGCTCGCGCCGTTGGCCGGCGCTGCGCTCGGAGCCGTGATCTGGAAATCGCTGCTCGGCCGCGACTGACCGCAGGTTATCAATGGAAATGAACACCCGGCGCGCTTAAGCGCCGGGTGTTCGCATATTCAGGCCTGCGCACCATTGCCCCTGCCGGGTTGGGAACTGCTGAACAGCGGCTCGGCAGCAAGGGCGACAACACTTGCCAACGAGGCATGGTCTTCGACATTGGTGGCCCGCGACGTGAAAAACAACGTGATCTGGCGCATGGGCGCAGGTTCGCTCAAGGCCACGATGCGCAAGTCGCGGTTTCTGCATTCGGCATTGAGGGCGATTTCCGGAACCAGCGTGATGCCCATCCCGTGCTCGACCATCTGCAAAAGTGTCGTCAGCGATGTCGCGCCGTAGTTGACCAGCCGCCTGCCGCTGTGCAGGCCGCATACATCCAGAGCCTGATTGCGCAGGCAATGGCCTTCCTCCAGCAGCAGCAAACGCTCCACCGGAAAGTCTGCCTGGGCCGGCGATGTCAGAATGTCTTTTTCATTGACCGCGCTGGCAGCAAAGAACCGGTCGCTGAACAGAAATTTGGCCGCAAAGCCCGGCTCATCGATCGGCGAGGCGGCAATGAACGTGTCAATTTCGTTCGCCTTCAGCGCTGCAACCAGCTGGCCGGTTGTCGCCTCCTTGATGTCGAGCCGAAGGTTCGGGTGATCGGCCCGGAGCGCGGGAATGAGGTGCGGCAGCAAATAGGGCGCGACGGTCGGTATAATTCCCAGACGCAAGGCGCCGTTGAAAAATCCGGAGGCCCGGTGCGCCTCCCGTTCAATGGAACGCAGTTCCGCCAAAACGCCGTGGATTCTGTTCAAAAGGTCCGCCCCGCGCGGTGTGACGACAGCGCCGCCGACCCGGCGTTCGACCACATGAAATCCAAGGTGCCGCTCCATTGCCGCGATTTGCGCCGACAGTGCCGGTTGCGACACATGCACCTGCTCGGCCGCCCGGCCAAAATGGCAAGTTGTCGCAAGCGCTTCAAAAAAAACCATTTGGCGTGTCGTCAGCATGATAGGAAAAACCAATCAGAGTTATCGGAAGAGACAATTTGATATTATCGAAAAGATTGATGAATGTCATGGCAGTGCCGCCTTTAAGGTGCATCATCGGGCGATGGTTCGCCGGTGTCGGCGTGACAGCCATCTCAAAAACCAAATCGCATTGAGGGCGGTTTCAGCAAAACGGGAGATTTCGATGGACGCGAAAGTTGATAATGCGGGCAAATGCCCGGTTATGCATGGGGCGCAGAC
>JBAVTG010000005.1:0-2446 GCA_049696015.1 Rhizobiaceae bacterium | reverse complement strand
AGAGCTTGCCAGTTCCACGTCAACTTCATGCCGGCTTGCCTCCCATGCGGGCGCTGACGTACCGACCGATAAAATCGACCAGAACGACCAGAAAGATGGCGACAATCGACCCGGCGAACAGCGCTGCGAACACATCGATGGTCTGCGAATAATACGATCCCGCAAGCAGCTTCGATCCAATCCCCGCCACAGCGCCGGTCGGCAATTCGCCAACGATGGCGCCGACAAGGCTGGCTGCCACAGCGACCTTGATCGAGGTAAAGAAGAACGGCACTGAAGCCGGGACGCGCAGCCGCCAGAATGTTTGCCACCCGCTCGCATTGTAGGTGCGCATCAGATCCAGATGCATCACCTCCGGCGAGCGCAAGCCTTTGACCATGCCGACTGCGACAGGGAAGAAAGACAGATAGGTCGAGATCAAAGCCTTCGGCAAAATGCCGGTGACATTCACAGCCGCGAGAATGACAATGATCATCGGCGCAACGGCCAGCATCGGTATGGTTTGGCTCGCAATGATCCAGGGTAGAAAGCTTTTCGCCAGCGCCGGGATGTGGACAATGCCGACAGCAATAACGACGCCAAGCACCGTGCCCATCAGGAAGCCGAGCAGGGTCGAGGAGAGCGTCACGCCCGCATGATATACCAGACTGCGGTTGGACGTCAGCTTGACGCCAAAAGTGTTTTTCCAAAGATTTTGCGCCACCTGATGCGGGGCCGGCATGGTCGGCTTTGGCTGGCGCATCGTCTGCGCGATCAATTGGCTTTGCGTCACCGTCACGCCATCGCGCTCATTCTGGTCCCGCTGAAACGGCGCGTTCATTGCATAGGTGGCGATGTACCAGGCGATGATGATGGCCAGGACGATTGTGCCGATGGGGACGATGCGGGAGTTTGAACTCAACGTGACACTCCCTCACCTGCTTGCTTCGCAAGCTGTCCTCTCCCCGTGGGGGAGAGGCGAAGACGGAAGGCGCTGATCCTTTCCCCTCTCGCCCACGGGGGTCCGAAGGACGGGCGAGACCCGCGGCTCGCCCCGGCACGGACGTTTCGCGAAGCGAAACAGGTGAGGGACAGTGACGCTGCGTGCACGCGCTCAATCCTCATAGCTATGCCCCGCCCGCAGCCCGTCGCGCACCTGCTGGGCGATCTTCAAAAACGCCGGTGTCTCGCGGATTTCCAGCGGCCGCTCCGCTCCCAGATTGCAGTCAATGATCTCGTGTATCTTGCCCGGACGCGGGCTCATCACAACGATCTTGGTCGACAGATACACGGCCTCGGGAATCGAATGCGTCACAAACACCACCGTCTTCTTCGTCTTCGCCCACAGCGCCAGCAGTTGCACATTCAGATGATCGCGGACAATTTCGTCCAGCGCCCCGAACGGCTCGTCCATCAACAGCATCGCCGGTTGCACCGACAGCGCTCGTGCAATCGACGCCCGCTGCTGCATGCCGCCGGAAAGCTGCCACGGAAATTTCTTCTCGAACCCGGCCAAATTCACCAGCGCGATATTCTCCTTCACCCGCCGCGCGGCCTCTGCCCTGTCGAGCCCCGCCACTTCCAGCGGCAGGCCGATATTGGCCTCAATGGTGCGCCACGGAAACAGCGCCGCCTGCTGGAAGACATAGCCGTAAGCGCGCTTTTCCCGCGCTTGGCTTGGCGTCATGCCGTTAACGGAAATCGTCCCGCCAGTCGGCTGTTCCAGATCAGCGATCACGCGCAGCAGCGTGGTCTTGCCGCAGCCGGACGGGCCAATCAGCGAAACAAACTCGCCTTCGTTGATATCAAGATTGATGTTGGCCAAAGCATGGACGGGGCCGTCATTGGTCGTGAAGGTGAGCGAGAGGTTTCGGGCGGATATGACTGGAGCCGTCTTCCCCCCTCCCCCTTGAGGGGGTCCGGAGGACGGGCCAGACCCGTGGCTGGCCCCGGCAGGGCCGGGGGTGGGGGCGAGCGCCTCAATGGTCCGATTCAATTTGCGACCTCTACTTCCTTCAAAATTCGTTCTACGCAATCGGACCAAGCGTTCATCACGTCGTCTGTCCGGAAGCGGATAGCCCGATATCCGGCTTGCTTGAGCCATTCATCCCGCACAACATCTTTTTCACGCTGCGTCTCGACGTTATGCATAGGTCCATCAACCTCTATAACCAATCTGGCGGCATGTATTGCAAAGTCGGCCACGTAGGGTCCAATCGCCACCTGCCTTCGAACGTGAATTCCGTGCGAGGTTCGAAGTCTCCGCAACTGGTTCCAAAGGTGCT
Organism: Rhizobiaceae bacterium; assembly: GCA_049696015.1. Classification (GTDB taxonomy): domain Bacteria; phylum Pseudomonadota; class Alphaproteobacteria; order Rhizobiales; family Rhizobiaceae; genus JANMEX01. The sequence goes on along the minus strand of JBAVTG010000005.1, from coordinate 182 downwards.
TTTCTCCTTCTGACATCTCATTGCGTAGGCGACGCGCTTTTGTGATGGACGATCTGGACACTATTCCTGGTGACATTTGCTGCGCTCGCCCCCACCCCCGGCCCCTCCCCTCTAGGGGGAGGGGAGTCCACCCCTCAAACCCCGCTCGCCGGAATGCCTGTCCGCTCCACCTTGCGCGGCGC
>JBAVTG010000004.1:0-26382 GCA_049696015.1 Rhizobiaceae bacterium | reverse complement strand
TGTTCCGAATCGGCAGCCTTTGCCTTGTCCAGGAGTTCAAGCAATTTGTAGTTATAGACATCAGCCCGGTCCTTTTGCGCCGAGACAAGGCGTGAGCGCAGCGCAATGACGCCGGAACCCGCCATGGCAAACAGTGTCAGGATCAGGCCGATCTGGTCGGAATAGGCTTCAAATATGCTGGGCTTTTCGCGGTCATAAAACTGCATTGCCCCGGCATGCACCGCAACAGACACGCCCTTGGAGGCATCAGGCTCGCTCACTGACGCGGCCAGCGGAAACCGCAATGTGAGTTCCAGCCGCCGCTCGAACAGCGCCGCAGTCAACGCGCGGATAGCGGTGTTGGAAACATCCGAGCGCGAGACCAGAACGCGCTCGACATAGGCGGTCGGCAAATCGGCGGCCGGCACGGGTCCGGCGCCGGTAAACGAGCCGAAGGGAATGCGCCCAGCCTTGATAAAAGGGCGCTTCAGGCCAATGGCCTCTGCCTGCCGGATTGGCAGATAGGACAGGTTGATATGTTTGAGCTGAGCATCTTCAAACAGCGTCACCAGTTGCGGATCGCGCAGCGATCGCACGGTGAAGATGCCGTCAAATTTGCCGGAGATCAGCCCTTTTCGCGCCGAGACAATATCGGTCGCCTCCCATTTCACCTTGTCAACCGGCAGATCATAATGGTCAGCGACAGCAAAGAAGGACCGGTGTGCATCAGTTCCAAATTCAGGCAGAGCAATGCGCTTGCCAGTGAGGTCGCGCACGTCAAATGCCGAAACCGCGCTGTTCATGATGAACTGGAAATAGTCCGGATACAAAACCGCGATAACGCGCGCATCGCCGCCGAGCGGCGTGTCACCGCGCACGACTGCCAGATCGATCGCCTTGCGGTTCAACAGCGATATGTTTTCCGAAGGATCGCGCGTCGGCACGATCTTGAGCCGAACCCGGCCGGATTGTGATTTCAGAAGGTCAGCAACCTCTTCGAGATAGAGATACGCGTCGCTGCCCGATTCGCCGACACCGGCAACAATCTCTTCTGGCGGCCTGTTGGCATCGGAAAACCACACCCACCAGACAGCGCCAAGCGCAGCGAAAAAGCCGACGATGACCGCCACGGCAAGCAGCCGCAGCCAGCGGGTCGATGAACCTTCATTCGGCCTGTTGCCGGTTTCAAAATTGATTGTCATGTCCTTGCGCCGCCGCTTTTGGAACCACCACGATGGTGTTTCGCTGAAAAACGGGGCGTGTCAAACGCAAACGGCAACCAAGGGATGAAAACAACAAAGCCGCCTTGCGGCGGCTTGCTGATTGCTGATCCCTCACGAAAGGAAACTGGAGCGGGCGAAGGGATTCGAACCCTCGACCCTAACCTTGGCAAGGTTATGCTCTACCCCTGAGCTACACCCGCTCGAGCGCCCCTTTCGGGCCGCAGCGGTGGCTATATGGCGGAAGAGCTGCCCGAATGCAACAGGCAGGTGGCCGTTTTTTTAATTCCGCTTGAGGGGCAAGTCCTACGGCTGTAGAGGGACAGCCATTCAGATTTATCAAGGCCAGTGGAACTTGCATGACCGGCAGCGCACCACCCAAAACCCCGCAAGACCTTTTTGCCTATCTCGAGAGTCTTGGCATTGCGACAAAGACGGTTACCCATCCGGCGCTGCATACTGTGGCGCAATCGCAAGGTCTGCGCGGGCAAATCGATGGCGGCCACACCAAGAATCTGTTCGTCAAAGACAGGAAAGACAATTACTTTCTGCTGACCGTCGGCGAGGAGGCTGCCGTCGACCTGAAGACAATCCACTATCTGATCGGCGGCGCTTCGAAGGTTTCCTTTGGCAAGCCTGAAGCGCTGATGGACTTCTTGGGCGTCGCGCCCGGCGCTGTCACTGCGTTTGGGCCGATCAACGACACGCAGGGCAAGGTGAAAGTGTTCCTTGACGCGGACTTGATGGCACATGAGACCGTAAACTGCCACCCACTGGTCAACACGGCCACGACATCGATCCGCTCAGCCGATCTTGTGACATTCCTCAAGGCGACCGGGCATAACCCGCAAATCTTGAAATTGACGGCCTGAACGCCAATTTCAGCATCAAACATTTGGAGCTCTCGACCATGTCTGGCGACAATCCCTACTCAGGCTTTTCCGGCTACGGCGCGCCGCAGGTCAATGCCGGTGCAAGGTCCGGCGCTGGCGCAACCCCGATTGCCCCCAACGGCATAACCGGCGGTCACGTCAAGGACACGACAACCCAGTCCTTTCCACAAGATGTCATTGCCGAATCGCGCAAGCAGCCGGTGCTGGTTGATTTCTGGGCGCCCTGGTGCGGGCCGTGCAAGCAATTGACGCCGATCATCGAAAAAGTCGTCAATGCATCCGGCGGCCGCGTCAAGCTGGTCAAGATGAACATTGACGACCATCCGGCCATTGCCGGCCAGCTCGGCATCCAGTCGATCCCGGCGGTCATCGCCTTCAAGAACGGTCAGCCGGTTGACGGTTTCATGGGCGCGCAGCCGGAAGCCAAGATCCGCGAATTCATTGATAAGGTAGCCGGTCCCGACAGCGCAGCCGCCGATATTGCCGCGGCCTTGACAGCGGCCGGCGACGCATTTGGCGCAGGCGATCTTGAGGGCGCGATGCAAGTTTACGCGTCCATCGCCGCGCGGGACCCGGACAATGAGAAGGCGCTCGCCGGCCTTGCCGAATGCCTGATTGCCGCTGGCGATCTGGCTCAGGCGCGCGATGTGCTGGCGCAGGTGCCGGAAGACAAGCGCAAGGCCTCCGAGGTTGTGGCCGCTCAAACCAAGATCGCATTGCATGAAGAGGCCGCCAAGATCGGCGATCCGCGTGCGCTCGAGGCCCGGCTTGCCGCAAACCCGAAGGACCATCAGGCGCGGTTTGATCTTGCCATGATCCTCAACGCGCAGAATTTTCGCGATGAGGCGGCGGACCATTTGCTGGCCATCATCAAGACTGACCGGACCTGGAATGAAGATGGCGCGCGCAAGCAGCTGGTGCAGTTTTTCGAAGCCTGGGGGCCGATGGACCCGGCAACGCTTGGGGCGCGGCGCAAATTATCCGGCCTTTTGTTTTCCTGACGGTTTCGGTCGGAATGTCCCTTGAGTTCACACCGGTCCGCACCATGTGTATTGAAGACATGTGCATTTCAGGTTTGAACGGGAAACGCGTTTGATGCGGGCCGGCAATTTTTCTTATCTCAAGGCGGACGACATTCCTGAAACAGTGCCGCTGTTTCCGCTTTCGGGCGCGTTGCTGCTGCCGGGCGGGCAGATGCCGCTCAACATATTCGAGCCACGCTATTTGACGATGGTTGATCAGGCGCTGAGCACCCACCGGCTGATCGCCATGATCCAGCCGTCGCTGTCAGGCGATGAAAACGGACTCTGCGCCGTTGGCTGCCTTGGCCGCATCTGCACGTTTGCTGAAACCGGCGACGGCCGCTACCACATCACCCTGTCGGGCGTTTGCCGCTACCGGATTGTCGAGGAAGTGCATGCCCGCACGCCATGGCGGCAGGCGAGAATCGCCCCGATGCTCGCCGATCTTGAAGCGCCGGACGGCAAGCAGGTGGACCGCCAAGCGCTGTTGAAGGCATTCAAATCGTTTCTGCAGGCCAACAGCATGGAGGCCGACTGGGAATCGGTCAACCGCGCTGACAATGTCACGCTGGTCAATTCGCTGGCGATGATGTCGCCCTACGGTCCGGCGGAGAAACAGGCGCTGCTGGAAGCCGTGGACCTGAAGGCGCGGGCCGAAACGCTGGTGGCGATCACCGAAATCATGCTGGCGCGCCATGGCGAAAACGGCTCAACGCTGCAGTAGGGGTTCTTCCCCTCGTCCTTCGAGTCTCGCATTGCTCGCACCTCAGGATGAGGGAAAACATCGCCATAATTTGTCACGGGCCATGCGATATGCAGCTCCTGAGCCCTCACCCTGAGGTGCGAGCGTAGTGAGCCTCGAAGGGCGAGGGCGGCGGCTGCGATTAACGGCCTTGACTGTGTTTGGCGCGAAGGCAATCCTGCACTCTGGAGAGTTGACCCCTATGGCGGACCGTGAGCCGGTTGAAATCGATCTGAAAATGCTGGAGCTTCTGGTCTGTCCGCTGACCAAGGGCAACCTGACCTATGACCGCACCCGCAACGAACTGGTCTCACGCCTCGCCCATCTTGCCTACCCGGTCCGTGACGGCATCCCCATCCTTTTGCCTTCCGAGGCGCGGGTGGTGGAGGAGTAGGGCAGTATATGGATTTGGATATCACGGAAATTGACGGGGCGTGCCACTGCGGAACGGTTCGCTTTCACGTCAAACTGACGGATGGATTGCGCACCGCACGGCGCTGCAATTGTTCCTTCTGCCGGATGCGCGGCGCCGTTGCTGTTTCAGCCAATCTGGATGGTATTCAGGTTCTGCAAGGCCAGGAGGCACTGACCCTCTATCAATTCAACACCGGCACGGCGAAACATTATTTTTGTTCAAGGTGCGGAATTTACACCCATCATCAGCGCCGCTCCAATCCGAACCAGTATGGTGTCAATGTCGCCTGCCTTGAAGGCATCAGCCCGTTCGATTTTACCGAGGTTGCTGTGCTGGATGGCGTAGAACATCCATCGGATGGCAAGGGCGTTTTATCCAAACGTGTGGGCGTCTTGCGGTTTTTTGCTGACTGATTGTCTGCGACCTGGTGTGCGGCGGCGGCTTCAGACTGTCTTCAACCCCAGATGCTGTTCCAGCGGACCGAAATCACGGTCTTCGTGCAGCAGGCTGTGGCCGTTCTCGATACAGTATGTGCCGATGATCAGATCGTTGGTTTTCCGCAGCGTGATGCCTTTTTCGCGCAGCCTTCGGTAATTTCGCGCCGCCGCAACGGCAATATGATCGCCCAGCATTGGCCGGATATTGAACTGTCGCAGATTGTGTTCGATGGCTGCTGCGTGATGGTCATCGCGCGCGCCTTGCAGCAGTTCCATCAGGATTATGTCGCCGACGATAATGTCCTGCAGAGCTTCAAGGCTGGCGAGCTTGCGCGCGCCAACGCTGCCGGTGCTGCGCAGATGCGCAATCCAGACAGAGCTGTCGACAACAATCATCCTGTGCGTCTGCTGCCAATTCCGGCCGGATCAAGGCGCATGGCGTCAAGATCGCCTTGCCAGCCAATTCCGGCAAGATTTGTAAGCGCGCTCTTGGCACGGTGTTGGCGCACCAGCATGCGTAAGCCTTCTTCGACCGTCGCTTTCTTGGTGGCAAGGCCCGTTGCCGCCATCGCCTCGCTGACGAGCGCATCGTCAAGTTCAATGTTGGTGCGCATCACGACACTCCAATGTGTATAGATTTTCTATTCTATACACATTTTATGAAAATTCAATCCGGCAATCATCAAGGAATACATTCCTGCTTGACTCTCCGGTTCAGCTCTGGAATCAATGGGAACATAATAGGAACACATAGATGGCATCCGCGAACCGGCCTTGGGCCGGAAGGACGCTTGCTGTCCCTGAAACGAGTTTGAGCCATGGACGAGACAGCCATGGCGCGGGCAAGGCTTGGCCGCCTGCGCCACGCGATCGCACGCATCGAGGGCCGCCCGGCGCAAACGCTGGGCGGAACAGCGGGACGCGCGCAACACATGCCGGCCGGCCGTATCTGCACCGGCATCGCTGCCTTTGACGAGAGCGTTGGCGGCGGGCTGCAGCGGGCGGCGCTGACCGAGCTGCGCAGCGGTCAAACACGCCATGGCGCGCATCTCCTCGGCTTTGCGCTTTGCCTGGCAAGCCTTGCCTCCAGCCAAGACGGACGCAGCCAGAATGAGCGCAGCAATGACAAGCCGCTCCTGTGGGTGAGCGCTGAAAGTGACGCCCGTGAGGCCGGCCTGCCCTATCTGCCGGGCATTGCCGGTCTCACCGGCCTGCCGCCCGGGCGCCTGCTGACAGCGGCGGCCCGCACCATCCATGACACGCTGTGGATTGCCGAGGAGGCGGCGGCAAGCGCCGCGTTTTCGTGCCTAATCATCGAATTGCGCGGCAACCCCAAGGCGCTCGGGCTGGACGAAACAAGGCGGTTGCAGCGCCGCGCCGCGCTCTCCGGCCAGCCGGTGTTTCTGCTGCGCGCCGCAGGCGAGGCCGAGCCCACCGCCGCGCCCTGCCGCCTTTATGTCGCGCCCGCGCCATCCGTGCCGCGCCGCACCCGTGATGGGCCGCTCGCAGGCTCCATCGGGTCACCCGCCTTCACCGTGGCCATTGAAAAAGCCAGCGCCCCGTCCTGCCCGCCTTTCGTTTTGGAGTGGAACCCTGATGAGCGACATTTTGCACACCGGCCTGCCGGCCAGTCCCCGGCGCATCCTCAGCCTCGCCCTGCCGCATCTGGCAACGGACCGGATCGCCCGGCAGCGCTGGGGCCGGGCATGGCGCACAAGCGGGCGTCCTGACCATCCGCCCGTAGCAGTCACACAGCGCGACGGCCCGGCAATCCGCCTCGCAGCGCTGGATGAGCACGCGCAGGAACTCGGCCTGCGCTCCGGCCTTGGCCTTGCCGAAGCCCGTGCCCGCCACCCCGGTCTTGATGCGCACCCCGCAGATGATCAGGCTGATTTGCGCTTTCTGGAGGCCATCGCCGACTGGTGCGACCGCTACACGCCGCTGGTGGCGCTGGATGGGCGGGGCGGGCTTTTCCTCGATATCACCGGATGTTCCCATCTGTTCGGCGGCGAAAAGACGCTGATGGACGACCTTTTGTTGAACCTGTTTCATCAGGGCCTGAACGCTGGCGCCGCCATAGCCGCAACCGCCGGCGCTGCCTTTGCGCTCGCCCGTTACGGATCCGGAACAATTGCGGAGACCGGCCGGGAAGGGGAAAGCATGCGCCCTTTGCCGCTGGCGGCCTTGCGGCTTGATGGCGGCCTTGCGCCAAGCCTTGCCCGCGTTGGCCTGGCATGCGTGGGCGATATCATGTCCGCGCCCCGTGCCCCGCTCGCCCGCCGCTTTGGCGCCCATCTGCTGCGGCGCCTTGATCAGGCGCTTGGCCGCGAGGAAGAGGCCATCTCGCCGCGCCTGCCGCTGCCGCTGTTGATGGCGGAGCGGCGGTTGGCCGAGCCAGTCATATTGACAGAAGACATTGAGCGGCTGGCCGAGCTCTTGGCCGCAAATCTCAAAACCGGACTGGAACAGCGGGGGCAAGGCGCGCGCGTCCTGTCGCTGGCATTGTTTCGTGTTGATGGCGCGGTGCTGCGGCTTGATTTGAAATTTGCCCGCCCCACCCGCGCACCGCACCGGCTGCGGGCGCTGGTGCGCGAAAGGCTGGCCGCGATCGAGGGCACGTTTGATCCCGGCTACGGTTTTGAAACGGTGCGGCTCTCGGTTCTGCAATCCGTTCCAATGGCGCAGGAACAGGTATCGCTGGCCGATGACACAATCGAAACCGAAGCGCTCGCCGCCTTCACCGAGCGCGTCGCCGCCCGGCTTGGCAATGATGTGATCCGCGTGCCTGTGGCGCGGGCAAGCCATGTGCCTGAACGGGCGGTAGGCAGTATGGCGGCAGCTGAAATCCTCTCCAGCCTCTGGTCTAAATTCCTCCAGCCGGGGGCCGCCCACCCGCTCGCCACGGAGCGGCCTGTGCGCCTGTTCGAGCGGCCAGAACCGGTCGAGGCGATGGCCGAGGTGCCGGACGGTCCGCCGCAGCGTTTCCGCTGGCGCCGCGCCCTGCATGGGGTGGCAAAGGCTGAGGGGCCGGAGCGCATTGCGGGCGAATGGTGGGTGGACGGGTTCGACGTGAAACCGCGCGATTATTATCGCGTCGAGGATGATGAGGGCCGCCGCTACTGGCTTTACCGCGAGGGGTTTTATGGCAGCGAGGCGCTGCCGCGCTGGTATCTGCACGGCCTGTTTGCGTGAGGCGTTGATCATGGACGAGCCGTTTTACGCCGAGTTTTCGACCCGCTCGAATTTCTCCTTCCTGCAAGGCGCGTCGCATCCCGAGGAGTTGGCGGTGACGGCCATGCGGCTGGGTCACGGCGCGCTTGGCCTTGCCGACCGCAACACGGTGGCCGGTGTCGTGCGCGCCCACATGGCTGCCAAAGAAGCAAGGCTGGCCTATCACCCTGGCGCGCGGCTGGTGTTTTCTGATGGCACGCCCGATATGCTTGCCTACCCGCGCCACCGCACTGGCTGGGGCCATCTTTGCCGCCTTTTGACCGCCGGCAATCTGCGCGGCGAAAAGGGCGCGGCAGACCTCAGGCTGGAGGATGTGCTGGAGTGGGGTCAAGGGCTCAATCTTGCCCTTGTCGCCGGAACGGGAACGGAGCCCGGCGAACACGCAACTGTAAAGATCGCCCCGCTGCATGCTCTCAAAGGCGCGTTCGGCAACTCTGTGCGTCTCGCCGCAGCCCCGCGCTTTGGCGTGAGCGACCGCCACTTTCTGGATAGGGCAGCCGCCGATGCGCACGCCGGCGGCGTGCCCCTGATGGCGGTGGGCGGCGTTGATTGCCATGCGCCCTCGCGCAAGCCGCTCGCCGATGTGCTCGCCTCCATCCGCTTGGCAGAGCCGGTCGCCCGCGCCGGCTTTCAGCTGGCGGCCAATGCCGAAGGCCACCTGAAACCGGCCGCCGAAATGGTCCGCCTGTTTCGCCATCATCCTGATGCCATCAGGCAGACCCGGTGTTTTCATGACGAGCTCTCCTTCTCGCTCGATGAATTGCGCTATGAATATCCAGACGATGCTGTCGCACCCGGCGAGACGCCGCAAGCCGCGCTGGAGATGCTGGCCTGGCAGGGGGCCGAGCGGCGCTACCCGCAGGGTGTCCCGCAAAAGGTTGAGGCGCAGATTCGTCACGAACTGAGCCTGATCGCCGAGCTCGACTACGCCCGCTATTTCCTCACCGTCTGGGATATTGTCCGCTTCGCCCGCGAGGTTGGCATCCTGTGCCAGGGCCGTGGCTCGGCTGCCAATTCCACTGTCTGCTTCTGCATCGGCATCACCGAGGTCGATCCGGCGCTGAGCGATCTTTTGTTCGAACGCTTCATCTCGCCCGAGCGGCGCGAGCCGCCGGACATTGACGTCGATTTCGAGCATGAGCGGCGCGAAGAAGTAATCCAGTATATTTATCAGCGCTATGGCCATGAGCGGGCCGGGCTGGCAGCGACTGTCATCACTTACCGCGCCCGCTCCGCCACACGCGAGGTCGCCAAAGCCTTTGGCCTGTCGGAAGATGCACTGTCGGCCATGTCCGCCTCGATCTGGGGCTGGAACGCCGCTGACATCGGCGCGCGCGAGGCCACGGCCGCCGGACTGGATCCGCAGGGCGCCGCCATCCGCCAGATGCTGGACATGACCGGCCAGATCGGCGGCTTCCCGCGCCACCTGTCGCAGCATGTCGGCGGCTTTGTCATCACCAAGAGCCGGCTCGACGAGGTCGTGCCGATCATGAAGACGGCGATGGAAGGCCGCACCATGGTGGAGTGGGACAAGGATGACCTCGATAGCCTCGGCATCCTCAAGATCGACATTCTGGCGCTCGGCATGCTCACCTGCCTGTCGCGCGCGCTTGTGATCTTGAAAGAGCACTATGGCCGGGCACTGACACTGGCAACCATCCCGCAGGAAGAGCCCGCCGTCTATGACATGATCTGCCGGGCCGATACGCTGGGCGTTTTCCAGATTGAAAGCCGGGCGCAGATGACCATGCTGCCGCGCCTCAAGCCTCGCAAATTCTATGATTTGGTGATCGAGGTGGCCATCGTCCGGCCAGGCCCGATCCAGGGCGACATGGTTCATCCTTATCTGCGCCGCCGCCAAGGCAAGGAAAGCGTCTCCTATCCGAGCAAGGAGCTGGAAGAAGTGCTTGGCCGCACGCTCGGCGTGCCGCTGTTTCAGGAGCAGGCGATGAAAATCGCCATCGTCGCCGGCGGTTTCACACCCTCTGAAGCCGACAAATTGCGCCGCGCCATGGCAACGTTCCGGCGGGTCGGCACCATCCACATGTTCCAGCAAAAGATGGTCGACGGCATGGTGGACCGCGGTTACGAAAAGGACTTTGCCGAGCGCTGCTTCCGCCAGATCGAGGGCTTTGGCGAATATGGCTTCCCCGAAAGCCACGCCGCCTCTTTCGCGCTTTTGGTCTATGCCTCCTGCTGGCTGAAGGCGCACTATCCCGACGTGTTCTGCGCCGCCATGCTCAATGCCCAGCCGCTCGGGTTTTATGCGCCCGCGCAATTGGTGCGCGACGCGTGCGAGCACGGCGTTGATGTGCGGCCCGTGGATGTGAACAAGTCAAATTGGGATGCGGCGCTGGAAGAGGGCGCGTTCAACGCGAGCGACATCCACCCCCGCCACCGCGACATGGCGAACGTCATCATGACGGACAAATCCGTGCGTCTGGGTTTGCGCAGTGTCAAGGGATTGCGCCAGACCGATATGGACCAGCTCGTCGCCCGGCGCGGCGAAGGCTATGATAGCGTGCGCGATCTGGCGTTTCGCTCCGGGCTTTCGCGCGCGGTGATCGAGCGGCTGGCCGATGCCGATGCGTTCCGCTCGCTCGGTCTTGACCGGCGCGATGCGCTGTGGGCGGTCAAGGCGCTCGACCCGGCGCCTGCGGCCGATGCGCTGCCGCTGTTTGCTCTGGCTCAAAACAACGCCGAAATGCCTGAGGCCGAAATGCGCCTGCCGCGCATGCGCCTTGGCGAGCAGGTGGTGGAAGACTACCGGCACCTGTCGCTGTCGCTGAAGTCCCATCCGCTGACATTTCTCAGGGCAGGCCTCGAGCGCGAGCGAGTGACACCGAACGATCAGCTTGGGTCCGTTCCATCGGGCCGCCGCGTCACGGTGGCAGGCCTGGTGCTGGTGCGCCAACGGCCAGGCTCGGCCAAGGGCGTCATCTTCATGACGCTGGAGGATGAAGGCCATGTCGCCAATGTCATTGTCTGGCCCAAACTCTTCGAAAAATACCGGGCAATTGTCATCGGCTCGCGGCTGGTCAAGGTCACCGGCAAACTGCAAAGCGAGTCCGGCGTCATCCACATTGTCGCCGACCATGTCGAGGACATCAGCGGGCGGCTTTCCGCGCTCACCGCGGCGACATTCGGAGACAATGGCCTGGCCAGTGCAGACGAGGTGCGCCGCCCGGTGATGGACCACCGCTCAAAACCCAAAGCCCGCGCCCGCATGGCCGCAATCCTCAATGCCGCCAAGCCGCACGCCCCGCCGCAGCAACGCGAACCCGGACGCAAGGCAGAAGCCGTGATGCCCAAGGGGAGGAATTTCCGGTAAAGCGGCGCAAGTGATCCAAACCGGCGGCGCCAACGATCAAAAGGGAAACATTACGGAGACGAAACATAACCGCGCATGCTTGCAGCCGCCATTGCCCATTTGGCAACGCCCGAGGTCAGGGACAGGGCCTATCGCGCAAGGCCTTCCGATTGTCTTCGAAACCCATTCGATGTACCTTACGTCAAGCAGCAAAACCGCAGCCTGCGGAGGCATTCACTTTGAAATCAAAGCAGATTGCAGCGCTTCTCGGCCCCACCATGGTTGCCATGCTTGTCGCCGAGTTTCCGCTTGTGCAGCCGCATCTCTACGACGCGCAGATCCCGCCAGTCGTCTATCTCTCAGGCGTCCTGATGTTCGTCGCAGGCTTGGCGATCATCCGCGCTCACAACATCTGGCTGAAGAACTGGACTGTGCTTGTAACCCTCTCCGGCTGGTTATTCTTGCTTCTGGGATTGGTTCGCATGTTTGGCGCCGCCCAGTACCGCCAGGCCGCCGCGGGCACAAGCTCGTGGGTGTTCATCCTGCTCGAAGGTTGCTTGCTGGTTGCCGCTCTCATCATGACGTACAAGGCGTACAGTCAAAGCAGCAGCTAGCCAACCTGCGCGGGTATCGGGCGCGGCATAACCAGCAAGGCTGGATCGTGTGATGCCCCGATCCCGCGTCTGGGACTATTCGTTTCGATGAATGGATTTATTGGGCCGCAAGAGTCATGCGCCAACGGCCCCGACGTGAAGCGCCGCGCCTTGCGCATCGTCCGCGCTCACCCTCCCGGTCATGCACCCATTTGCTACTGCGGTTCCTGCACCCCGAGAATCCGCGCCAGCCGCCGCGCGCTTTCAGCAACCACGGCGGGCTCACCCAGCGCATGCCCCAGAACAATCCCGCCCTGCCACTCGGCAACGGTCGCTCGCCCGGCGGCAAGCGCCAGCGCCGGGCGAAGACCGGTGCGCCCGGCCTCCGTCGACACATAACCGGCAATCAGTGTGAACACTTCCGCTGCGCGATCTGACGCGCCTTTCGCCTCGCCGCGAAACTCGCGCACCGCAGCGCCAACGGGGCAGCCATGGGTCAAGCGCGCCCGCTGGGATGCCGCAAGGCGCTGGGCCAAAAGGTGCAGACGCCGGCGCGGATCTGAGGCCGAAGCGCCAATCTCATCCAGCATATCTTGTGTGTCGGAAACAAAGCCGGATGCCACAGCCAACGCAACATCAGCCTTGGTCTTGTAATAATAATAGAGATTGCCGACAGGAATATCCGCCGCCTTGGCGATGTCGGCTAGGCTGGCGCCGTTGTAGCCGCTTTGCCAGAACAGCCGCGCCGCCGCCGAGACCAGAGCCTCGCGGTTGCGCGCGCCTTTTGATACCGTTTCCATGATCTTGCACCAAATCAGTTGTTCAACTGACTCATGTTCAGTCTGACATGTGCCATCTGTAAAGCCGCTTTCGGCAAATCCCGAAACGGTCATGCATGCAGGACAACCAGGCAACCTCACACAATGGTGCGGCGCTGCCAATTCCGCATTATCGAATATGCTGCAAAACGAGACCTGAAAATATCTCTTGCGCTAACCGCCAATCCGGTCTGAATCGCCAGATCCAATCACAGGTCACTCCCATGCAAATCAGACCCGCCATAGAAGCCGATATCGCCGACATTCACGGCATTTACGAACATGCCGTCCTGCATGGCACCGGAACCTATGAGCTGGAGCCGCCAACGCAGGCGGAAATGCTCAAGCGTTTCCGCCATCTCACCCAAAACAATTTTCCCTGGCTGGCAGCAGAGGAGGGGGGCGTGGTGCATGCCTATGCCTATGCCTCTCCGTTCCGTACCCGGCCGGCCTACCGCTGGGCGATAGAGGATTCGGTCTATGTCGCGCCGGAGGCCAAGGGCAAGGGTGTAGGCAAAATGCTGCTGCAGGTTCTGCTGGACCATTGCGAAGGCCGGGGCTACCACCAGATGATCGCCGTAATCGGCGATGGCAAAGGCAACAAGGGTTCGGTAGCGCTGCACCAGTCGCTCGGGTTCAAACTGTCCGGCGCGATTGAAGGCTCTGGGTTCAAGTTCGGCCAGTGGATCGACACGGTGATCATGCAAAAAGCGCTCAATGGCGGCTTGGACCACTTGCCAGACCAAACACGCTTCCCCGCGTCCGACTGGCAAGGACTCTAGAGATTTTCTAGAAACCGGCATGCCGCTGCAGTTGGTGTGATTTCGCAGAACTTTGGCGCCTGCGCCTGTCCCTTGGGTTTTTTCGTCGGGGCAAATTTGGCCACGCGTGCCTTGAGTAGGTAAGTGCCCGAAGCGCAGAAAGCTGCATCAAATACCCGGCAGGGCGGGTTATCGAAAAGCCCCTTAGCTTTCGACCAGCTTTAGTTGCTTGTCGAAGACATGCAGCACATTTTTCAGCTCATGCCCGCGCTTGAGAATGAGCCCGTTGGCGTTGACGACGCTGAAAGCGCCCTGGCGGCGCGAAAGGCGCGGTGTCTTCTCGATCCGAAAGAGCGGCGTTTCCGAAGCGCGGCGGAATACCGAAAAGACGGCGCAATCTCTCAGGCTGTCGATGGCATAATCCTTCCATTCGCCGGCGGCGACCATGCGCGAATAGAGGTTGAGAACCTCCATCAGTTCCCGCCGGTCAAACATCACCGGCATGCCACCATGGCGGGCGGCGTCCAGTGGGATCAGATTGTGTGCTTCGGAATCGGGATTTGTCCCGCTGTCTTCCATAGGCTCGCATCCGCCAGTTTCGGTTCGCGAAAGGTGAACCGGCAATGGCTTTTTGGCAAGGGGATTTCCCGTCCTTGCAAATGACATTCAAACATACATATTATAATATATATCAAAACAGGAGGCACGCTGTGCCCAACATCACCATACTCGGCTCGGGTTTTGGCGCGCTGACGGCCATTCGGGCGCTCCGCAGGCGGGGAGTCAAGGCGGACATAACCGTGCTGTCGCCGCGCCCGGCGCTGCATTACCTGCCCAGCTCCATCTGGATTCCGTCAGGCGCGGCAGCAGCTTCGGACCTGAAAATTCCATTGGCAGGCTTTTTCAAGCGCTATGGCGCAACCTTCATAGAAACATCCGTGACCGGCCTGCGCGATGGCGGACGCACGGTTGAAACCGACAAGGGCATTTTTACCAACGATCAGCTGGTCATCGCCACCGGCGGACGGCTGGTCAAAAAGCTGCCCGGCATCGAACATGCGCTAATCCCATGCGAGGGCTTGGACGCAGCGGAAGAAATTGGCCGCAGGCTCAAATCGATGGACGGCGGGACCATTGCCCTTGGTTTTTCAACCAATCCGAATGAGCAAGGGGCGGTGCGCGGCGGGCCGGTTTTCGAATATGCGTTCATCATCGACACCATGCTGCGCAGGCAAGGACGCAGGGACAAATTCGATCTCGTGTTTTTCAATCCGGCCGAGCGTCCGGGCCAGCGGCTTGGGCCAAAGGCTGTCGATGCCTTGCTGGCGGAGATGAAACGCCGCGGCATCCGCACGGTATTGGGTGAAAAGCTGGTCCGCTTTGAAGCGGACCGGGTGGTCACTGACAAGAGCGAAATCCAGGCCGGCCTCATCATCTTCATGCCGGGCATCACCGGACCCAAATGGCTGGAAAATACCGGCCTGCCGCTTTCGCCGGGCGGGATGATCAAAGCGGATTCAAAATGCCGGGTTGAGGGCCTTGCCGGTGTCTGGGTGGTCGGCGATGCCGGTTCTTATCCCGGGCCGGAATGGCTGGCCAAACAGGCCCATCAGGCGGACTTGCAGGCCAAGGCTGCGGCGGCAAACATTGACGCCGTGTTGCGCGCCAGCGAGCCGGTGACCGATTTCAAGGCAGAGCTTGTCTGCATAGTTGATGCGCTCGACAGCGGCATGCTCGTCTACAGGAGCGAAAGCCGGACACTTGTGTCACCGCGTATGTGGTTGTTTCATTGGATGAAAAAGGCCTTCGAAGGGCTCTATCTGCGGCCCTATCGCTGAACTGGCGCTGTCAGCAAACTGTCAGAATGCTCAACTTTCGGAAACAATCTGTCGCACTTGGTGATGAGTAGAGACCGGAAAGACATGCTTTCGCCGCATTTTCGCCTAACCGAAGCCGGAATCCGAACCGACCATCCCCATGTTGCCTGAGACGGTCCGGCTAGCCACGGCGCCGAACCCCAAGCCCCCCGCCCTCGGCGTCAAGGCTTGCCGGACCACTCTTCACCAGGGGCAAAGTTTAACAGTATTGGCCGGCGCTTGACGCCGGCCTTTTTCATGCGCCCGCGCCGGAAACAATTGCCGCGCCGATGATTTCGCCGGGCGTGCCTTCAGGCGTCACACGTTGAAGGAAGACGGCGCAGCCATAGCCTTTTTTCGCCAGATATTCCTTCTTCGGCAGTTCGACCGCGAGTGTTTCGCCTTTCCACATGCCGATGGTGTGCAATTCGGTGACGGCATTGTTGTATTCAACGGTTTTTCCGCGATTTTCTCCGCGCTCGATCCTGACGGTTTCCTTCTCTTCGAAAATCGCCAGCACCAGATTGGCCTCGCCTTTGCCGGTTCCCGCTTTCACGATCAATCGCTCATCGGCCAGCTCAGCTGAAACTGATACGGGCAACGGCGCGCCCGAACCTGCTTCATCCATCACCTTGTGCAGTTCGCCGGGCGAACCGGCCGAAACGACGTGGATGCCGTTGACGATCAATTGCGGCGTGTAGACCTGCGAAGAATGCAGGCTTTGCGCATAATCGCGCTGGCGTTTGGTCGATTCGGCGCTGGAAAACGTGTCTTTCCAGTCGAGATAATTCCAATAATCGACATGGAACGCCAACCCGATGACGTCACCGCGCTGGATGACCTCGCCGAACACTTTATCGGCCGGCGGGCAGGATGAGCAGCTCTGGCTGGTGAACAGTTCAACCACCCCCTTGACGGGGTCAGCCTGGGCCGGGCCGAACCCGGCAATGCCAATGGTCATGAGAAGCGCGATAAGCGATGGGGACAGGTTTTTCATGGGTTGGAATGTAATCCCAAGCCGCCATCACCGGAAAGTCACGTTGCGGTGAGAGATCGCGTGAGGCCGCTTCAGATTCAGATTGACACATACCAACCGGTTGGTATGTTATTTGAATGAGCAATGAACCCAAAATTTCCGGTCGTCGCCGTATTCTGGATGCATCAGTCAATCTGATCCGCGCCAAAGGCTACAACGCCACGACAATTGACGACCTGTGCGCCAAAGCCGGCGTCAGCAAAGGCAGCTTCTTCCATCACTTCAAGGGCAAAGATGAACTGGGCGAGGCGGCGGCGAAGCACTGGACCGACATAACCGCGCCAATCTTCAAAAGCGCACCCTATCACAAACCAAAGCGCGCACTGGACCGCGTCTTCGCCTATCTTGATTTCCGCAAGTCCATGATTGGCGGCGAGTTGGCCGAATTCACTTGTCTTGCCGGCACATTGGCTCAGGAAGTGCACACTTCCCATCCGGCCATAGCCCTTGCCGCAGGCGGGGCCATCAGCGGACATGCCTCGACACTCGAGAGCGACATTCAAACCGCTATGGACGAAAGCGGCAAAAGTTTCGCTTTCTCTGCCCTAAGTCTGGCGCTGCATACGCAAGCCGTTCTGCAGGGCGGTTTCGTCCTCGCCAAATCAACCGGTGATCCGCGCCATGCCGAAGACGCAGTCGATCATTTGCGCCGCTATGTCGAATTGCTGTTCAACAAACTGGAGGAGTGAGCATCATGGTCAATACATTCATCTGGTACGACGTCATGACAACCGACGTGAAGGCGGCCGAAACCTTCTATTCCAAAGTCGTCGGCTGGCAATGCCAGGATTCGGGCATGCCCGGACAATCCTACACGCTGCTGATGAACGGCGGCGTCCAAGTCGGCGGCATCATGGCGATCCCGGAAGATTCCAAAGGCATGCCGCCGATGTGGATGGGCTATATCGGAGTCGACGACGTTGATGCCTATGCGCAAAAGGTAACAGCGGCAGGCGGCAAAATCTGGAAGGGTCCGCAGGATATTCCCGGCGTCGGCCGCTTTGCCGTCGCCGCCGATCCGCACGGCGCGGGCTTTATTTTGTTCAAAGGCAATGGCCAGGCCATGCCAGCCGCGCCCTTCATGGCAAAGGGCCATGTCGGCTGGAACGAGCTGCATGCGGGCAATCTCGACGAGGCATGGGAATTCTACTCCGGCCTGTTCGGCTGGCAGAAGGGTTTCGCCCACGACATGGGACCCGAATTCGGCCTCTACCAGACATTCGGCGAGACCCCTGAAGGCCCAGGCATGGGCGGCATGATGAAGAAAATGGCCAATGCCCCGATGCCTTACTGGATCTACTATTTCAGCATCGGTGACATCGAGGCCGCTGCACAGCGGGTCAAGGACAATGGCGGCACCGTGCTGATGGAGCCTCACGAGGTGCCGGGCGGCACATGGATTGCACCCTGCCAAGACCCGCAAGGCGCGCACTTCGCGCTGATCGGCGAAAAGGTTTGAAACACCAATCGAGGAGGACTGACAATGGCCTATGTGGATGTATTTGTGGCGGCAGTGCCGACCGAAAAAAGGCAGGTCTATCTCGACCACGCCCGGAAAATGGATCAGATGTTCAAGGATGCCGGTGCGCTTGCGATCGTCGAATGCTGGGGCAGTGATGTGCCGGAAGGCAAACTGACATCCTTCCCGATGGCGGTAAAATGCGCCCCCGGAGAAACCGTGGCAACCGGCTGGATCAAATGGGCGTCAAAAGACGCGCGCGATGCGGCATGGGCCGACCTGATGAAACGGCCGGAAATGCAGCCTGGCGCCAATCCCATGCCGTTTGACGGCAACCGGATGATCTTCGGCGGTTTCGAGGTCATTCTCGAGATTTGAAGCGCCACGGCAAGGGCCACAATACGCAACGGTCCATCTGCCTGGAATGGAGGGACAAGAAGATGGCTTACCTCGAACTGTTTGTCGGGCCTGTGCTCAATAGCGGCAAGGATGACTACCGCGCCTATGCGCAAAAAATGGGAGCCTTGACCATGAAGGCCGGAGCGCTTTCAGTCACGGCCTGCTGGGGCGAGGACACGCCGGGCGGCATGCTCAAGGCGCTGGCGCCGGCAGTCAAGGTCGAACCGGGCGAAACCATTGTCGGCCGTCTGGTCAAATGGCCGTCGAAAGCGGCACGGGACGCCGGCTGGGCGAACATGATGCAAACGCCGGACAGCGAGATATCGTCGGTTCACATGCCGTTCGACCGCTCGCGCGTCCATTACGCCGGCTTCGACGTGCTGGATGAGGCGTAAGGCGCGCCATGTCCAAGACTGCAAGACTCAAAATCGAAAACGTGCTCCAGCCCGGCAAGACCTACAGCGTCGACCCTGTGATGTTTGAAGCCATGAAGACGGCGCTCATGAAAGTCGTGCCGTCCTCGCCGCCCGGCATGACACCCGCTGAAATCCAGAAAGCCGTGTTGCCCCATTTGCCGCAGGATTTGTTTCCCGGCGGCGACAAAGTTGGTTGGTGGATGAAGGCAGTGCAGCTTGATCAGGAGGCCAAGGGGGTACTTGTCCGGTCGGAAAAGCCGCCGGTACGGCTTCACAGATCGTAAAGTGACCGGTCAGCAGGACTCACGGGTTTTTGTTGCAGACCGGACGAACCGGCGCAACAGTAGATCTTTTGGAGGTGATTTTGGACAAGCACGCTGACGAAAGGCCAGCCTCAGTGGATCAAGCCGCCCTTGATCTCGCGCTGAAGACCGCGATCTTGGAGTCTCTCAACAAGAAAGCGCCAACAACAGGAGGGGGTTTGCTCGGCATTCCGCTGCCCTTGCTCCTGTCCGGCTTTGGAGCGGTGGCCCTTGCGCTCCTGAACTGGTTCCTGAGCATTCAAACAGATTCGCGCAAGCTCTCAAACGAGCTGATCAAGACCGCCGTTTCGGCGCAAGATGAGGAGCAGGCATCGCGCAATCTGAAGTTCCTGTCCCGCCTCGGCCTGATTTCTGTTTCGGAGACCCAGCTCGAAGCCGTTTTGGCCGATCCCGCAAGCAGACCGCTTTTCACGGTCGGCGACACAGGAATATCCTACAGCGTCGAAAGCGGGGGACATGTTCGTTTTGAGGGCGATTGGGAGAAGGACAACATCGTCGAAGAACTGGTTCCGCAACTTGCCGGGAAAATGGCGCTGCTTGGCCAGATTGAGAAATTTGACGGAAAGGTTCGCCTCAACAAGGACGCCATGCCCTCGTTCAAGGCCGCCATGACAGAGATTGAAGCTCTTGGTCTGCTGGACCGCATCTTGTCCTTTGACGGCGCTTTCGTCCCCAGAACGATCAGAGGCGCGGCTTCAAGGCTCAGCAAGCATGCGCTTGGATTGGCATTTGACATCAATTGCCAATCGAACCGGTATGGCCAGTCGGCCTTGGAGCAAGATCAACCCGGAAGCGTCAAGGAGTTGGCGCCCATCTTCGAGAAGCATGGATATCGCTGGGGCGGAACTTACCCGACGCCGGATGCATGTCATTTTGAGTACATTGGAAGCAAAGCGGACAATTTTGCCCAGCCATAGCGTGGGCTTGCCTATCCGTTTCTTGTCATTGAAGAACACCGTCAGCTGCGGGCAGGACCGGATTTCATGTTTGCAACAGGTTTCAGCAGACCAGGAGAAATGTCATGACGAAGGACAAAATCAAACCCTTCCTCTGGTTCGCCTCGCAGGCCGAGGAAGCCGCCAACCACTACATGGCTGCATTCAAGGATTCGAAAGTCGTCAGCATCATGCGCAATGGCAAGGACGGGCCAGGCCCGGAAGGCTCCGTCCTGGTCATCGAATTCACGCTGAACGGCCAGCACTTTTGCGCCCTGAACGGCGGCCCGCTCTTCACCCCGAACGAAAGCGTGTCGTTTGCCATCACCTGCGAAGACCAGGACGAAGTTGACCGGCTATGGGAGCATCTTCTGGAAGGCGGAAAGCCGTCAGCCTGCGGCTGGCTGAAGGACAAATGGGGCTTTTCTTGGCAGATTGTGCCAAAGCGCTTCTTCGAGCTGACCTCGACCGGCGACAGCGCCGCAACGGCGCGGGTGATGGCCGCCATGATGCAGATGGTGAAGTTTGACGTGGCAAAGCTTGAGGAAGCAGCCAAGGGCTGAGCGCGCATTTCTCCGGACGCGCCTTGCCATTTTCACCGGAAAGGGTAGTCCGTCCCAATGGCATTCTTCGTCAATCGGCGCTTCAACCTGATCTATGTGCATGCGGCCTTGCAGGCCTTCACCTCTTATGGCGGCGAGGCCTTCGCCTTTGTCTATCTCTTGAAAGCGGGCATCGCCGTTCCGGTTGTCCTGCTCTGCATCGGCAGCCTGTTCGGCAGCCGCCTGTTGTTCCGCATGATTGTCCTGCCGCTGGCAAGGCGCATCGGCTTGCGCAATGCGCTTGTAATGGGCATCGTCATGGAGGGATGCACCTATCCGCTCCTGTCGCAGATCACGGGAACGGGTCGCCTGCTCATCGCCTATCTTGCTGTCTGGGCAGTCAGTAGCAGCATTTACTGGACCACCTACCACGCCTACGTGGTGTTGATCGGAGATGGTGAGCGGCGCGGGGCGCAAGTGAGCGTCATGGTGTTTATCGGCACTTTCATCGGCATTGTCGCGCCAGTTTCGACCGGGCTGTTGCTGACATGGTTCGTGCCAGCCGTGGCGTTCAGCCTTGTCGGGCTTGCAATGGTTTGCTCGGCGATCCCGCTGCTATTCCTGCCAAACTTGAAAATTGCGCCCGAGGCCGACATCCCGCGCAAGACAAAACGGATGGCGCGTCTGGTCATGTTTACCGACGGGCTGCGTGCCGGAGCCTTCCATTTCACATGGCTGATCGCCCTGTTCATTACGCTTGGCTCAAGCTTTGCTGCCTATGGCGGAGCGCTGTCGCTGGCGGGGATTGCAGGTGCTGCGGCAGGCCTTTTTGTAGGAAAGTCCATCGATCTTGGCAAAGGCCGCCGCGCCGCGCAGATTGGCTTTGCCGTGCTCGCTGCCGCAGTAATCGCCCGCGCTTTTGGCTATCCTTATCCTTGGAGCGCAGTCCTGGCCAACGCCGCGGCTGCAATCGCCCTGCCTATCTATTCTACTGCCTTCGACGCGCGCGTTTACACGCTGGCGCAGCAGTCGTCCTGTCCCTTGCGATTTCACATCGTTGCCGAAGGCGGCTGGGATTTGGGCACGGCAACAGCCTGCTTTGTCTCGGCCGGTCTGATCTGGCTCGGCTTCAGCTTCTTCTGGCCGCTGATGCTGGCGCTCGCTGCCTGCGCGCTCGGCTATTGGGTGGTGGCAGGCACCTTTGCCCGGGAGCTTGGCGTGCCCGCCAACGCCCTGTAGCAAGGGGAGAGGCGAATTGCAGAATGCCCTGCTTGACTTACGCGCTCACACGCCGCCTCATCGCGTAACATCCGCCCGCAGGAAAGTTCCCGCCCAATGTCAGCGCGTCAAGAACGGCCATCATCGGAGCTTTCGGCCAAGGACCGGGTCAAATTGGTCGTGGAGCGGCTGCGGGCGACAGAATTGGAACTCGAGGCGGAGCTTGAAAAAACGCGTGCAGAGGTTTTCCAATCATTTGAAGAGAAATGGGCAAACTCGCGCGATGAGCTGTTCAGGCGCCAGCGGGAGCTGCGGGTGTCGCTTTGGAACTATGTGCGCGGCGCAAGCCTTGGCGTCATGATCACCGCGCCGTTCATCTACGCCGTGATTTTCCCGGCGCTGCTGCTCGACCTGTTCGTCACCGTCTTTCAGGCGCTGTGCTTCCCCGCCTACGGCATCCCCAAGGTCAAGCGCGCCGACTACATTGTCTTCGACCGGCAAAATCTGGCCTACCTCAACATCCTCGAAAAACTCAACTGCGCCTATTGCTCTTACGTCAACGGCCTGTTCGCCTATGTCCGCGAAATCGGCGCGCGGACGGAAAAATACTGGTGCCCGATCAAGCACGTGCGCAAACTTATCGCCCCGCACGCCCATTACGCCGACTTTGTCGAGTATGGCGATGCTGAGGCCTATCACACTCAGCTGGAAGATTTGAGAAGGGAGTTGATGGCGATGGGGAGCGGGAGGGCGGGATGACTTGCGCGCTGCAACGCCGACCTTTTGAGAGGTGGAGCCGAAATATGCAGCGCCATTTATTGCAGCAGAAACGTCTGCTTGGCAGCGGTCAGGCCTGAACCGCGCTCAGTTTAAGGCCCAGCGCCTTCAGGACGCTCACCAGCGTTTCTAGTGTCGGATTTCCGTCCCGCCGAAACGCCTTGTACATCGTATCACGTGTCAGCCCGGCATCCTTGGCAATCTGCGTCATTCCGCGGGCACGGGCAATGTCGCCGATCACGGCAGCGATCAGCGCCGGATCGCCATCCTCAAACGCAGCCTCCAGATAAGCCCGTTCCGCTTCGGGTGAAGTTAGATTGTCGATTGGATCCCATGCGGTGGTTTCACGTTTCATGACCATAGTCCTTCTCGATCTTTTTTGCGGCCTAGAAGTCATCAAAGTAGTAGTGCTTGTCACCATATAACGAATAGTATCTTCTTCAACGCTCAAAGGTGCGGAGGTCGTTATGACTGTTAGTAAGAACACACTCGGGCAAAACCAACCTAAACACGATTCTGAAGATCCGCTCGATAAGCTTACGCGGCTTGCGCTTCTCAAAATACTCGAACCCAAACCACAGCAAAATGATGACGGTAATTGGTTTGGCGTCCCAAAGGCCGTCTTGATTTCTGGCTTTGGCGCGCTTGTCCTTGCATTGTTCAATTGGTACTTGAGCATTAAAACCGACGCAAACAAACTTTCCTACGAACTCATCAAGCAGGCGGTAACGGCGCAGGATCAGGAGCAAGCAGCTCGCAATCTGCGATTCCTGTCACGTCTCAAACTCATTTCTGTTGAAGAAGACCAACTCAATGTCGTTCTGGAGGACGAAATGAGCCGTCCGCTTTTTTCTAGCCCCGATGGCAGTCTGGCATATCGAATTGACGAAAATGGAATGGTCGAATTTGAGGGCGATTGGGTCGAAAGAAACATCGTTTCAGAGACAATTCCTCAGCTTGTCGGCGTTAAATTGTTTGGCTCGGATCAGCCGTTTAACGGGACGGTCCGACTCAACCGAGCGGCTATGTCGGCTGCAATTGCCGCCTTTGCAGAAATCGAATCGGCTGGATTGCAAGACCGCATCTTGTCTTTCGATGCGGGCTTTGTCCCAAGGGCACTACGCGGCAACGTGCACCTGAGCAATCACGCTCTTGGCAACTCATTTGATCTAAACGCGCGTTGGAACATATTCGGAGAACCGCCGATCGAAGCCGGCCAAGAAGGCAGCGTAGAGGAATTGGTGCCGATATTTGCCAAACATGGATTTATCTGGGGCGGTGAATGGACCCGTCCCGACGCCATGCATTTTGAATTCAAAGCCGCAACCGACAGTAATAGCCCCCAGCCATGAAATCAGCTATGCCCCTGATCTAATTTAGGGGCATAGCTAACTGGGAATTACGCCGCCAGATCGCGCAGCACGTACTGCAGGATGCCGCCGTTCTTCACGTAGGCGACTTCCTCGGCCGTATCGATGCGGCAGATGATTGGGACGTTTGTGACCTTGCCTTCGGCGGAGGTGACAACAGCTGTCATCTTCTGGCGCGGTTTGGCGGCAGCGAGGCCTTCGATGGAGACGGTTTCGTCTCCCTTCAGGCCCAGCGACTGCCATGACGTGCCTTCTTCAAGGACAAACGGCACGATGCCCATGCCGACCAGGTTCGAACGATGGATGCGCTCGAACGACTGGGCGATGACGGCACGCACGCCAAGAAGATTGGTTCCCTTGGCAGCCCAGTCACGCGACGAGCCGTTGCCGTATTCGATGCCGGCAAAGATCACCAGCGGCACGCCTTCGGCCTTGTACTTCATGGCCGCATCGTAAATCGACATCTCCTGCTTGGACGGATAGTGGAAGGTGTAGCCGCCTTCCTTGCCGTTGGCGCCGAGCATGAAATTGCGGATGCGGATGTTGGCGAATGTGCCGCGCATCATCACTTCATGATTGCCGCGCCGCGTGCCGTACTGGTTGAAGTCCGCCACGGCCACATGATGATCGGAAATATACTTGCCGGCAGGTGATGCCGCCTTGATCGAACCGGCAGGCGAGATGTGGTCGGTGGTGATCTTGTCGCCGAACAGGCCAAGCACGCGCGCGCCCTTGATGTCGGAAACGCCGCCCGCTGCCTTGCCCATGCCGACGAAATACGGCGGGTTCTGCACATAGGTCGACTTGTCGTCCCATTCATAGGTCTGTCCGGCCGGAACCTTGACCTTCTGCCAGTTCTTGTCGCCCTTGAAGACATCCTTGTATTTTTCGGCGAAAATCTTCTTGGTCACATACTTTGCGATGAAGTCCTGGATTTCCTTCGAGGTCGGCCAGATATCCTTCAGGTACACCGGGTTGCCCTTTTTATCGGTGCCGAGCGGCTCCTTGGTCAGGTCCTTGGTCACCGTGCCAGCCAGCGCATGGGCAACGACCAGCGGCGGCGAAGCCAGGTAGTTTGCCTGCACATCCGGCGACACGCGGCCTTCAAAGTTGCGGTTGCCGGACAGGACGGCAGCAGCGATGAGACCCTTGTCGTTGATGGTTTTCGAAATGGCTTCCGGCAGCGGTCCCGAATTGCCGATGCAGGTGGTGCAGCCAAAGCCGACCAGATTGAAGCCAAGCTTGTCGAGATCCTTCTGCAGGCCGGAGTTGGCGAGATAATCGGCCACGACCTGCGATCCCGGAGCGAGCGAGGTCTTCACCCACGGCTTGGTCTTCAATCCCTTGGCAAGCGCATTGCGGGCCAGAAGCCCCGCGCCGATCAGTACGGACGGGTTCGATGTGTTGGTGCAGGAGGTGATGGCGGCAATGACGACATCGCCGTGGCCAAGATCATGGTCGCGGCCTTCCACCTTGTAGCGGTGATGCGCGTCGGCGGCTTTCTTGTATTCGGTTTCCATTGCGGCGGCGAAACCGGCAGGAATGCCTTCCAGCGGCACGCGGCCTTCCGGACGCTTGGGACCGGCCATCGACGGCACAACAGTGCCCAGTTCCAGTTCGATCGTGTCGGTGAACACCGGGTCTTTGGCGGTCTTGGTGCGGAAGAGGCCCTGCGCCCGCGAATATTTCTCGACCAGTTCCACGCGGGCCTTCTTGCGGCTGGTGGTGGTGAGGTAATTCAGCGTTTCGCCATCGACCGGAAAGAAGCCGCAGGTCGCGCCATATTCCGGCGCCATGTTGGCAATGGTCGCGCGGTCGGCCAGCGTCATGGAATCAAGGCCGGGGCCGAAGAACTCGACAAACTTGCCGACAACACCCTTCTTGCGCAGCATCTGCGTGACGGTGAGCACGAGGTCTGTTGCGGTGATGCCTTCGCGCACCTTGCCGGTCAGCTTGAAGCCGATGACTTCCGGCAACAGCATGGATTGCGGCTGGCCGAGCATGGCAGCTTCGGCCTCAATGCCGCCGACGCCCCAGCCGAGGACGGCAAGGCCATTGACCATGGTGGTGTGCGAATCCGTGCCGACGAGCGTATCGGGATAGGCGATTTCGATGGTCTCTGTCGTCTTGCCCTTCTTGACCTTTTCCTTCGAGGTCCAGACGGTCTGCGCCAGATATTCCAGGTTCACTTGATGGCAGATGCCGGTGCCGGGCGGCACGACGCGGAAATTCTTGAACGCCTGCTGGCCCCATTTCAAAAAGCGGTAGCGCTCGCCGTTGCGGGCATATTCCAGATCCACGTTCGCCTTAAACGCCTTGGCCGAACCGAACTCGTCGACGATAACCGAATGGTCGATGACCAGATCGACTGGAACCAGCGGATTGATTTTCTGCGGGTTGCCGCCAAGATTTTTCATCGCGTCGCGCATGGCGGCGAGATCAACGACGGCCGGAACACCGGTGAAATCCTGCATCAGGACACGGGCCGGGCGGAAAGCGATTTCCTTGCCGGCTTTGCCCTTGTCGCTGAGCCATGCGGCACAGGCCTCGATGTCGGCCTTCTTGACCGTCGTGCCGTCTTCGGCGCGCAGCAGGTTTTCAAGCAGGACCTTCATCGAATAGGGCAGGGC
>JBAVTG010000003.1:0-13469 GCA_049696015.1 Rhizobiaceae bacterium | reverse complement strand
GCTTTGCTCCTACTCTTCCAAAACCAACCATTACTTCGGCGTGGTCAAATTCCGCCCCCACCAACTCGGCTAAGTCGACGAGCTCTTTGGTGATACTTCCGCCACCTCCACCGTCGCCGCCGCGAGCGCCTTCCCCGATAGCGCCTCCACCGCCGCCGCCCGCTCCTGGGGCCTTTCCGCCTTCGCCGCCCAAACTGAGTGTTGAATTGCTTATGGCGACTCCAACATTCGAAAACGAGGCCGCAATCACTTCCTTCGCCATTTTGGTGTCAAGCGACCAGCTCTGCTTAAGTTGTTCGTATTCCTTGAGCTGGGCCGACTTCCATTGTTCCAGTAGCACATCTCGGTAATTCAGCGCTGTGGAGGGATCGTCAATTGCGTTTGAGTGCTCGACGCACATAAGCACCAAATTTGTATGCGCCCGGTTGTCTTCAGCAGACTGGTTGTGGTCCCAACGCGGCCCACCCTCACTTCGCGCCTTTATGTGGCAAACTCTGGAGTTAAGCGTCCGAATTCCTGAGTGCTCGTCTTTTCGATACAGTTCCGTGCGGCATCCTTTGAATGCACAGCGGAACGCATGAGCGTAGAGATATTTTACGGTGCCCACCGTCGGTTTGGGGTGCTGTTTGGCCATCAATTTTACCTGTCACCTAACTGTTGTCGGATGGTCAAAGCCTCGGCAGAACGTTCGTCGGCCAACCCAGATATCAAGCCGCCCGCTGCAGCGGTACAATCCTCTCAAGCTCCCCGGCCATCTTGCGTTTGGCAATCACCGTGTCACACCCAGCCTGCAGCCTCAGCCACCAGCCGTCCGACAGCCCGAAAAATCGGCACAGGCGCAGGTCCGTGTCAGCTGTTATCCCGCGCTTTCCAGCAATGATGTCGCCAATGCGCTGCGCCGGTACACCTATACTTTTTGCAAGACGATACTTGCTCATGCCAAGCGGAACGAGAAATTCTTCCAGCAGCATTTCTCCGGGAGATACTGGATCAATCAGTTTGCTCATACCCATCTCTTTCAATGATAATCAATAATTTCGACATCTTCCGGTCCGTCTTCAGTCCAACGAAAACATACGCGAAACTGGTCGTTAATTCGTATGCTCCACTGGCCTTTCCTGTTGCCGCTCAGAGCTTCAAGTCTATTGCCCGGTGGTGAGCGCATGTCTCCGAGCGTCACGGCTAAATCTAGCTGAACCAGTTTTCGCAACGCGATCCTTTCAATAGATGCAAATTTGCGAGCCGATTGGAGTCGGAATAGCGCTTCTGTATCTTTCGAACAAAACGACTTTATCATTCTTGAATAGTAATGCATAGCGTTAATAATGAAAAGCGGTATTATCGATCTCGTGCTGAAACTGAAGTTTGCGACGCCTTTAAATATCTAGCCTGTTGCAATCGCGGCACGGGATTGGGCTATCTTGCTGTTTTTCAGGCAGTTTCATGCTCTGCCTCCATTTTCTTGTTGCACTGCACCATAACCAGTGTCACGCATAGCGGGCTGCGAAAGTCGGGAGTGCTTTGGCGGCAGGAGGATGGCTTGACCAAGTGGGTCTATTCATATGGCGGCGGCAAGGCTGAGGGTGGCGCTGCCGACGTTGCATTGCTCGGCGGCAAGGGGGCAAACCTTGCCGAGATGACGCTGCTTGGCTTGCCTGTGCCGCCTGGATTCACGATTTCGACCGAGGCTTGCGACTGGTTTTTCAGCAATGGCCGCGACTTGCCAGACACGTTGCAGGCGCAAGTCCATGGCGCGCTCGCAACTTTGGGCGAGCTTGCCGGGGCAAAGTTCGGCGACGCAAAAAAGCCTCTGCTTGTCTCTGTGCGCTCCGGTTCCCGCGCCTCGATGCCCGGCATGATGGATACCGTGCTCAATCTGGGTCTCAATGACGAAACGGTCGCAGCGCTTGCAAAAAACACCGGCGACGAGCGCTTCGCCTGGGACAGCTACCGCCGCTTCATCCAGATGTATTGCGATGTGGTGCTGGGTCTCGACAACGGGGTTTTCGAGGAAATCATTGAGGACGAGCTTGCCGCCAAAGGCCGCAAGTCGCCTGTTGAATTGACGGCGGACGAACTCAAGGCTTTGGTCGCGCGCTACAAGACGCTGATCAACGAAGAGCTTGGCGAGCCTTTTCCGCAGGACCCGCAGGTCCATCTCTGGGCGGCTATCCGAGCTGTCTTTTCCTCCTGGAAAAACATCCGCGCCGTCACTTTCCGCCGCCTGCATGGCATTCCCGATGACTGGGGCACGGCCGTCACTGTCCAGGCGATGGTATTCGGCAATCGCGGCGCGGATTCGGCGACCGGCGTTGCCTTCACCCGCGATCCCTCGACCGGCGAAAAAGCCCTTTATGGCGAGTTTCTGCCCAATGCGCAGGGCGAGGATGTGGTCGCCGGCTTGCGCACGCCGCAAAGCCTGACCGAAAAAGGCCGCCGCGCGACCAAATCCGCTGAATTGTCGCTTGAAAAGGCAATGCCGAACGCCTTTGCGCAATTGCATGAAGTCGCGGAAAAGCTCGAACACCATTTCAAGGACATGCAGGACATTGAGTTCACCATCGATGATGGCAAGCTGTGGATGCTGCAGACGCGGACCGGAAAGCGAACCCTGAAATCTGCCATCCGCATCGCGGTCGATCTGGAGGCAGAGGGCGTCATTTCGCGCGATGAAGCGCTGATGCGCATTGATCCGACAGCGCTCGACCAATTGCTGCATCCCACCATCGACCCGCTGGCCGAGCGCATCATCGTTGGTTCCGGTCTTCCGGCATCGCCGGGCGCGGCCACCGGAGAGATTGTTTTCTCATCCGAAGAGGCCGAACGGCTGAAGCTGGACGGACGCAAATCCATCCTTGTGCGCGCTGAAACCAGCCCCGAAGATGTTCACGGCATGCACGCGGCGGAAGGCGTTTTAACGACGCGCGGCGGCATGACCAGCCATGCGGCCGTTGTCGCCCGCGGCATGGGCAAGCCCTGCGTCACCGGCGCCGGCAATTTGAAGGTCGATACCAAAAGCGGCGTGCTCATCGGCGCTGGCATGCGCCTCAAGCGCGGCGATATCATCACCATTGATGGCGGTCTGGGCCAGGTGCTCAAGGGCGCGGTGCCGATGATCCAGCCGCAATTGTCCGGCGAATTCGCCATGATCATGCAGTGGGCTGACAAGGCCCGGCGCATGAAGGTCCGCGCCAATGCCGACAATCCGGCAGATGCGCGCGTTGCCCGCATGTTCGGCGCAGAAGGCATCGGCCTTTGCCGCACCGAGCAGATGTTTTTCGATGAGGAGCGCATTTCGGCGATGCGCGAAATGATCATTGCAGAGACCGAAGAGGAACGCCGCTCTGCGCTCGCCCGGCTGTTGCCGATCCAGAAGGCGAATTTCGTCGAACTGTTCGAATTGATGCCCGGGCTGCCGGTGACCATCCGCCTGCTTGATCCGCCGCTGCACGAATTTCTGCCGAAGGATTTCGCCGAAGTTGTCGAAGTGGCGGCGGCCATGGGGTTGGCAGTGGAACGGCTGCGCGACCGTATCGATGCCTTGCATGAGTTCAATCCGATGCTTGGCCATCGCGGCTGCCGTCTGGTGATCAGCTATCCGGAAATTGCCGAAATGCAGTCGCGCGCCATCTTCGAGGCTGCAGTCGAGGTCAGCCAGAAAACCGGTGTTGAAGTGATCCCGGAAATCATGGTGCCGCTGGTGTCAATGATGAAGGAGCTGGAGTTCGTCAAAGCCCGCATCGCCTCGGTGGCCAAACAGGTCGAGCGCGAGAGCAGCGTCACGCTGCGCTATCTGGTCGGCACGATGATCGAATTGCCGCGTGCGGCCATGCGCGCTGGCGCGATTGCCGAAGCATCCGAGTTTTTCTCATTCGGAACCAATGACTTGACGCAAACGACTTACGGCATCTCGCGCGATGATGCGTCCACTTTCATGAACACCTACATGCAAAAGGGCCTGATGGCGCGCGATCCATTCATGACGCTGGACCGGGAAGGCGTCGGCGAAATCATCCGTCTTGCCTGTGAACGGGGCAGGGCGACCCGCCCTGACATTGCGCTGGGTGTTTGCGGCGAACATGGCGGCGAGCCGGAGTCCATCCGTTTCTTTGAAGAGACAGGCCTCGACTTCGTTTCCTGCTCCCCCTACCGCGTCCCGATCGCGCGGCTTGCCGCAGCGCAGGCCGCCATCGCATGCCGCACTGTGCTTACGAAAGCTTCCTGAACTGGTCGACCACCGCAAGCCAGGCTTCGCCGAGCCGGAAGAGATGCGCCGTATCCGGCATTTCCGCCTGCGCATCCATGGTGATGCCGTCGGCGCTGAGCGTGACGAGGACAATCTGGTTGTTCCCGTCCGGCAGGCGCACCAACGCTGCGCGCTGGAACGGCAGGGAAGACGGGGCAGGAATATTGAACAGAAATTCGGCGCCGATTGCTTCGGCTGCACGGCGCACGGAGTGGTCAAATCCGGCGCCAACCAGATTTTGCGCATCCAGCGCCATCAGCAGTTCGACATTCTCCAGGTCCGGATTGTGAACCTCGGTGCGAATGGCTGAAATAGCACTGACCGGCAAGTTTCCGGTCACCTGATTGATTTGTGGCATGTCCGCGCTCCCTTGGCTCATGCCCCCCGCGTCAACATGTGCGGCCCATTCGCGGCAACATTGCGGCAAAACCGGACGAGATGGGTGCTGAGGGGTTTGCGAAGTCGGACGTCACGCTTTATGGAGCGGACCATGAATGAAGGCACCCTCTCATGATGCGGCGGCAATATGTGCGCCAGCCGTCGCGCGCGGCCGACTGGTCGTTGCCGCCAGCGGTCTTTGCGCCGGTGCTGGCTGCGGTCGCCACAATTGCCCACCGCACGGCCTCGCTTTCTGATTCCAACTACATTCTTGTCCTGTCTGTCTCTTTTCTATTGGCCTTGGCGGGCGCATGTCTTGCACTCTTGGGCCTGCGCAGCCTTTGGATGCGCGCTGCCATCGGCGGCCGGCGCAGCGCAGTTTCGCTTTTTGCCAGTCTGCCGGTCCTGATACCTGCGGCGTTCGCCTTCTGGCAGTTTTCCGCGACAGCGCCGTTGTCAGATATCTCAACTGACACGGTCGACCCGCCGCATTTTTCCCAATCTGTCGAAAGTGACGCGGCCAGCAATGCCAACGAGCCGCCGCGGCTCAACGCTGAATTGCAAAAGCAGTTTTACCCGGCAGCAACCGGGCGGCGCTATCAGCTGTCAGCTGACAGTATCCATGCGCAGGTTGTCGCGCTGATCGAAGAAAACGGCTGGCGCGTGCGCCAGCTGCCGCCATTTGCGCCGGGAGCGGGCGAATGGACCATTGAAGCGGAAGTCACCACGCCTGTCATGGGATTTCGAGACGAAGTTATCGTCCGGCTGACCGATGAGGGCGAATCGACATTTGTCGACATGCGCAGCGCCTCGCTGTTCGGCAGCAGGGATCTGGGCGCCAATGCCCGGCGCATCCAGGCCTTTATGAGCAGCCTTGATCTGCGCATCCAGGGAGTCGGCGGCGGCTGAAAATCGATAAGTCCTGACCCTACGGCTTCGCCATCGTATAGATCGCGTCCGGGCCCAATGGACCTTCAATTGCAATCGCGCCAAGACTCTCAAGCCGCTGCAAATGCGCCATCGCGGTCAGTGCCGCAGCGCCATGCAGCCTTGGGTCAGTGGCTTTATAAACTTCCGAGACAATGTCTTGCAGCGAACGGCCGCCTTTTCGGATCCGTTCCAGGATTGCAGCTTCCCGCCAGAGCCGGTGTGCTTTCAAGGCGCGCACATGGCTTTGCGGTTTTGTTATCGGCCCGCCGTGCCCGGGAAGAAACACTTTGTCTTTGCGCACAGCAAGCGTTTCCAGGGAGGCGATGTAGCTTTCCATGGAGCCATCGGGCGGCGCCACGATCGTTGTTGCCCAACCCATCACGTGATCGCCCGAAAACAGGACCTTTGTGTCATCCAGCGCATAAGACATGTGATTTTGCGCGTGTCCTGGGGTTGCAATTGCGGTAACTGCAAATTCGGCGCATTCAACGCTTTGTCCGTCGCCAACCCGCAGGTCAGGCAGAAAATCAAGGTCCGCACTGGCGTCCAAAACAGAACCAGAGCGCAAGGCGACGTCACCGACATAGCGGTGCGGCCCTTCGCCGACGCAGATCGCGCCGGTTGCCGCGGCGAGTTTGCGCGCCAAAGGCGAATGGTCGCGGTGGGTATGGGTGATAAAGATGTGCGTTACCGGCCGGCCGTCAATGGCAGCGAGCAATGAAGCCAGATGACGCTCATCATCCGGGCCAGGGTCGATGACGGCGAGCGTTTGCCGGCCGACGAGATAGCTGTTTGTGCCGTGAAATGTGAACAGCCCCGCGTTCGGCGCCACAATGCGCACGATGCGCGCATCAAGATCGCTTACCCGGCTCGCGGTCAGCTCAAACGGTTCGCCAGCGTCGCCAATTTTCGCCCGCCCGCCTTGCCGCTGCATCAATTGCCCGCACTGGACTTCACAATCGACAGAACCGAAGCCGGTTTCTTCGACGGTATGGCGCGGATGGGAGCCGGCTCGCGCTCGATCAGCTTCATGTCGCGGTATTCCGGCACGGCAATGCGCAGTGCCGCCAATGCGCCGAAAACGTCTTCCATCGCAATTGCATAGGCAAGGTTGCTGATCAATTTGTCGATCACCGGCAGCTTTACTGTTCTTGCCGAGGCGATGAAATAGGACTGGTTTTGCTCCGCAGACTGCACCTCGCGCGGATCAAAAAGCTCTTCATAGAGTTTTTCGCCCGGACGCAAACCGGTATATTCGATCTTGATGTCCTTGCCCGGCCTCAATCCTGCCAGACGGATCATCCGCTCGGCAAGATCTGCAATTCTGACTGGATCCCCCATGTTCAGGACCAGTATTTTTCCGCGTTCTGCAGAAGATGCCATGCCCAGCGCAGATGCATGCAGCACAAGGCGCACGGCTTCCGGAATGGTCATGAAGAAGCGCACAATATTGGGATGGGTGACCGTCACCGGCCCGCCCTTGTCGATCTGCGCGGCAAAGCGCGGAACCACCGATCCGTTCGAGCCAAGCACATTGCCGAAGCGAACCGTTTTGAAACGGGTTCCATGATCCTGCATGTCGAGCGCCTGGCAATAGGTTTCCGCCGCCCTTTTGGTCGCCCCCATCACATTGGTCGGATTGACGGCCTTATCCGTCGAAATCATCACAAAAACCGCCGTCTTGTGGCGGATCGCCGCCAGAGCGCAATTTTGCGTTCCCAGAACATTTGTCTTGATGACTTCCGCAATGTTCTGCTCTGCGAGCGGAACGTGCTTGATCGCCGCAGCATGGAACACGATGTCCGGCGCATACTTGGCGAACAGATGTTCGATCCGGTTTTCGTCGCGGATATCGGCAATGCGCGGAATGACAATCAAATGCGGATTCGCCTCGCGGATCTGCATGTCGATTTCGTAGAGAAAATGCTCCGACATATCCACAAGCACCAAGATGTGCGGATTGTACGATGCAATCTGGCGGGCGAGTTCCGAGCCGATGGACCCGCCGGCGCCTGTGAGCAGGACGGTTTTGCCCTCGATGAATTTCGTCACGCCAACGATGTCAAAACTGTTCTCAGGGCGGCCCAGAAGATCCGTCAATTCAATCGGGCGCGGGTCAAGGTTCGTCGTCAGCCCGGTTCTTGCTGTATCGACGATATCGGGGATATGGCTGACTTTCAGACCTGCTTCGCCGGCGATCGTCACCAGACTGCTCAGCGCGTCCTTGTCAAGGGAATGGTCCGCGATGGCCATTTCTTCGATCACCAAGCGCTGCGAGTTATACAGCTGTGCCAATATGTTTGCGATATCCGGCATCCCGCCGAGGACTTTCAAACCCTGAATGGTTCGTTGTCCGGGTTTGGCGTTATCATCGATAATGCCGACAACATGGATCTTGGCATCATGGCGTGCTCTGACTGCGCGAACATAGGCATCGGAAATTTCGTTGGCCTTGTAGATAAGGATCGGGCGGGCGCCTGGCCGGCCTCGACCGCCTTCCTTGACAAGCGCCATCCATCCGCTTTCCTTGACAAGCCGGTAAAGCAAGCGCGGGCCTGCCAGCGAGAGGATCAGGATGAACCACATCAGGATCGGAATGAACCGGGAAAAACCTGCGCCGCGGCTGTAGATGAAGATCGCCGCCAAATAGACTAAAACGGCCAATGAAGCTGATTTGACAATTGCGACGAGGTCCGCAAGCGATGCGTACCGCCATGAGCCTCTGTTGAGCTGGAAGACGTAGAAAATCACGCCGCACAGGGCCGTGAATAGAGCGGTCTTTTCATACAGACCGCTGATCAGCGGCGCGCCGACGATCACAGAAACGAGAAAATTGGCAACAAGAAACGTGATTGCCGCCATAAGCAGGTCATGGATCGTCCCCATGCGCCTGGCAAAACGTGAGTGGCCAAAGGCCTTCAATCGTTTAATCATTGATATCTAGCATCCCGTGGCCCCCGGGAACCCTGTAAAACTGTTAAAACTGTTCGCCCGCCCATTGCAACACACAGACCTCTTTCGCGACAGAATGCTTAAGCATTTATTGTTGAGTGTGGTTAACGTGCGTTGGCGCTCACCTTGTCCGGCGCTATCTTTAGAATGCGGCTTTGCTGCGGCCAATAATCGACAGGTTGAATGAGAATGGGCTAATTTAGCCGGTTGATTAAACGATTCTGCGCCCACATGATGGCGTCAGGCTGGAGGTGATTGTGTTCGACTATTCCAAGGCTCCATACCCGCGGGACATGACCGGCCATGGCCGCAATCCGCCTGATGCCAGGTGGCCGGGTGGTGCAAACATCGCAGTGCAATTCGTCGTCAATTATGAGGAAGGCGGCGAAAACTGCATCCTGCACGGCGACAAGGCGTCGGAAGCGTTCCTGTCGGAAATCGTCGGCGCCGCGCCTTGGCCCGGCCAGCGGCACATGAACATGGAGTCCATTTATGAATATGGCGCCCGCGCCGGCTTCTGGCGGCTGTGGCGCTTATTCAACGAGCGCAAGATGGATGTGACAGTCTATGGCGTCGCCACTGCGCTGGCGCGCGCGCCTGAGCAGCTGGCGGCGATGATCGAATCCAATTGGGAAATCGCCACCCATGGCCTCAAATGGATCGACTACCGCGACATCCCGGCCGAAATCGAACGCGCAGATCTTCATGAAGCGATCCGCATCCACACCGAACTGACCGGTAAACGCCCGCTTGGCTGGTATCTCGGCCGCTGTTCGGAAAACACGCTGAAATTGGTGATGGAGGAGGGCGGTTTTGAATATTATTCCGACACCTACGCCGACGATCTGCCCTATTGGGTGGCCGACGGCGCAAAGAAGCAACTTGTCGTGCCATACACGCTCGACGCCAACGACATGCGCTTTGCCACACCGCAGGGCTTCAACTCCGGCGATCAGTTTTTCAGCTACCTGAAAGACTCGTTTGACGTGCTTTATGCCGAGGGCGCAGCGGGTTCGCCCAAAATGCTGTCCATCGGCTTGCACTGCCGCCTCGTTGGCCGTCCGGGCCGGGCGGCGTCGCTGGCCCGCTTCCTTGACTATGTTCAAGGCCACGAAAAGGTCTGGGTTGCCAAGCGCATCGACATCGCCCGCCACTGGGCCAAAACACATCCGGCAGGCACATGATCGCGGCAGTTCCAATCAAGGTTGAGCCGCTGACCAAGGCCGCCTTTGCGCGTTTCGGCGACGTCATCGAAACCAATGGCGCGCAACTGCGCCTTATCAACGGTGGATCAACCGAGCGCTTCCATGATCTGATGAACATCGATGTCCTGCCCCAAGGCGGCAAACCAATTGTTTCGATCTTCCGTGGCCAGCCCTTTGCCCTGCCTGTTTCCATCGAAATGGTCGAGCGCCATCCGCTCGGGTCTCAAGGCTTCATCCCGATGGGCAAGTTCCCGTTTCTGGTGGTCGTTGCCGAAGATGCCGACGGAACACCCAAAGCACCACGCGCCTTTCTTGCCACCGGAGGGCAGGGCGTGAACTATGGCCGCAACGTCTGGCATCACCCGCTCTTGTCGCTCGATACGGTTTGCGATTTTATCGTCATTGACCGTTCCGGGCCGGGCAACAATCTTCAGGAACATTTCTATGGCGGCGAGGGCTTTACCGTCGTCCAATCCTGAACCAAACTGATCGAACGATGATGACAACAAAAAACACGATCAGCTTCACCCTGAACGGCAAACCAACACAAGCCAATTGCCGCCCCGATACGCCGCTGCTCGAATGGCTGCGCACAGGCATCCACCTCAATGGCACCAAGGAAGGTTGCGCTGAAGGCGATTGCGGCGCATGCACAGTCCTGATGTCCAAGCCGGATACATCAGGCTATGCCGCCGTCAATTCCTGCATCTTGTCGATGGGCCAGATCGAGGGTCGCAGCCTCATGACAGTCGAGGGACTGTCCGCCCAATCAATCCACCCCATTCAAGACGCGATGGCGCAAAACGGCTCGTCGCAATGCGGCTTTTGCACGCCGGGAATCGTTGTCTCACTCGCCGGTTTGCTCTCTGAAAATGCCAGCCCGAGTGAAGACAACATCCACGATGCGCTTGCCGGAAACCTGTGCCGCTGCACTGGTTACAAGCCGATTATCGAGGCGGCAAAGGCTGTGGCCAAGACAGGACTGATCAGCCTTCCAAGCATTGAATCAATACATGCACCCGCATCTGCAATTGATTCATCCGGCAGCGTTTTTCACCGCCCGGCGACGCTGAAAGATTTCTTTGTGCTGCGCGTCGCCAATCCGTCCGCAGTCATCGTATCAGGCGCTACCGATCTTGGCGTGGCGCTGGCTGAGCATGAGACTGAATGGCCCGTCGCACTGTGGACCGGCGGCGTCAAGGAACTACGTGCTGTTGCCGAAGACGCCACGCATTGGCATTTCGGCGCGGCTGTCACCTGGTCCGAAATTCTCGGGAAAACCGCTGACGCCTATCCATCTCTCGCGGTGCTTTTGCGCCGTTTCGGCTCTGCCCAAATCCGCAACATGGGCACCATCGGCGGCAACATCGGCACGGCCAGCCCCATCGGTGACGGGCCGCCGGCGCTGATTGCGCTTGGCGCAAAAATCACGTTGGCGTCCGCGCGCAGCGAACATTCCATGCCACTGGAAGATTTCTTCATCGACTACCGCAAGACTGCATTGCGCGAAGATGAAATCATCAAATCGGTGTCGTTGCCCAAGCCCGTCGCAGGCCAGCATTTCCGTGTCTGGAAAATTTCCAAGCGCTATGATCAGGACATCTCGACCGTCTGCGGCGCGTTCAATTTGATGCTGAAGGACGGCAGGATCGCCTCCGCCCGCGTGGCATTCGGTGGCATGGCGGCCATTCCGCGTCGGGTGCCAACGGCAGAAAATGAACTGATGGAGGAAATGCCCACCAGCGCCGTTTTCGCCAAAACCGCAGCCGCCATTCGCGATGCTTTCAAGCCGCTGTCCGATTGGCGTGGTACATCGGAATATCGCACCGAAGTTGCAGGCAATCTGGCGCTGCGCCTTGGCGCGGAACTGGCGGGCGAGACGGTCGAGGTGATGGCATGAGCGCGCTCGAACGCCGCCTTGTCGGCAAGGGCCTTGCCCATGACAGCGCCATGAAGCATGTCACCGGCACAGCCGCCTACATCGACGACATGCCCGAATTGCCGGGCACGCTCCACGCCGCGCTGATCCTGTCGCCGGTGGCGCATGGGAAACTGAGGTCGGTGGACACAAGCGCCGCGCTTTCCATGCCCGGGGTTGTCCGCGTCGTTCTTGCCGGTGACATTCCCGGCCACAATGAAATCGGACCGATCCTGCATGGCGAATTGCTGTTCGCCAACGACATTGTCGATTATCGCGGCTGCATCATCGGCGCGGTTGCCGCACAGACTATGGCGCAGGCGGTGAAGGCTGCCCATGCTATCAAGCTCGATATCGAACCGCTGCCTGCGGTGCTCGATGTCGAAGCCGCTCATTCCGCCAAATCCTATGTTCAGCCGTCTCAAACTGTCTCAGAAGGCGATATCGCCGCCGGTTTTGCCAGCGCAGACCGCACCTTCTCCGGACAACAAATCATCGGCGGGCAGGATCACTTCTATCTCGAAACCCACATCGCCTACGCCATTCCGGGCGAAGACGATGACATGCTGGTGCATTCTTCGACCCAGCATCCGACGGAGGTGCAGCATCATGTGGCAGGGGTGCTCGGTATTCCAGCCAGCAAAGTCGAATGCCAGGTCCGCCGCATGGGCGGCGGCTTCGGCGGCAAGGAAAGCCAGCCGACCATCATCGCCGCCGCCGCCGCGCTGCTCGCCAAGTACACTCACCGCCCGGTGAAGCTGCGCTTGCGCCGCCGCGAAGACATGACCGCCACCGGCAAGCGCCATCACATGGTGGCGAACTGGAAGGCCGGCATCGACAAAAGGGGCCGCATCACCGCGCTCGAAGTCGAATATCTCGCCGGCGCCGGCAACACGCCCGACCTCACAGGCCCGGTCATCGCCCGCGCGCTCTGCCATACGGACAACGCCTATTTCATCCCCAATGCCCATTTTGCTGGCCATGCCTGCAAAACCAACACGGTGTCCAACACCGCTTTCCGCGGCTTTGGCGGCCCGCAGGGCATCATTGCCATCGAAGCGATCATGGACACGATTGCCCGAGAAGCAGGAATCGACCCCAACGAGCTGCGCCGCATCAACTACTACGGCCCGGACACCGGCGAAGTGACGCCCTATGGCCAGCCGGTGGAAGACAACCGCCTGACCGAAGTCACGCAATCCGCCTTAAACAGCGCCGAATGGGACCGCCGCCGCGCCGAAATCGACGCGCACAACGCCAATAACCCGATCATTCGGCGCGGCCTGGCGATGATGCCGGTCAAGTTCGGCATTTCGTTCAATCTGACCGCGCTCAATCAGGCTGGCGCCTTGGTCCATGTCTATCAGGATGGTTCGGTCCATCTGAACCATGGCGGCACTGAGATGGGGCAGGGGCTGTTCATCAAGGTGGCACAGGTTGTCGCCGATGTGTTCCAGATCGAGATGGACGCCATCAAGATCACCGCGACGGCCACCGGCAAAGTGCCCAACACCTCCGCCACCGCCGCCTCGACCGGCTCGGATCTCAATGGCATGGCCGCCTTCAATGCCGCCATGGCCATCCGCGGCCGCATGGCAAAAGTTGCGGCCGATCATTTCGAAGTGGGCGAGGACATCATCACCTTCCGCGAAGGCCGAATCCACGCAAACAACGAGTCTGTTTCCTTCGGCGAACTGGCCAAAATGAGTTGGTTGAAGCGTGTCCAATTGTCGGAAGCGGGCTTCTACAAAACGCCGAAAATCCACTGGGACGGCAAGACCATGCGCGGCCGTCCGTTCTATTATTTCTCTTATGGCGCAGCAGTCGCAGAAGTCGCGAT
>JBAVTG010000002.1:0-10891 GCA_049696015.1 Rhizobiaceae bacterium | reverse complement strand
GGCATGGCACCGCTTTCGCTATGGCAAGGGCCCGCACCGGGGGAGGACCGGTCGGGTTCGCACGTCAATTCTTAATGGCTAAGCGGGCTCTATAGGGGAAGAGGGCGGAGAGGGGAACCCGCAAAATACCCTTGTAGACAGGAATCTCTAGGGAACAATCAGCACCTTCACTTCGCCCGGCGCTGGTGGATTGGCGATGACGGCTGGAGCTTCGTCAAGACTGATGCGGCGTGAAATCAGCGGTTCGATTTCGATATGGCCTGCCGCGATCAGATCTGCGGCGCGGCGGTGGGTGTGGGGGTTGAGGAAACTGGTCTTGAAGTTCACTTCGCGGAACAGCAGGTCGAAGGGCTCATAGGTGATCTTCGTGCCTTGCGCGAGGACGCCGACGATGACGACTGTGCCGCCGGATTTTGCCAGTTTCGGCGCCTGCTCGATGGTTTGCGGCACACCCGCGCACTCCATCACCACATCAGCGCCGCCGGATGTGAGCTGTTTCATTTCGTCAAAAATATCAGCGCTGGATGGGTCAATGGTCGCCGTTGCGCCGAGCCTTATGGCCAGATCACGCTTGGATTTTTGACGGGTGGCAAGAATGACATGTGTTGCGCCGGCAAGCTTTGCAAGCTGGACGGTCAAAAGCCCGATGACGCCGCCGCCAAGGACCAGCACGGTTGAACCTGTTTTGATCGCAGCCACGTCGATCGCGTGGATGCAACAGGCGAGCGGTTCGCAAAATGCGCCGAAGGCTGGATTGAGTGATGCGGGGAGCAGGAATGCCTGCTTTTGCGGCACCAACACATAGTCTGCCAACCCCCCGTCGCGATGGATCCCGATGGCCTGCAAGGCTTCGCACAGGTTGACTTTGCCAGCGTGGCAGTGTTGGCAGCGGCCGCAGGCGATGTTCGGGTCGCCGGTGACGCGGTCGCCCAAAGCGAAGCCGGAAACAAGGCTCCCGGCCTGTTTAATGATGCCGGAAAATTCATGGCCCAATGTGACAGGCGGGCGGCAGGGAAACTCGCCATGGAACAGATGCCGGTCCGTGCCGCAAATGCCCGAGGCTTCAACCCGAACCAGCAAATCATCCGGTCCCGGGACGGGTTTGGCTGTTTTGCGGGTGAACAGGCTTCCAACAGCTTCGAGGCGAACGGCTTTCATGCCTTGTATCTTTTTCATTTGCGCCGTCCGTTGTGCGACGCTGCAAAATCCAATGCAAGGCCGGTCAATGTGGCCGCGCAGCGGCGGTTTCACCAAGGGCAAATCACAAGCATGACCAAAGGACCGGAAATCCGCAGCTTTCCGGCTAGTGCGCGCCCAATCAACGGCGCTTTCAAGATGTGTCCTGCGTTTTCCATGCTTCAAGCGCAAAATGGTGGCAGTCGAGAAGGATTTCATCGACATCGTGTATTTGGCGTTTGCGGTGCCCCGGCGGAAGACCGGGCCTGAATGGCGACAAACGCCCGGGCCTGAACGGAGCATCGGCTTTTTGAGCAAGCGTGCGCCGCGCCCGCCAACGCGCAAGCCGGCGCGCCTGACCTTGCAGATTGTCCAATGCGCGGCTTAGGGCATTCAAACGGCGGCAGATGGACTGCGCGCTGACCGGATCATCGGGTGACATGTGCAACGGCGCGGCAAACACCGGATCGAAAATTCCCGGAACACTGATGCGCGGCAGCGGCCCGCAATCCATTTCTTCAGGCGCGGTCCCGAATCCCTTGAGCGGATCGAAAAGGCAGAAGACAGGTGTATGCGCCAGATTTGCACCGGGCAGAAAACGCAACGCCGCCACAGGGGCGGATGCATTGCGCGGCACAAGCACAAGGCCGCGCGCGGCAATGATGACAAGCCGGCGGACGGCGGATTCGGCCGGGCGCAAGACAAGCAGCAAGGCGCCGCAGATGTGGCGCGGCAATGACTTTGACATCCCGCCCGCCTTTATCCCGGCCAAGGCGTACAGCGTTGCGATGATCTGCAGAAGCAGATCCCGATTGCGGCTTATTGCAAAGTTCCAGTCCACTGGCCGCCAATCCATTGATCGAACAAATCATGAACAATGTGAACACCCAGCACATTTCTGTCAAGCCCCAGGGCCAGGCGGATTGCGCCAGGGCAGATTCGGCAGCCAAGCGAGTTGCTTCAAATTGATTTCACGCCGATTTCCGACAGATTGCGGCAGTCTGCCGGCTGCAGATTTCTTTACTGCAACCTGATGTGTTGAATGCCGGACGATTTTCGTGCCATGAAGCAACAGAAATGCGCGTGCAGGCAAAGATTGGCCGCAGAGTGCGAATTCAGGAGACAGGCACCATGAAATGGGAAGGGCGTCGCCAGAGCGACAATGTTGAGGACCAGCGCGATGGTTCGGGCGGCGGTTTTCCGGGCGGGATTGGGCGTGGCGGCATGCGCTCGGGCGGCGGCGGCATGCGCGTTGTGCGCGGCGGCGGCATTTCGACCATCGTCATGATGATCGTGCTGTTTTTCGTGCTCAAAGCCTGTGGCATTGACCCGACGGCGATCCTTTCGGGTTCGGACGGCGGCCTTGGCGGCAATGTGACCGAGCAGCAGGCGGCCCCGCGCACGCAGGCGGCCAGCGACAAGATGACGGCTTTTGTGAAGACGGTCTTGGCTGAGACAGAAGACACATGGTCCGGCATTTTCGAGGCAAACGGCGAGAAGTATCCGGCGCCGACAATGGTGCTGTTTGACGGCCAGGTGCGCTCTGCCTGCGGCCTTGCATCGGCTGCGTCCGGCCCATTCTACTGCCCGGGCGATCAGAAGCTTTACATCGACCTGTCGTTCTATGATCAGCTTTCAAACCAGTTCGGCGCATCGGGCGATTTTGCCCAAGCCTATGTGCTGGCGCATGAAGTCGGCCATCACATCCAGAACATCACCGGCATTTTGCCCAAGTTCAACCAAATGCGCCAATCGATGAGCGAAGTCGATGCGAACCGCATGTCGGTGCGGGTTGAACTCCAGGCGGATTGCTTCGCCGGTGTCTGGGCGCATTTCACTGCGCAGAAGGGCCTGCTTGAAAAGGGTGACATTGAGGAAGCCCTGAACGCGGCCGAGAAGATCGGCGATGACCGGCTGCAGAAGATGAGCCAGGGCTATGTCGTGCCCGATGCATTCAACCATGGCACTTCGGCGCAGCGGCAGGAATGGTTTGCCCGCGGCGCACAGTCCGGCAAGCTTGAAAGCTGCGATACGTTCAACGGCGAGATTTGAAACCGCCTTCAGCGTGAATTGAACCAAGCTCTTGCGCCTGTCCAGCGCCTAACTCTCTGTTAGCCAAGATTGAAGTTTTCCTGGCGAATCCACCTTGGTTTGCCTGCGAAATTACCAGTTTTTAGAGATTAATGCCCAGTTTGAAGCGAGACAGGGCAAAAAAGCATGAGCATTTTTCATCAGTTTTCAAGAGACAGATCCGGCACGTTCAGTACGATTGCCGCATTCATGGCGGTCCCGCTGGCGCTGGCTGTCGGACTGGCAGTGGATTACACCAACGTGCTGCGCATCAAGACCAAGTTGCAAAATTCGGTCGACAGCGCAGCGCTTGCCGTCGCAAGCCAGAACGACCAGTTGAACGACAGTCAGGCGCATTCCCTGGCCGATTCCTTCATTGACGGCAATTTCAACCGGGTGTTTACCACAGTGAGCGTGGCGCGCGCAGGGCAAACGGTTGAAGTGACGGCCAATACCCAGGTGAAACTGGCGTTTGGCGGCGTGTTTGGCATGGGCAATGCTGTCTTGACGGCCAGCACCAAAACCGAAGTCTCCTACGCAAACTATGAAATTGCGCTCGCGCTCGATACCACTGGTTCAATGGCCGGCGGCAAACTTGCCTCGATGAAAGAAGCCGTCACGGGCATGATCGACACGATGGTGGCGCAGAACGCCGGCCGCGGCTTGTTGAAATTCTCGATCGTGCCGTTTTCCAGCATGGTCAACGTCGGATCTCAATTCGGTCCGGCATATGATGCCCATGGGGCAGTGACCCGACAGCCGGCCGCGTGGCTGGACGGACTTGCCAAGAGCCCGATAGACCAGTCCGACCTTGACCCGGGCGTCAGCCGCTTTGCGCTTTACAAGCATTTGGGAATGCAGTGGCCCGGCTGTGTCGAGCATCGCCCCACAGTCGGCGGCGTTGACTATGGCATAACTGATATTGCACCGAACAGCGCCGACCCGAAGACGCTTTACATACCCGCATTTGCCAGCGACGAGCCGGGCAATTCCGGTTTTCCAAACTCGTATCTGCCGGATATGGGCAATCCGATTGGCAGCGGAACCGCCGCCGGCCGAATGGCGCGTTACGGCGCGGTTTACGATTCCTCGATCAAAACGATGACGTTCAATCAACAAATTGCGGCTTCAGCTGCATGGTCTGCCGTTTCTCCTGATTTCTCCAATCAGAATTATTATGGAAGCTATTCGGTCAACAAAGGGCCGGATTTTGGCTGTGACGTCCAACCGATCATGGCTTTGACGGGCAACTACCCGGCTTTGAAAGCCAAAGTGAATTCATTGGCGGCGCAGGGATCGACCAATATCATTGAAGGCGCTGCATGGGGCTGGCGCACGCTCTCGCC
This sequence comes from Rhizobiaceae bacterium, assembly GCA_049696015.1. Classification (GTDB taxonomy): domain Bacteria; phylum Pseudomonadota; class Alphaproteobacteria; order Rhizobiales; family Rhizobiaceae; genus JANMEX01. The sequence goes on along the minus strand of JBAVTG010000002.1, from coordinate 6,299 downwards.
GCAATTGCCGTTTTCCGAGGGCAAACCCTATAACAATACCGGCACAAGGAAAATCCTGGTGCTTCTGACTGATGGATCCAACAACCTTGGACTGATCAACAACGCGCTTGGCTCGGCCTACAATAGCTACGGTTACCTTGTTGACGGCCGTCTGGGCCTTTCAAGCGGCAGCAGAACCCAAGTGACTGACGCGATGAATGACCGCACGCTGGCAGTATGCGCCAACGCCAAGGCGGAAGGCATTGAAATCTACACAATCAAGCTTGAGGAGCCCGACGTGGTGACCGGCACCATGCTGCGCGATTGCGCCAGCGGGGCGGACCACTATTTCGATGTGCCAAACCGCACGCTGCTCGACGACGCATTCGCCAAAATCAAGGACAAGATCGAAATCGTCCGGATCATTTCCTGATCACGCCCGCTCGCTCAGCGCTTCCTCGCCCTTTTGGGCGCGGATCATGTTCATGAAGCGGCGGAAGAGATAGTGCGAATCCTGCGGGCCGGGTGAGGCTTCCGGATGGTGCTGCACCGAGAACACAGGTCTGCCGGTGAGGCGAAGGCCGCAGTTGGTGCCGTCAAACAGCGAAACGTGAGTTTCCTCGACGCCATCCGGCAGCGAGTCGGCATCGACTGAAAAGCCATGGTTCATCGAGACGATCTCGACCTTGCCGGTGGTGAAATCCTTGACCGGATGGTTGGCTCCGTGATGGCCCTGATGCATCTTGGCGGTTGTGCCGCCGAGCGCCAGCGCGAGCATCTGATGGCCAAGGCAGATGCCAAACACCGGCTTGCCGCTATCAATCAGTTTGCGGATTTCGGGCACGGCATATGCGCCGGTCGCCGCCGGATCGCCCGGACCATTGGACAGGAATATGCCATCCGGGTTCATCGCCAATATGTCTTCAGCCTTCGTGTCCGCCGGGACGATGGTGACCTTGGCGCCGAGCCCTGCGATCAGGCGCAGGATGTTGCGCTTGACGCCATAGTCGATCGCAACGACATGGGTCGTCGGCGCGGTATTTTCGCCAAAGCCTTCGTTCCATTGCCAGTCTGTCTCGGTCCAGACCTGGCTCTGGCCGGAGGTGACATCCTTTGCCAGATCAAGATCGACCAGCCCGTGCCAAGCCTTGGCCTGGCGCTTCAGCGCTTCCACATCGAAATTGCCGGACGGGTCATGAGCGATGACTGCATTGGGCATGCCCTTCTCGCGGATGAGCACGGTGAGAGCGCGCGTATCGATGCCGCACAGCGCCACAACGCCGCGGCGCTTGAGCCATGCATCGAGATGTTCCACGGAGCGGTAGCTGGATGGATTGGTGATGTCGGCTTTGAATACAGCGCCAACTGCGCCGGACTTGCGGGCGGGGTGCAGATCTTCAATGTCTTCGTTGTTCGCACCGATGTTGCCGATATGCGGGAAGGTGAAGGTGACGATCTGCCCCGAATAGGACGGGTCGGTGAGGATTTCCTCATATCCGGTCAATGCGGTGTTGAAGCAAACCTCGGCTTCGCGCACACCGGTCGCGCCAAGGCCTTTGCCTTCGATCACTGTGCCGTCAGCGAGCACCAGCAACGCGGTCGGCTTGGTGATGGTCCATCCTGGCGTTGACATGGCAGTCTCCGTGTTCGTGCGCGACAAGAGGCCGTGACGCGGTTTTGACGCATCAGCCCCGGCAAATGTTTTCATGCTGGCTAAGGCCTGTCCCTTAGAGAAGGCGCTGCCGCAGGTCAATTGCGCAAGGGCTATCAAATCCCTATGTTCCCGGCCAAATCACAAGGAAAGACACTGCCATGCGCGCGCGCCTGACTGAAGACATGAAAACCGCCATGAAATCCGGCGACAAGGCCCGTTTGGGCACGATCCGGCTGATGCAGGCGGCGATCAAGGATCTGGATATTGCCAACCGCACAGCCGGCAAGGACGCCGCCGGCGAAACCGAATTGATGACGCTGTTTGCCAAGATGGTGAAGCAGCGCGAGGAATCAGCAAAGGTCTATATCCAGGGCGGCCGTCCTGAATTGGCCGACAAGGAAATGGCCGAGATCGCGGTTATTCAAGGCTATCTTCCCAAGCAATTGTCGGACGACGACGCCAAGGCCGAGATTGCCAAGGTCATTGAAGAGACCGGTGCTTCCGGCATCAAGGACATGGGCAAGGTGATGGCGGAATTGCGCGCCCGACATGCCGGATCGATGGATTTCGGCAAGGCCAGCGGCATGATCAAGGCGCTCTTGGGCTAGCTAGCCCTTCTTCAGCCGTGACCCGCGCAACAAGCCCTGTTCCTCGAGAATTGGATAGGCCAGAGACGCCAACAGCGCGTTTATGTCTTTCAGGTCGCGGATTGTGTCGAGATGGATCGTACTGGTTTCGATCGACAAGAGCGAGCCCTCGCGCAGCCGCTCAAAATGGCGATGGGCGGCGTTCTTCTCCAGTTCGCGCAGCCGGTCCTTCTGCTCGACCAGCAGGCGAGCCGTGGACAGGTCGCGCGAGACGATGACATTGAAGGCCAGTTTGGCATTGGCAAGCACCGCCGCATGCATGGCGCAGAGTTCGCCCCAGCCCTCGTCGGTGAAGGCAAGGTTGCGGTCGCGCATTTTCTGGATGTGCAACAGCATGTTGCGCACGATGATATCGCCGGCCTGCTCGAGCTTGACGCAGGCCGCAACCAGCTCTTGCGCCCGCATTGCCTCTGCTTGCCCCATGTCATTGGCGGTGGCGCGGGCGAGATAGAGTTTGATAGCCGAGTGGCGCTTGTCGACCCGGTCATCCAGCAGCGCCAACGCGGCGATGTCGTCGCGTGTCGCGTTCTTGAACAGATCAATGACGCGCGTCAGCATCAGGTCGATCGTTTCGCACAGTCGCAGCACCTCGCGGGTCGCATTGGCTATGGCCTGCTTGGGATAAGCAATTGCAGTATCATCCAGTGCGGAGACTTGCTCGGTATCGATCAGTTCGAGCGGTGTTTTCACTGCGCCGAGGCCTGTCCAATACCGGGCGAAGCGCGCCACCAGCGGGGCGAGCGGCAAGCCGATGACGAGAAGCGCAGCATTGAACAGGATGTGGGCATAGATGATCTGCAGCGCCGGATCAGCACCCAGTTGCCCAAGCGGCAATGCGACGCTGGACACGGCAATTGCCGCAACAATCGACCCTGCGCCGCGCAACATCAGATTGCCAAGCGGCACCGCCCGCTGGGCTGCGGCGCCAGAGCGGGTAAGCGCGGCGGCGATCAGCGCGCCGCCAAAGTTTGCGCCGAGCATCAGGTCAATGCCAAGCTCCACCGGGATCAATGATTTTGCGGCAAGGGTTGCCATGAGCAGCACCGAGGCGACACTGGAATGAAACAGCCACGTTGCAACGGCGGCCGCGATGAAGGCAAAGGAGGCGTCGGCCGAGAGGGTTCGCACCACGACAGGCAACAGTCTGCTGTCGCGCAGCGGCTCGGACGCCTGGCCAATCAATTTGAGCGACAGGAGCAACAGGCCCACGCCGACCAGAATGCGCCCGGCCTGCCTCCAATTGCGGTTTTCAGTTGCCATGTAGGCGGCTGTGCCGATGAGGATCAGCGCCGGAATGAGGGCTTGCAGATCAAAGCTCAAAAGCCGTGTGGCTATGGCCGAGCCAAGGTCGGCGCCGAGCAGCGCGATGATGCCGGTGGTGACTGTGATGATCTGCTGGGACGCAAAACCGGCCACAAGCAGTCCTGCAGCCGTTGCGCTTTGAAACAGGATGGCCAGACACAGGCCGGACAATGCCGCCAGCAGCGGGTTTTTCAACGACGGCCCGAGCGTGTTGCGCAGCGATGCGCCAAAAACGGCTTCTACGCCGGTGCGCACCATGCGGGTTGCCCACAAGAGCAATGCCACCGCGCCCGCAAGGTTCAACAGGATGATCGATCCGCTCAAGTGTGTTGCCTTTGATGTGCGGGCGCCAGGGGCCGAATTTGCCGCATTGTAGTTTGGCGGCTCAGGAAAGGACAGTCAGAATGCGTCGCGCCCGATGCCGCTTTGTGACGGCGGCATCGCGAAACCGGCAGGTTCGGCAACAGCCTTGTGACTCTTGCGCGTCCATGCTTTAGGGTCGTCCCATGCGCTTTCCTACGTCATTTCTGGATGATATCCGCGACCGTGTTCCGATTTCTACGATTGTCGGGCGGCGGGTGGCGTTTGACCGGAAAAAATCCAATCCGGGCCGCGGCGACATGTGGGCGTGCTGTCCGTTCCATGGCGAGAAATCACCCTCCTTCCACTGCGAAGACCGCAAGGGGCGCTATCATTGCTTTGGCTGCGGCGTTTCGGGCGATCATTTCCGTTTCCTCACCGAGCTTGAGGGCTTGAGCTTTCCAGAAGCTGTCGAGACAGTCGCGGGCATTGCCGGGGTGCCGATGCCGGCGCGTGATCCCGAGATGGAAAAGCGCGAGCGCGAGCAGGCCTCGTTGTTTGATGTGATGGAAATGGCAACGGCCTATTTCCAGGAACAGCTGCAAACTGGCGGCGGATCGAAGGCGCGGGCCTATTTGAGGGAGCGCGGCCTGTCGCCGGCAACGCAGCAGACATTTCGTCTGGGATACTCAACAGACAGCCGCAACGCCTTGAAAGAATATTTGGCGGGCAAGGGCATTGCCAAGGATCAGATTGAGGCCTGCGGGCTGGTTGTGTTCGGCGAGGACATACCCGTCTCTTACGACCGTTTCCGCGACCGCATCATGTTTCCCATCCCCGATTCCAAGGGACGTGTCATCGCTTTTGGCGGGCGGGCGATGGGCAAGGACGTTCCGGCCAAATATCTGAATTCGCCTGACACGGAATTGTTCCACAAAGGGCAGGTGCTGTTCAACTTCGCCAAAGCCCGCAAACCGGCGCAGGACAAGGGCTCGGTCATTGCGGTCGAAGGCTATATGGATGTCATTGCGCTCGCACAGGCCGGATTTGCCAATGCCGTTGCCCCGCTTGGCACCGCGCTGACGGAGCGGCAGGCGGAGCTGTTGTGGAAGATGACGAGCGAGCCGGTGCTGTGCTTTGACGGCGACCAGGCCGGCATCAAGGCGGCGTGGCGGGCAGCAGACCTGATATTGCCCTTGGTCAAGCCCGGCAAAACCATGCGCTTTGCGCTTTTGCCCGATGGCAAAGACCCGGATGATCTGATCAAGGCGGACGGGCCGGACGCGTTTCAGGGCGTGCTGAACGAATCCCGCTCGCTCATCGAAATCATCTGGGCGCGGGAAACCGCCGGCGCTGTCTTCGATACGCCGGAACGGCGGGCGGAGCTTGAACAGCGCTTGCGCGAGATCACCAACCGCATTCAGGATGAGAGCGTGCGCCGCCACTACAGCCAGGACATGCGCGAGCGGATGAACGCCTATTTCGGCCAAGCCAAACGCAGCCAAGGCGGCCAGCCGCGCGAGCGGGGCGGCGAGGGGCAGCGGCAAGACCGGACTGCGCCAAAGGGACGGCTTGCCGTATCCGACAGTCTGGCGCGTTCGGCGCTGGTGCGGGGCATCAAGGCGCAGCCGTCGCTGCGCGAGGCGGCAATCCTCTTGACCTGCGTCTACCATCCAACGCTGGTTGAGGAAGAGTTTGCCGGATTCGAAAGTCTCAGCCTTGCCAACGCGGAACTGAAAGCACTTCACGCTGCAATTCTGGATGCGCATGCCGATCAGCGCGAGCCGACCCGGTCGCACATCGCTGCAAAGCTTGCTGATGCGGGGCACGAAACGATCCTCGACACGGTCGATCAGATGATCCGCCGCGCCCGGCTATGGGTGGCAACGGAAGAAGCGGCAATTGATGATGCGCGCGAAGCTTTCCGCCAGGCGCTGCACTTGCACCATCTGTCGCGCACACTACATGAGGAGCTGAAATCGGCGGAATTGGCGCTGGCCAGCGATGCAACCGACGAAAACTACGCGCGGTTGATTGACGTTCAGAGCCAGATGCGCGCGGTGCATGGAATGGAGGCGTTGATCGAAGGATTCGGCGTTTCGTCGGGGCGTGGCAGCACAAACGGGCAGAATTGATTCGCTTTTTCGCCCGAATCATGAAAACCGGCTTGACTATGGCCGTGAATGACGGAATCAGACAACCCGAACAGGCTTGCCTTGACGCAAGGGGTAGTGGTTGCGGCATGTGAACGCGCAAAAGGCTATGATCAGCGCGGTCAAGACGGACTTCGGGTCCTAGGCTAAGGTTAATCGCACTTTAATGCAATCAGGGCTATTTGAGGCACCCCGGCACGGCGCAAGCCGGACGCGCCCATCCCTTTGACGGAGACCATCGCATGGCAACCAAAACGAAAGAAA
>JBAVTG010000001.1:0-16885 GCA_049696015.1 Rhizobiaceae bacterium | reverse complement strand
CGGCGACATCCGTATTCTCTACATGGCGCCAGAACGGCTGATGACCGAGAGGATGATTGCGGCGCTGCAGCGGCTGGATGTCAAAATGATTGCAGTCGATGAAGCGCATTGCATATCCCATTGGGGGGCATCATTCCGTCCTGAATATGAAGCGCTGCATGGATTGCGTGATGCATTTGCTGATGTTCCGATCGGCGCGTTTACCGCAACGGCCGACGAAGCTGCACGGCGCGATATTGTGGACCGGCTGTTTGGTGGCAAGGCAAAGGTGCATGTTTCCGGCTTTGACCGGCCAAACATCAGCCTGACCGTCGAGGCTAAAGGCAGCACGAGAAATCAATTGCTGGCTTTTCTGGACGGCCGCAACGGCTCAAGCGGCATTGTCTATGCATTGTCGCGCAAATCCTGCGAAGAGTGGGCGTTTTTCCTGAACGACAATGGGTATCGTGCGGTCGCTTACCATGCCGGATTGTCGCCAGCGGACAGGGCGGCGGCGCAGGAGCTGTTCATGGCCGAGCGCGGCGTGATTGTCTGCGCCACCATCGCCTTTGGCATGGGGATCGACAAGCCGGACGTGCGCTTTGTCTTCCATGCCGATCTGCCATCCTCACTGGACGCCTATTATCAGGAGATTGGCCGTGCCGGGCGCGATGGACAGCCAGCTGCCGCCTACATGCTGTTTGGACTTGGCGATATCAGGCTGCGGCGCAATTTCATCGAGCAAAACGATGCGCAAGACATGCTCAAGCGGCGCGAACATCGGCGGCTGGACATGCTGGTCAACTACTGCCAAGCGCCCGGATGCCGGAGGATTATGCTGTTGTCCTATTTTGGCGAAGTCGCCGAACCCTGCGGCAATTGCGACGGCTGCACCAATCCCGTTGAGACACTGGATGGCACCGAGGACGCATGCAAAGTCTTGGCTGCTGCAATCCAGACCGGCGAACGGTTTGGCGCCGTGCATCTGACCGATGTGCTTTTGGGCAAAGCAACCGAGCGGACCGCCAGTTTCGGCCATGACAAAGTTCAGGCATTCGGCTCTGGCCAAAACCGGGCGCGCAGCGAATGGCAATCGCTGATCCGGCAAATGGCAGCGTCAGGCCTTTTGGCTTTGGATACAGGCGGCTATGGCGGCCTGTCGGCGGATCCCCGCGGCAAGGCCTTGTTGCGTGGCGAAGGCGAATTCCGATACCGGCGCGATACGGTCAAGATCACCAAGAAGACACAGCGAAATGAGGCGATGGCAGCCGCAAGCACAGACCCGTTGACGGAAGCCATATTAAATGGACTCAAGGCGCTGCGGCGCCAACTGGCGGCAGCGCGCGGCGTGCCCGCCTATGTGATTTTCTCTGACAAGTCGCTGATTGATATGGCGAGGCTGAAGCCACTGACAACGCATGATTTCAATCAGATTCATGGCGTGGGTGATGCGAAACTCAAGGAATTCGGCACCATATTTCTGGAAGAGATTGCCTCGACACTTTCAGCAGCGGGCGGCAACTAGGCATATTTGCCCACGGGATTTCGCAAGCTCCCAAAATGCACTATATTGATGGCACACACGATGGAGATGGCCATGCCAAACAGTGCAAATCTAATGGAAGCCCGGCGCACGCTGGTCGACCCGGTTTGGGATGCCGTCCGACGCGAGGCGCAAAGCGCAGCCGACAGTGATCCAGTGCTGGCCGTATTCATGTTTTCGACCATTTTGAATCACGGCTCGCTCGAATCGGCCGTCATTCACCGCATTTCAGAGCGGCTGGATCACCCCGATGTCCCGGCGTCGCTGTTACGCCAGACATTCCAGGCGATGGCCGATGCGAATGCGAACTGGTCAAAGACACTGCGTATCGACATGCAGGCAGTTTTTGACCGCGATCCGGCATGCGAGCGCTACATTGACCCGCTGCTCTATTTCAAAGGGTTCCACGCCATCCAGACCCACCGGCTGGCCCATTGGTTATGGGAAACGGGGCGCCGTGATTTCGCTTTGTACCTGCAAAGCCGCATGTCGGCGATCTTCCAAGTCGATGTCCATCCCGCCGTCAAAATGGGGCAGGGCATATTCTTTGACCACGCCACCGGCATTGTCATTGGCATGACGGCGGTGATTGAGGACGACGTGTCCATTTTGCAAGGCGTGACGCTTGGCGGAACCGGCAAGGAAACCGGCGACCGGCATCCGAAAATCAGACGTGGGGTGTTGATTGGGGCGGGCGCGGAAATCCTTGGCAACATCGAAGTTGGCTGCTGCTCAAAAGTGGCGGCCGGATCTGTGGTGCTCAAGCCGGTACCCAACGGGGTCACGGTTGCAGGCGTGCCGGCAAGAATTGTCGGGGAGGCAGGTTGCGCCGAGCCGGGGCGCGCCATGGATCAACTGCTTACAATTGCAGCCATCGATATGGAGAACGACGGCTGAACACCGTCTGTCCACTGAATTGCTGGCTGAACGGTCTGTTTAGCTTGCAGCCGCTCATGCCGCATGGCAAAAGCCGCGTCAGAAAACATCGAGATGCGGAGACATGCCTTGAAACCGGAAGAACTGAAGAAGCTCGACGCCTATTTCAAGCGCGTATTCCTGAACCAGGCATTGCAGGTCAAAGCCCGCCCGCGCAAGGACGATTCAGCTGAATTGTTCCTGGGCGAAGAGTTTCTCGGCATCATCTACCGCGATGATGAAGACGGCGACCTGTCGTACAATTTCTCGATGGCCATTCTCGAAGGCGATCTTTGATCTGATCTTTACGGCTTTATGGAACGGACGGTCTGATCGGCAAATGCCGTCAGATTGAGATCAAGCGTTTTCCAATCATCGAGTAGCTCGGCCGGAAACCGCGCCATAAGCATCAAATCTTCGCCGACATGAATATCCCGGTCGCATGCAGCGAGCGCGGTGGCTGCTTTCGCCTCCGTCAAGCAGCGGGCGACAAACACGCTGCCGTCACCGCGTTTGCCGACCATGAGTGTCTCGTCGACGAAACCTGCCGATTCCGGCAGCGCGTAGCGGACCAGTCCATTTGCCAAAGTTTCGCCCTGGCGTGTGATCATTTTACTGTAAATCGGCTCAAACCGCCCGGACATGTCACGGCTGAGCGAGCGCGGCTCGAAAGACAGAAACATCAGCTTCTTGTCCTGCCCGACATTGTTGAATGCCGCGCGCTCTTTCTCGCTGAAGCCTTCCATGGTTGGCCAGAGCGCATAAAGATCGATGCTTTTGGCGACCCCGTCGCGCCGCTGTTCGGGATAGCGGATGCGGTTGGATGAAACGGACAGCACGTCATTGCCAATGACAATCTCATGGACTTCCGAACTGTCCGTGTGCCCACCCATCGACAGGCGCGAGCCAATTTCACCGCCCACAACACTGATGACCAAAGACAGACCCGCCAGAATGGCGAAAATCCAGAAAATGCGGTGAAAAAACCGCGATTCGACCGCGACATATCCGGCATCTGCGGTGTGCGACATGAAAACTCCAGTCCCGAAATCGGACAAACAACGCGGCACGTTGCTTGCAGGGGGATGACATGCTGCACTGTCGCGGCTTATGGTTAACGGATGGTTGAAATGAGTGCGGAACTGTTGATGGCGGCCTTTGTTGCAGGAACGGCGTTGAGCGCAACGGCCGGGACGCTTGCGGAAAGCCGGATGCAAGCGTCGGCGTGTCTCGACAGACCGTTTGTTGATTCGCAGCAAATTCTCAAATCGCTTGGCCGCGTGTTGCTGGCCGGGCCCTACCTGTTGGTTGGCGAGGCAATTGCCGCGCGGGCGCAGGCGCGGTGCAGCATGCCGATCTGGACCATAACCGTCCTGTTTGCCGCACTTTGGTGCCTGTGCATTGGCATCCTTGCGCTTGAAATGGGTGCTACACTGATCATATTGGCAGGGACAGCAGTTGAAACAGGCGGACTACCCAATGGGTCTTTATGAGCTGGATGGAATCTCCCCGGCGTTGGAGGCACCGGAGAGTGTCTATCTAGCGCCAGGCGCGATGGTGATCGGCAAGGTCCAAATCGGCAAAGACGTCAATATCTGGCCGCATGCAGTGGTGCGCGGCGACAATGAGCCAATCACGATTGGCGAGGAGACAAACATACAAGAACATTCCATGCTCCACACCGATCCGGGTTTCCCCCTTGTTGTCGGCAAAGGCTGCACAGTCGGCCACCGTGCCATTCTCCACGGCTGCGTCATTGGCGATAATACGCTCATTGGCATGGGCGCAATTGTGCTGAACGGCGCAAAGATTGGCAAGAACTGCCTCGTCGGTGCCGGCGCATTGATCACCGAAGGCAAGCAATTCCCGGACAATTCCTTGATTGTCGGATCACCCGCCCGTTTTGTGCGCACACTCGATGAAGTGGCGGAAGGCAAGCTTCAGCAGTCGGCGTCCCACTATGTTGCAAACGGAAAGCGATTCAAGAACGGACTGAAACAGACCCCTGAATAAGGCGGAGCCGGCGCTGGGGAAGGCGCCGGCTCCTGTACACCGGTCGTTGGGGACGGGGAGTGGGGACTCGACCGGGTATCTGTGAAACCTTGTTACTTGACGCTGCCGACAATCATCTGCCGGTTGTCCTGAATTGAAACCCATTGGGACGCACTGCGTTCCGACTGCCGCTTGAGAAACCGGTACTCGGTCTGATCCCAAGGCAAGATCTTGGCTTCAAGATTGTCGAGTACGAAATCGCCGCGGTCGGTGCGCATGGTCAGCACGGCATGTCCGGCCCCATTTTTTTGGCGGACAACGGTGATCAACAGGTTTGACGCGGGCACACCGCGCTCTTCCAAAAGCTTGCGCTTGAGAAGCACATAATCTTCGCAGTCACCCTTGTTGACCGGGTAAGACCACTTTTCTTCAACGCCCCAAAGCGCCTGATCGGTCACCGGTTCAATCATCGAATTGATCGAGTTGTTCACGTCTTGCATGACGCTCCACAAGTCGCGCGACAGGGCAATCAGACCCGGTTTTGTCGAATCGTTTTTGCAATCGCCCGGATTGGCCATGCAGAAATCATAATGCCCGATCGGCTGGCTGGTGCGTGCGCCCGTCGGCATGAAGCTTGCGGCCCAAGACGCTGAAGTCAGCACAGGCAGCAACACTAAAGCAAACAGTCCTTTTGCAATTTTGTTATTCATTGTCCCGTTCCCTGTCTGGCGAGAACAATGACATAGAGATTTTTATATCACGAGAATTTGCAGGCGGGTTTTCTAAGTAAATAATTGTCTTGTTTAAATAAAACTATCGGTATATTTAAGTAAAAATCTCACAGGATTTTGAGACATGCGTTAACCACGACATCCTGCCGCCATATCCGCGCACAAACAGAAATGGCGCGATATCAATCGCGCCACACAGTCAAAATCATATCTCGAAGATTAATCTGCGAACGCTGCGTCCAGCGTCTCAACGCGCTGAAGAACCGCGAACTCGACAGCCACACCATCATCAAAGTGGCGCACTACCTGTCCGCGCATGGTGCCAAGAGTGACCTGACTGCCCAATGCCGGCTTCACGTCAATTTCGATGGCTGCGCCAGAAAGCGAAAGATCGACGATGCGGCACTCATACTGACGGCCGTCGATCATCGAAAGAACAGTGACAGGATTGCGCGGCGAAACACGTTCGTGACGGCGGTCTTCGGGAAGATCAAGTTCATGCCGGTTCGCAAGCCACGTCAACTGTGCCGCCAGTTTGTCCTTCTTCCGCTCAGAAGCGAGGATTGTCATGGCAAACCCATCGGGCAGCGTGCGGGTCAAGACACCCTCGATGCGGCCGATGTGATCAATATAGGCAATGACCTTGGAACCGAGTTCACCCATTTGGTCAGCGATAAAGGAACAATTGCCCGGCGACATGTCTACCACCTGGCATGGGTATTCGTTGCGATCTTCAAGCATGTAGCGGCCATACATTTTGACCGGCACACGCTGGAAATCCCTGCGTTCGGATCGGCTTGACGTTGCTGCGCTCATAATGTTTTCGCCTATGCCATCGGGCTTGCTACCGATACCAGCACATAGGTTACGAATTCTGAATTAATAACTCGTAACCCAACAGGCGAAAGTTCACCTATTCTTGAACAGATTCCGCCCGGCCGCCCGGAATAACTGTCAAATGCCCAAAACGCTTGAAATCCTTGCCGGATTCACCCTGAATCTGCCGACCAACAGACAGATTGCGCAATGATGGGTCCATGGAAGGGACAGTGACGCTGGGTCGATTATTGAAAACAAGTTCTTTTTCGGGGTCAATGATGCGCACTGAGGTGATCCGGCTTTCGACAACCGGGTCCGCGCCAAGCCAGAAAGGCTTTGATTCGCTGAATATTGCTCCAAACAGCCGTCCGCCTTCACCGTTGTTGGCCAGCGGCATGAAAATGGCCTCAAAGCCGGACACCCGTTTGTTACGGGTAATGCCGTCAAATGTAATGACGCTGACAGTCTTTTCCAAAAGGCAAGCATTGATGATGCGTTTGGCAAGACTCATGTCGGGCAAGGTGAAGAGGCTGAAGAACGAAAAGTCCTTCAACTCGCGTCCATAAATGGCACAGACTCGGGTTCCGGCCAGACGAAATGTGATTTCGCGGGAAAAGCCCTGTTCCAGGATAAATGTATCCGCCAGATAGGTTCTGATGTCGACAGGCTCGATTTGTGTGCGCAACGGCGCCGGCTGGCCGTCGCGGATTCGGTTCCAATACTGATATAGCTCTTTTGTTCCGGCATTGCGCATTACGTCGTCCACACTGCATTCGCATTTCTTTTGTGCCAAAACGAGAACCAGTGGTTCGTTTGGGCACCATTCCTGAAGGCAGAGCAGGTTCCATGCCAGCGAAGGATTCGGGGTAACCACAGTTATCAACGGGCCGGGCGCGTTAAGGTTAACAGTTGGTTGACGTTGCAATGAAGGGGAGCCTGTGACATCTTGAATTCACTTCACGAAGCCGTTGGCTTTGCAGCAAAATTCAAGTTCAGTGTCGTTCTCGGGGGAGAGCAGGGACTCGAACGGCCGTTCAGGGTTAATTCCCTGAGCGGCCTTTTTTCTTTACCAATTCCAGTCCATGGCTTGGGGCCCGCGATTGAGTGTCCAATGTCCGATTCCCATGAAAACCGCCGTGCAGAGCCGATCATCAACCTGCCAACACCAATCGTTGCGGTCGGTGTCTTCATGGCTGGCGTCCACGCAGCCCAAGTGTTCATTGTGCCGGCGAGCGCCAATGCGCACATCATTTGGTGGTTTTCCTTCATTCCGGTCCGATTGTCGCAGTTTTCAGCTGAATATATCCAGACGCTTGTCAGCTACTCGCTTTTGCATGGCAGCTGGGGGCATCTGGCCAACAACAGCCTGTGGCTCGTTGCCTTTGGCAGTCCGGTTGCCGCAGCATTGGGCAACGCGCGGTTTGCGCTTTTCTGGGTGATCTGTTCGGTTGCCGCTGCCCTGGTGCATTTGGGCGCTGATCCATCGTCGATGGTTCCCATGATTGGCGCATCTGGCGCAGTGTCGGGCATGATGGGCGCAGCAGCACGTGCCGGGTTCCGTTTGCGCGCCAATCGGACGATAGATGACGAACCAATTGTGCTCCCATCGCTTGCCTTGGTGCTGCGCAACAGGAGCGTAATTGCGTTTTTGTGTCTTTACCTTGCTGTCAATGTCGGGATTGGTTTGTCAGATACCGTTGCACCGGGTATCGCCAGCATTGCATGGCAGGCCCATATTGGGGGGCTTATCGCGGGATTTTTGCTATTTCCATTAATGCTGCGGCACCGGTAAGTACGATCTCGATTTGTGCTTGTATTTGGCGTCTTTAGAGCGCAATTTTTTATTCCGTCCGCTTTTCGAGCGGTTAGGCCAATCTGGAGCGGCGGCGCTATTTCGTCTTGGCTACAGGGAGACCACACATGTCATCGGTCAAATCGATACTTGCGGAAAAAGGCACCGAAGTTCTGACTGTTGGTAAGGATACGACAGTTGAGGAAGCGGTGGCATTGCTGGCAAAGCACAGAATTGGCGCACTGGTTGTTGCCGACCAATCCGGAACGATCCGCGGCATAATTTCCGAGCGTGATGTCATCCGCCATATTGCCGAAGACGGTGTTGGCGCACTGGAGCAAAAGGTTGCAACGGTCATGACGGCCAACGTCAAGGTCTGCACCGAAAGTCACACGATTAATGAAGTCATGGAAATCATGACGCGTGGACGCTTCCGTCACATGCCAGTGGAGCGGGAAGGCAAACTGGTCGGTGTCATTTCGATTGGCGATGTCGTCAAAAGGAAAATTGAGGAAACGGAACGGGAAGCGGAAGAAATCCGCACCTACATCGCCACCGCTTGAGGCAGATCAGACGAACGCGCTTTGCAGCCGTTCGATATCCTCAAGCTTGGATACGGTTGCCTCATAGCCGATCTGGATGAGTTCATCGGCCCGGTGGAATTCGGTCAGGCCAATATTGCCGAGCTTGGGATGAATGGCCAAATCTGGCGGATCACCCGCCAGCTTTGCCCGCGAGATGCGGTCCTGAATGATATTGAACGCTTCGACCATTGTGCCGGTAATGCCAAGACGCTGACTCCGGTCCATGACGGAGGTTGAAGGCGCACCGGTCTCCTGGCGCTCCTTTTCGGTCGGACCGGCATCATGGCGCACAACAGCTGCACGGCCGAAATGATCATAATGCATGTTGACGGCAACAACCGCCATTTGCTCATAGGCGCGGCAAACCGAGACCGGCACGGGATTGACGAGCGCGCCATCGACCAAGAGCCGGTTGTTGCAAACCACCGGCTCGAACACGCCGGGCAGGGCGAATGAAGCGCGCATCGCATTGACCAGAGAACCAGACGAAAGCCAGATTTCGTGGCCGGTGCGAATTTCTGAGGCAACGCAAACGAACGGCGTCTTCAGGTCGGCAAACGTCATATGATCGAGATGGGACTTGAGCTTCTGGTCAAGCTTGAGACCGCCCAGCAGCCCATTGCCGCCCAGGTGGAAATCGAGCAAACCGAAAATGCGTTTCTTGGTCAGGCCGCGGGCAAATTCTTCCAGTTCGTCAAGCTTGCCAGCCAGATAGCAGCCGCCAACCAAAGCGCCGATCGAAGTGCCGGCAATCATGCGGACCGGTATCTTGTGCTCATCAAGAGCGCGAAGAACCCCGATATGGGCCCAGCCTTTCGCAACGCCGCCACCAAGCGCCAGCGCAATTCCCCGCGCCTCGTTATGGTGAGGCCGGCTTTTGGAAACATGGCCAATGCCGCCTGTGCCGCCGACAACCGAATGTGCGGTGGTTTGTTCGACCGGGCCGCCGTTTGCCGTATCTGGTGCTTTTCGGGTCGCCCACTCGAGCATGATCCCGTACTCCTCTGTCCGGCTATGAGATTACACTGAGAAGTTGACCAAATGCTGAATCAGTCAAATTCGAGGTAATGCCGCCCGTCTTCTGATTTCGCGGCGCGGTAAAAACAGGTGCGTCGGCCTGTGTGGCAGGTCACGTCATCGCCGGCCACTTTGACCTTCAGCCACAGTGCATCCTGGTCGCAATCAGTGCGCAATTCGACAATGGTCTGCACATTGCCGGATGTCTCACCCTTCTTCCAAAGCGCTTTGCGAGAGCGGGACCAATAATGGGCAAATCCGGTTTCCAGCGACAGCGACAAGGCTTCTGCGTTCATATACGCCACCATCAACAACACGCCATCAGCCATATTGGTGACGACGGCGGTGATTAAGCCATTGGAATCGAATTTCGGTGTGAATTCAGTGCTTTCCTCAAGAATTCTCTTGTTCGTCGGCGGGGCAGGGAACGCAATCATCGTCAGCTCCTAAAGAAAATGCCGCGCTGGCGTGGCGCGGCACTGAATAGACCAAAAGCAAAGCGAGCGCGAGGCGCGTTATCAGCCGCGCAGCATCGACAAGTAGCGGACCTGTTCCGCAGGATTGTCCTTGAACTCGCCGGTGAATGAGGTGGTCAGGGTTTTGGAACCCTGCAGCTTGATGCCGCGCATGGCCATGCACATGTGCTCGGCTTCCAGCATCACCGCAACGCCGCGCGGCTGTAAAGCGTCTTGTATGCATCCGGAAATCTGCGCCGTCATGGTTTCCTGCGTCTGCAGGCGGCGGGCAAATATATCGACAACACGGGCAATCTTCGACAGACCCACGACCTTGCTGTCAGGCAAATAGGCGACATGCGCCTTGCCGATGATGGGCACCATATGGTGCTCACAGTGCGAATGAAACGCGATATCCTTGATCAGGACCATGTCATCATAACCCGCAACTTCTTCAAAGGTGCGGCCAAGCTCGGCTGCCGGGTCTTCAAAATAGCCGCCGAACAAATCGCCATAGGCTTTGGCGACGCGCATCGGTGTATCGATCAGCCCCTCGCGGTCCGGATTGTCACCGGCCCAGCGCAACAGCGTCTTCACCGCGGCCTCCGCCTCTTCGCGAGACGGGCGCTTGGTGTTCAAATTGGAATGGGGGTCGATCTGGCTCGCAACCAAATCGGCAGTGCTGATACGTACATCCATCTTGGCGTCTCCCGTAGTCCCTTTCTACGAAGGGACGAGTTGAACGGACCACGCCAGATACAAAAAAATCCAGCGGACTCGACGGCGGTTTTCACCGCCAGCTGCACTCATCATTGATCTTTGTGGCACATTGATGAAATGCTGGCCTCAAGCCTATATATAGGACCCGTGAAGCAAATTGAAGGGGCAGTTCCGCCACCTTCAGTTTCCACGGCGTCACCGGATTGATGAAGATGGACGAAATCTACAATGCCCGCATTCTCGATTTTGCAGGGAACATTCCCCGGATCGGCCGTTTGGACCATGCGGATGCGACTGCGTCCGCGCATTCAAAGCTATGCGGCTCGACGATAATCGTGGATCTGAGCGTCAAAGATGGTGTTGTCACGGACTTCGCCCATGACGTCAAAGCCTGTGCGCTCGGCCAATCCAGCGCATCCATCATGGCGCGCAATGTTATCGGCGCGCCAGTCGCGGAGCTTCGCGCTGTGCGTGAAACCATGCGCAAAATGCTCAAGGAAAATGGCCCGCCGCCGCAAGGCCGATTTGCCGACCTGAAGTTTCTCGAACCCGTGCGCGACTACAAAGCCCGACATGCTTCGACAATGCTTACATTTGACGCAGTCGTTGATTGCCTAGATCAGATTGAGCGGAAATCGGCAGCTGCCTGAAATCATGCCCAGAAAAAAAGGCAGCGGCCGCAACTATTCCGGCCCATGGCGCAAGACGCCCGGCCGCTTGTTCGGCACCGCATTTGTGCGCCTGTACCAACTGACTCTCTCTGGCTTTGTTGGCAACTCTTGCCGCCATATGCCGACTTGTTCGGAATATGCCTATGAGGCGATTGCCCGACATGGCTTGTGGAGCGGCGGCTGGATGGGTCTGTTTCGCGTCATGCGCTGTGGTCCCGGCGGCACCTGCGGCATCGACAATGTTCCGGAAACGCTTGAGAAGCGGCTGAAATGGTATGCCCCTTGGCGCTATTGGAAAGTGCATGATCTGCATCACCATTGAACTGGCCTGCCTTTACCGAACGCCTCCGCCGCGCTATGACGCGCGCGCTTGTTCCCTAGCTGATTTGACACCACCCGCGCTCGTTTGCGGGACTGGATAAGGATGAACTGATATGAACGTTTCCCTGACATTTCCCGATGGTTCGCTGCGCGAGTATGATGCCGCGCTGACCGGCGCCGCGCTGGCCGAGGGCATTTCCAAATCACTTGCCAAGAAGGCCGTTGCTTATGCGTTGAACGGCGAGGTCCGCGACCTGTCTGATCCGCTCAGGCAGTCTGGGAAAATCGAGATCATCACCCGCGAAGATGCGCGTGCGCTGGAACTTATTCGCCACGATGCAGCGCATGTGATGGCCGAAGCTGTGCAAGAGCTGTTTCCGGGCACGCAGGTTACCATCGGTCCGGTGATCGAGAACGGTTTTTACTACGATTTCAAGCGATTGGACGAGAGTGGCAACGATAAGCCATTCACGCCCGACGAGCTGCCGGTCATTGAAAAGAAGATGCGGGAAATCATCGGCCGCAACAAGCCTTTCACCAAGGAAGTCTGGTCGCGCGAGAAGGCACGACAGGTGTTCGCTGCCAAGGGTGAGACATACAAGGTCGAACTGGTCGATATGATCAAGTCCGGTGAAGACCTGAAAATCTATGCGCAGGGCGATTGGTTTGACCTGTGCCGCGGCCCACACATGGCTTCGACGGGGCAGATCGGCTCAGCCTTCAAATTGATGAAAGTTGCCGGCGCCTATTGGCGCGGTGATTCGAATAACCCGATGCTGAGCCGCATTTACGCGACAGCCTGGCACACACAGGAAGACCTTGACGCTTACCTTACCATGCTTGAGGAAGCCGAAAAGCGCGACCACCGCAAGGTCGGCCGCGAGATGGACCTGTTCCACTTTCAGGAAGAAGGCCCGGGCGTTGTGTTCTGGCATCCCAAGGGCTGGAGGATGTTCCAGAACCTTGTCTCCTACATGCGCCGCCGTCTCGACACCGAAGGCTATGATGAGGTCAATGCGCCGCAGATTCTCGACAAGTCATTGTGGGAAACATCCGGACACTGGGGCTGGTATCAGGAAAACATGTTCGCGGTGAAATCCGCACATGCATTCACCCATCCGGACGACGAAAACGCCGACCAGCGTGTTTTTGCGCTGAAGCCGATGAACTGTCCGGGGCATGTGCAGATTTTCAAGCATGGATTGAAGTCCTACCGCGACCTGCCGATCAAGCTTGCGGAATTTGGCAATGTGCATCGCTATGAACCATCCGGCGCACTGCATGGCCTGATGCGGGTGCGTGGCTTCACGCAAGATGATGCGCACATTTTCTGCACGGAAGACCAACTCGCAGCTGAATGCATGCGCATCAACAATCTGATCCTGACGACTTATGCTGATTTTGGCTTCTCCGGTATAACGGTGAAGCTATCGACACGCCCGGAAAAACGTGTCGGGCCGGACGAGAATTGGGATCATGCCGAAGCCATCATGACCAAGGTGCTTGAGCGCATCGAGGCTGAATCCAGCGGTACGATCAAGACGATGATCAATCCGGGCGAGGGCGCCTTCTACGGCCCGAAATTCGAATATGTGCTGCGCGATGCCATCGGTCGTGACTGGCAGTGTGGCACCACGCAGGTCGACTTCAACTTGCCGGAGCGTTTCGGCGCATTTTACATTGATCAGGAATCCAACAAGAAGCAGCCGGTCATGGTTCACCGCGCCATCTGCGGCTCAATGGAACGCTTCATCGGCATTCTGATCGAAAACTACGCCGGGCATATGCCCTTGTGGTTCGCGCCGCTGCAGGTGGTTGTTGCAACGATCACATCAGATGCCGACAAGTATGCGGCGGAAGTCACACGCAAGCTGAAAAACGCCGGCATTCTTGTCGAATCCGATCTGCGCAACGAGAAGATCAACTACAAGGTACGCGAGCATTCGCTGGCCAAGGTTCCGGTCATTCTCGTCTGCGGAAAGCGCGAGGCCGAAGAGGGCAAGGTCAACATCCGCAGATTGGGTTCGCGCGATCAGGCCGAGATGGGGCTGGATGAAGTGATCGCTATGCTGGTGGACGAAACAACGCCGCCCGATGTGAAGCGCCGCCGCGCTGCCGATTGATGCCATGAGGCCGGACATCAAAACTCCGGCCTTCATCTGCCTGTCATGGTGAGTTGTCATATGAGCTCCAACGCCAGCGTCGGGTGATTGGCATGCAGTTTCACGAATTTTCCTACGCGAACCGGTCACAGCCGCGATTGAAGCGGATGGTCATCCGTTTGATCGAGGGCCTGTCTGGCAGAGACAAGTACTTTCAGCTTTACAACCTTTGGCGCAAAGACATCGTTCCGACTGGTGAACGGGTATTTGGGCGCATGCTTGAGCTGATCGATGTGCAGCTCGGTCTTGCACAGCCATGGCCGCCGACGAATTTGCCAGAAGGCCCGCTTGTTTTGGTCGCAAATCATCCGTTCGGGATTGGTGATGGCGTCGCAATTCTCGCTCTGGCAGAGCAGCTGGGCCGCCCGTTCCGGGTGCTGATCAACAATGACCTGATGAAAATCAAGGAAATGGAGCCTTATTCGCTGCCGGTTTCGTTTGACGAAACCAAAGATGCGTTGGCCATCAACTTGAAAACACGCCACGAAGCTGTGCGGCTCCTGAAGGAGGGCGTGACGATTGTCGTCTTTCCCGCTGGCGGAGTTGCAACGGCGCAAAACATTTTTGGCAAAGCCGAGGATCTTCCGTGGAAGATGTTTCCTGCGAAACTGATCCAGGCTGCAGGCGCTTCTGTGGTGCCGATCTATTTTTCGGGCCAAAATGGCAGGCTGTTCCATTTCGTCAGCCGGTTCTCCCTGACGCTGCGCTTGTCGCTGCTGGTGCGGGAATTCCGGCGCCTTCGAGGAACGGCGATACCGGTTTCGGTCGGAAATGTGTTGCCCTGGTCAGACTTGCAATTGCTGACAGATCGCAAGCATCTGCTTGAAACGCTATACAGTGCGGTGTTTTCGTTAGCCCCGCCTAATGAGCCAAGTCGACTATCATTGCGCCGGCGCTGATGCGGCCTGATCGGTCACCATCACTTCCACGTCCTGGTTTTTGCCAGCATCGACCTTGAAATCGCGCTGGTAGAGTTTGTCCTTGTTTTTGGCGATGACTGTGTAGTCGCCTTCGGCCAGCACCATCGACGCGAAAGCGCCAACGCTTTCTTTGATCACCTCTCCGGACGGGTTGATCACCGACCAGGCGGTGTCTGCCAGCGCTTCTCCGCCCGCTTCGCGCACGAGTTTCATCGTCAACTCTGCCGCCTTGTGCTCCACTGTCGCTTCGGTGAGCTGGCCGGCTTCAACTTTCAGATCTGCACGAATGATCGCGTTCTCGGCGCCGTAGTTGGAGACGATGTGATACGTGCCGGTATTGAGGCGGATAATATCATCCGGTTTCACGTCCGGCAGTATGAGGGCGCGTTCGCCGTCCGCCTGCTCCTCGCCGAAGTAGACAGAGAAACGCAATTTGTCGCGCGGGATACGCACGCCGCCGGAAAGCACCGCGTTCAATTTCAAACCACCGGCATCCAGAACAAGAATTTCCTCGCGATTGTCAGTGGTGACCGAAATGCGCTTGGTAATGCCGGCGCGCCCGAAAGCCGCGTGGACCAGATAGCTGCCGGGCTCCAGCGCAAATCGCGTGGTGCCGCCGTTGGCCGTGGCAATAAGCGGCAGTTTGCCGTCATCATTGGGGTCCGGCTTGAAAATCCGCCAAGTCAGACCCTCCTGCAACAGGTCGCCTTCCTCGGTCAGCTTGGCTGCAAGCGTCAGTTCGCGCATGTTGGTCGGAACCGCGGTTTCCTTTGAGGCGGAGGGGGCATAGTTGCTCACGCCGGGCAAGACCAGTTTTGGCAGTTTCAGCTTTTCCTGTGCCGCCGAACTTGCCGGCGTCAGCAATGACGCGGCGCAGAACACGGCCAGCAAATTGGTTATGACACTTGAGCGCATCGTTCAGGTTAGACCGTCCCCGGCGGCAATATTATGGCCGATGTCAAAAAGGAACCTGACAAAAGCCAATCCGTTTCCCATAAGCATGGGAATTTCGCAAACAGGAATCAAAAACGTGAATGAAGCCGCGATTGAATTTCTCTTGAGCCGCAAGTCAGCGCCGATATCGGTCATTCACGAACCTGCGCCGAGTAATGCAGAACTGGCAGGCATGATCCGAATCGCCACCCGCGTCCCGGACCATGGTTTGCTGGAGCCGTGGCGGTTCATCGTCTATCGCGGCGACGTCCGACGGACAATTGGCGCATTTTTCGCCGAACGCGTGGCCGAAATTGAAGGTTCAATCACGGAACAGCGCGCCGAGCAGGAACGCGCGCGATTCACGCGCGCGCCGTTGGTGGTCGGCGTCGTTTCGGTGCCAAAAGAACATCCGCGCATCCCCGATTGGGAGAAATTCATCTCCGGCGGCAACGCCGCCTTTGCGCTGGTCTTGGCGGCGCATGCATACGGCTACAATGCCAATTGGGTTTCCAACTGGTATTCCGATGATGCGCCGAGCCGTGCATTCCTCGGACTGTCGCCAGATGAAAGGGCGATTGGCTTTGTCCATATCGGAACTGTTGACGTGAAAATCCCCGACCGTCCCAGGCCGGAGCCGAGCGCGGTGACGAGCGACTATGCCGGACCTTGGAAGGGCTGAATCAACCGGAGACTCAGAAAGTCACGACTGAACGGATCGACTTGCCTTCATGCATCAGGTCAAACGCCGTGTTTATGTCCTTCAGCGGCATGGTGTGAGTGATCAGATCATCAATGTTGATCTTGCCGTCCATGTACCAATCGACAATCTTTGGAACATCGGTCCGGCCCCGTGCGCCGCCAAAGGCCGAGCCTTTCCAAACGCGGCCGGTGACCAGCTGAAATGGGCGGGTGGAAATCTCCGTTCCGGATGGCGCGACGCCGATGATGATCGATTCGCCCCAGCCGCGATGGCAGCATTCAAGCGCCTGGCGCATGGTGTGAATATTGCCGATGCACTCAAACGAGTAATCGGCGCCTCCGTCAGTCAGGTCTTGAATGGCTTGCACCACCTTGTCGCGGCCGACCACATCCGGGTTGATAAAATCGGTCATGCCGAATTTCGTGCCCATCGCGACCTTCGACGGGTTGAGATCAACACCGATGATCTTGTCCGCGCCGACCATGCGCGCGCCCTGAATGACGTTGAGACCAATGCCGCCCAATCCAAACACGACAACGTTGGAGCCGGGGCGCACTTTTGCGGTGTAGATGACGGCGCCGATGCCGGTGGTCACGCCGCAGCCGATGTAGCAAATCTTGTCGAATGG